>JANNZD010000082.1:0-31719 GCA_031410435.1 Betaproteobacteria bacterium | reverse complement strand
CTTGCTAACTATGGCTCCCCGACCTGGGCTCGAACCAGGGACCTACGGATTAACAGTCCGGCGCTCTACCGACTGAGCTATCGAGGAAATGAGCCTTGGAGTATAGCCTTATTTGCCATTGGTGGTCAAAGACTGACCTGCACGGAGGCGTGAAATGTCCGCGGCGCCAGGGGATAGAGATAGGCGTGGCCGTACTGGTAGGGCGCCTCTTTCCAGGCGCGGCGGTCGGCGAAATTGTCCACACCCGCGCGCCAAACCCAGGTCTGCGTGCCCAGGCGTTGGGTGTACCGCGCGGCAAGGTCCAACCGGGTCCAGCCAGGCGTGGCGATGCTGTTGTCGGGTAGCACCATGCGATCGCCTTCATGGGTGACGAAGCCCAGCACCGCCAGTCCCGGCAACGCTGCGACGGTGTAGGCGGCCTGCGCCTTCAGGCTGCGCGCCGGCACGTTGGTCGGGCGCAGGCCGTTCAATGTGGGCTCGGTCGATCCCTCGCGCCGCGCCTGAAGCGCCATCGCGCTGCCGCGCAGGTTCCAGGGCCCGGCGCGCCAGTCGATCTCGGCTTCCATGCCGCGGTGGCGGGCCTGGCCGTCCGCCTGCCGCAAGCAGCTGTCGTCGAGCACGCAGGCACCGACATCGCGCCAGGCCGGGCGTTCGATGTCGAAGGCGTCAATATGCCAGTCCAGCGCGGCTTCGCTGTGCTTGAAGCCGACCTCGATCTGGCGGCTCTTCAGGGCTGGCAGGGCCTGGCCGGCGTTACGGTACATGGCGCGGTTGGGTGCCACCTCCGATTCGACCCCTTGGCCCCAACTCAGATAGGCCATGTCAAGCGGCGTGATTGCGCGGCTCAGCGCCAGCCAGGGCGTGCTCAGGTCTTGGCCGTAGCGGGTGGCGCGTGAGCCGTCGGTACGCACACTCTGGCGCTGCAGGCGGCTGTGGCGCAGGCCGGCCCACAGGCTCCATTGCGGACCCAGCGTGATGGTGTCCTGCAGATGCAGTTCGGTGCCGCGCTCGTCGCGCTGGGTATTCTCGTCGTAGGGTGTTGCATTGCTTGGCACCTGCACGCTGGCGTCGATCTGGCCGGCTGTCTCGATCAGGTTGAAGGCCTGCATGTTCAAACGCGCCTGGTAGCGAGTGAACAAGGCGCCGGCACTGAAGCGGTGGCTCAGGCCGCCGAGCACCGCCCGTCCATGGGCAGACAGGTCCAACGCGTCGCTGGTGCGGCGCTCGCCCTCGCTGCGGAAGTCCCAGTAGCTGAATCGACCGTCGCTGTTGTAGCGGTCGCAGGTGGATCCGCAGTCGTAGTACAGGTCGGGATTGGCACGGTTGGCCGGGCTTGCGTTCGGGTAGTAGCCATAGGGGAAGGCGATGCGGTCGTCGCTTTTCAGATCCTGTCGCATCGCATGTGCGACCAGCTGAAGGTCGGCGCTCAAGGTCTGGGTGTAGCGCAGCGACGCGGTCTGGCCGGCCATCACCACCGGCAGGCTCCAGGCTTGGTTGTTCAGGTTGATACGCGGGTTGATGCTGTTGGCGTCGGGCAGCTTGTCGCCCAGCAGGCTGAAGCCGGGGGTGCTGGGCTGGCTCTGGCGGCTCCATTCCAGCTCGGCCTCGAGCAGGCCGCTGCCGCCCAGCTGCATGTCGACGGCGGCGGCCAGCAATTCGCGCCGGCCCTGGGCGCTTCGGGTGGTGGGGTCCAGGTGCTCGGCACTGGCGTTGATGCGCCAGCCCAGCGCGCCGCTGCGCCTGCCCATGTCGAGGGCCGCACCGTAGCTGCCGTCCTGCTCCCAGCCCAGGCTGATGCTGTGCACCTGATCGCGCGGGCGCTTGACGAGCAGGTTGACCAATCCGCCTGGCGCACTGGTGCCGGCCTGCAAGCCGCTGGTGCCCTTCAGGATCTCCAGCGCCTGCTTGTTGCCCTGGGCGATCACGGTTTCGGCGTTGATCGGCAAGCCGTCGCGGCGGTAGTTGAAGCGGTTGTCCAGCGTGAAGCCACGCACCGCCAGCTGGCCCCAGTAGCCCGGGGCGTTGTAGGCGTCGGTGGTGCTGGCATCCAGCCGTGTCAGGTCGGCCAGGCTGTTGACGCCGGCGTCCTGCAGCTGGCTGGTGCTCAGCACGCTGGCCGAGAAGGGCAGCCGCGCCAGCGGCAGGTCGCCGAAGCCAGCGACGCTGACCGGATTGGCGGCATTTCTGCCGCTTACCGTGACAGTTTGGGTGCTGTCGGTGGATTGGGCCTGGGCGGGCAGGGTGGTCAACAGCAAGACGGCCTTGGCCAATGCCTGGCGGCGCAGGCGGGAGGGGGATTTCAGCGTTGCGAAATGGTTTGTCATCGTGAGCGTTCATGGGCTTCACGGGTACGCAAACACTGGGATGAACACACGGCGGGGCCGTGGGCAGGTGCAGGTTGCTTCCCATGCGCGAGGATTACCTCGATCAGGTTCAAAGGGTCTTTCTCAGTCGCACCGCTTGCACGGCGCAACACCCCTAGCGAAGTGCCGATGCCGCCCGAGGGCCACACCGACGAGACGGATTATCAACGATCAGTGGTCGGGATCGCCGGCACCGGGCGCGGCTGTTGGTTCTACAGCCACACCCAGGCGCTGCTGCAGCAGGGCGCTGGTGGTGGTGTATTGCAGCTGCGCTGGCGCGTCGGGCCGCAGGCGTTGCAGGGCGGCAAACGTGGCCAGCGTAGCCTCATGGAAGCCGCACAGGATCAGCTTCTTCTTGCCTGGGTAGGTGACCACGTCGCCTACCGCATGGATACCGGGCAGGCTGGTCTCGAAACTGGCCGCATCAACCACCAGCTGGCGGCGCTGCAATGCCAGGCCCCATTGGGCCAGCGGCCCCAGTTTGGGGCTGAGGCCCAGAAAGGCCAGCAGCGTGTCCACCGGCAGGCGCCGCACGGCACCGTCTTCACCGACGATCTGCACCGCCACCAGGCGGTCGTCGTCCGTACCCTTGCTGTCCAGGGACAGGATCTGGCCCACTTCAAAATGCACCGCGCCCTGCTGCAGCAACGCCTGCCATTGCTGGCGCAGGGCCGGCGTGGCCGACAGCGTGGCGCGCCGGTGCAGCAAGCCGATGCGGGCGGGGCGCTGGCCGGGCTGCAGCGTCGCCAGATCGACCGCAGCCTGCAATGCGGCATCGTCGCCGCCCAGCACCAGCACCTGCTGGCCGGCCAGGCTTTGTTTGGGGGGTTGGTAGTGCAGTTGGCGTCCGGCGTGGCGCTCGGCGCCGGCCACCTTGAGGGTGCGCGCCTGGAAGGCACCCACGCCCGCCGCGATGAACACGCTGCGGGCCAGAAATTGCACCCCACTGCTGCTGCCGGCCAGCCAGCGGCCGTCGGCCTGGACCTGCAAGCTGGCCACGGTCTGGCCCAGGTGGAAGGCCGGCGCGAACGGCCGGACTTGCAGCCGCAGGCGGTCCACCAACTCGCGCCCAGTGCAAACCGGCAAGCCGGGTATGTCGTAGATCGGCTTGTCGGGGTAGAGCTCGATGCACTGGCCGCCTGGCACCGGCAGCGCGTCAATCACCTGGGCGCTGATGCCTTGCAGGCCCAGCTGGAAGACCTGGAACAGGCCCACCGGGCCGGCCCCGACCACCAGGGCGTCGGTGTGGATCGCACCGTTCTGCGCTGGCCCCTGGCCGGGCAGCGGGGCGTCGGGCATGTGCAGGCGCCTCAGCGGATCAGCTCGGACAACTTGTCCTTGGTGTCTTTCCAGTCGTCGGCATCGGGCAAGGGGGTCTTGCGTTTGGTGATGCTGGGCCAGTTCCTGGCCAGGTCGGCATTGAGCTTGATGAAGTGCAATTGCTCGCTCGGCACGTCTTCTTCGGGCAGGATGGCGTTGACCGGGCACTCGGGGATGCAGACGGCGCAGTCGATGCATTCGTCCGGGTCGATGGTCAGGAAGTTGGGGCCTTCGCGGAAGCAGTCGACCGGACAGACATCGACGCAGTCGGTGTACTTGCAGCGGATGCACGATTCGGTGACGACGTGGGTCATGGGGGCTCGAGGGGTTGGGGTGTCTGGTTGCCGGTTGCGCCGGCCCGCGTTGGCAGGCTGCGTGTCAGCAAACCGTGGATTTTAGTCGGGCCGGCCGTGTGGATCGGCTTGCATCCGCTCAGGGCCTGGGGTCTTGCTGCCGGGTGTATCCGTGGCCAGCGGGCTGCCGCCGGCGCCCACGGTCACCACCGCCGGCCGATCGGCATGCAGGGCGGCGGCCTCGGGCAGGCTGGCCACGCTGTGCTGGCTGATGCGGGCATCGGGCCAACCGGCGCGTGAAACCACGCACACCGGTGTGGCGCCCGGCCAGCCGGCCTGCTGCAGCTTGGCAGACAGCGCCGGCAGCTGGCGCCCGGCCATGTAGAACACCTCGGTATCGGCGGTGCGGGTGGCCTGCAGGGTGCCCAACTGGGTCATCGCGGTGGTCAGGCTGACGCTGCGGCCGATGCCACGCCGGGTCAGGGGGCGCTGCCCCTGCGCGGCGGCGGCCAGTGCCGAGGTCACGCCAGGCACCACTTCACAGTCGATACCGTGGGCCTGCAGGATTTCCAGCTCTTCTTCCAGGCGGCCGAAGATGCTGGGGTCGCCGCCCTTCAGACGCACCACGCAGGCATGGGTCTGGGCTTCGTGCAGCAACATCACATTGATGGCCGCCTGGCCCGTGGCATGGCCGAAGCCGCGCTTGCCCACGTCTACCCACCGGGCCTGGGGCGCCAGTTCGCGCAGCGCCGGGTCGGTGAGGGCATCGAACAGCACCACCTCGGCCCGGGCCAGGCGGCGTGCGCCGCGCACCGTGATCAGGTCGGCTGCACCGGGACCGGCGCCGATGAAGACCACCCGAGGCAGGGCAGTAGCGTCGTGGCTCATTGCACCGATTGTGGAGGGTGGTCGGATGGCAATGCGAAGCCGGCGCGGGCAGGCCGTGGGGCTCAGCCCGCCGCCTTGACCAGCAAGGCGCCGCTGGTGCGGTTGCTGGCCGGGTCGACCACGATCAGCGCACCCCCCACCCGGTTGTTGAGGTAGGGTTCCAGCGGCAGCGGCTGCTGCAGGTCCACCGTCACCTGGCCGATCTCGTTGACCGCCAGGGTGTGGGCATCAACCGGCTGCAGGTCGTGGATGTCGAGCCGGTGCTCGATGGCCGAGATGCGCGCCTGGACCCAGCGGTTGCCGTGGCGCACCCAGTATTTGCGGCCGACGGTGGCAGGCTCGGTGTCCAGCCAGGCCAGGGTGGCGGTGAAGCGCTGGGTCGCCTGCAGGCTGCCCGGGCTGGCGATCCAGTCGCCGCGCGAGATGTCGAGCTGGCGATCCAGCACGATGCCGGCCGATTCGCCCGCCTGGGCCGACGCCACCGTGCTGCCGGCGCGGCGCACCTCGACCACCCGTGCCAGCTCGCCACTCGGGAAGACCTGCACCGCGTCGCCGGCCTGCACGGCGCCATGGGCGATCCGGCCCCAGAACACGCGCGGCTGGTGGCCACTGCCCTTGGCGTCTTGCGGGGCCTGCGCTTCGTCACGGGCCACGTATTGAACCGGTTGCAGCAAGGCGCCCTGGACGCGCTCTTGGGTGGTGGGCAGGCGCTCGAGCAACTGCAGCAGGCTGGGCCCGCGGTACCAGGGCACATCCAGCGGCAGGGTGACGTTGTCGCCGCGCAGTGCGCTGACCGGAATGATGCCGGCCAGCCCGGACAGACCGGCCGACGCGGCAAAGGCCAGCAAGGCGCTGCGCGTGGCTTCGAAGGCGGCCTGGGGGTCGGCCACCGCATCGAGCTTGTTCACCGCGAACACGATGCTGGGCACCCGCAGCAGGTGCGCCAGCAGCGCATGGCGGCGGGTCTGCGCCAGCAGCGGCACCCGCTGGCCGGCCGGGGTGCCCTGCCAGTCGATCTTGGTGATGTCGACCAGCACCACGGCGGCGTCGCTGCCGGCCGCGGCGGTGACCATGTTGCGGGTGTACTGCTCATGGCCGGGGGCGTCGGCGATGATGAACTTGCGCTTGCGGGTGGCGAAGTAGCGGTAGGCCACGTCGATGGTGATGCCCTGCTCGCGCTCGGCCTCCAGGCCGTCGGTCAGCAGCGACAGGTCCACCGGCGCACCGGCGGCGCGCTTTTCCAGCGAATCGAGCTGGTCGGCCAGGATCGCCTGGCTGTCGAACAGCAGGCGCCCGATCAGCGTGCTCTTGCCGTCGTCCACGCTGCCGGCGGTGAGGAAGCGCAGCGCGCGGTGGTCGGTGATTGAATCTTCATCGATCAACAGGTCAGTTTTCAGCACAGCACTCATAGTCAGTCTCCATTGCGCCGCAGCGCGCTAGGCGGGGCACGCAGCGGTGCCATCAAGCGGACGCCGCAGTGCCGGCTTTGCCGGGCTGCAGGCGTCGCCCCCTGGGCGGAGCGCCAAAGGCGCTTCGGGCGAGGGGGGCTAAAAATACCCTTCTTTCTTGCGGCGCTCCATCGAGGCCTCGGACGTACGGTCGTCCATGCGGGTGGCGCCGCGCTCGCTGACGGTCACGGTCAGCGTCTCGGCCACGATCTCGGCGGCGTTAGCCGCATCGCTTTCCACCGGGCAGGTGCAGGTCATGTCGCCCACGGTGCGGAAGCGCACGGTGGCGGTCTCGACGGTCTCACCGGGTTCGGGCGGGGTCACTTCGGTCAGCGGCACCAGCAGGCCCTTGCGGCGGATCACCTGGCGCTGGTGGCTGTAGTACAGGCCGGGCAGGGGGATGTTCTCGCGCGCCAGGTAGAGCCAGACATCGAGCTCGGTCCAGTTGCTGATCGGGAAGCTGCGGAAATGCTCACCCGGCCGGTGGCGGGTGTTGAACAGGGTCCACAGCTCGGGCCGCTGTTCCTTGGGCAGCCACTGGCCGAAGCTGTCGCGGTGGCTGAAGATGCGCTCCTTGGCGCGGGCTTTCTCCTCGTCGCGCCGGGCGCCGCCGATCAGGCAGTCGAAGCGGTGCTCCTCGATGGCCTCGAGCAGCGTCACGGTCTGGTGGCCGTTGCGCGATTCCAGCGGGTGGGCCAGGCGCACGGTGCCGCGCCGCATGCTGTCTTCCAGATGGCCGACCACCAGGCGCTCGCCCATCTCGGCCACGCGCTGGTCGCGGAAGGCGATCACCTCGGGAAAGTTGTGGCCGGTGTCCACATGCAGCAGCGGGAAGGGCAGCTGGCCGGCAAAGTCATTGCCGGCGCCGGCGCCCGGCCGCTCCGCAGCCGGCGAGCTCCCCTCGGGGAACGACCCGGCGCGAAGCGTTGGGTCAAGGGGCCTTGTGACTCGGCGCTTGAAGGCCTTCTCGGCCAGGCGCAGCACGACGCAGCTGTCCTTGCCACCCGAGAACAGCAAGGCCGGCCGCTCGAAGCTGGCCGCCACCTCGCGCAGGATGAAGATGGCTTCCTCTTCGAGCCAGTCGAGATGGCGGTGGTCCAGCTCGGGCAGCAGGGTGTCGAGGTTGACGCGGGCGTTCATGCCGAGGCTCCGATCATGGAAACGTTGTCCGGTTTGACATGCAAGCCGCATTCCTTCAGCGACTCGTCCTCCCACCACCAACGCCCGGCGCGGAAGTCCTCGCCCACTGCAATGGCGCGGGTGCAGGGCGCGCAGCCGATGCTGGGCATGAACTGGTCGTGCAGCGGGTTGTGGGGCACGCCATGCAGCTGGATGTAATGCCAGACATCGGCCCAGCTCCAGTCGGCCAGCGGGTTGAGCTTGACGCGGCCCGTGTCGTCGCGTTCCCGGAAGGGCACCACGCCGCGGGCGTTGCTCTGCTCGCGCCGCAGGCCGGTGACCCAGGCCGAGCGCCCGGCCAGCATGCGGCCCAGCGGTTCCATCTTGCGCAGGCCACAGCAGGCCTTGCGCAGCGCCAGGCTGCGGTACATCGCGTCCTCGCCCTGGGTCTTGACGAAATGCAGCACTGCATCGGCCTGGGGCTTGAACACTTCCAGTGCCAGGCCGTAGTGCTGCTCGATGCGGCCGACCAAGGCCAGGGTCTCGGCATGCAGCGCGCCAGTCTCCAGCGTCGCCACCGGGATGGCGAGCTGGTGGCGGGCGATCAAGTCGGTGACCACCATGTCCTCGGCCCCCAGGCTGGTGGATTGCACGATGCCGGCAGCATGGTCGGTGGCGGCCGATTGCAGCACCGCCAGCGCATGCGCCAAGCGGCCGTCGAATCCCGGGGTGAGCCGGGCATACAGATCGATGGCGCTCATCTCAGATGCCCTCGCCCACCGACAGCTCGGCCTGGGCCCGGGCTCGGGCCTGGGCGGCGGCCAGTTCACTGCCCAGGTCGCGTGCAAAGGCGGGCAGGGGTTGCTGCACATCACCCTGGTAGTGGCCGGCAAAGTAGCCCAGCGCGCGGTGCGCGGCCTCCAGCTTCTGGTCGCTGCGCAGTTGCGCGGCGCTGAAGCCGGTGCGCGCCAGCAGCGGCACCATGTCCACCAGCACATCGCCGGTGGCGCGCACCTGGCCAGCAAATCGGTAGCGCGCGCGCAGCAGCCGGGCCTGGGTGTAGGCCCGGCCGTCCACCCATTTCGGGAACTGCAGCACCACCAGCGCCAGGCGGGGCAGATCGGCGGCCAGGGTTTCGACATCGATGTTGTTGGCCAGGCTCACCCCGGCCGGCACGCTGGCCGGCCAGGTATCGCGCACGGCATGCCATTGCTCCAGCGTCAGCAGGCTGTGCGCGCGCACCGGCGGGTGGGGTTGCGGGCCGTCTTCACCGCCAGCGGTCTGCCAGGGGTCTTGTTGGGGGTGGATGAATTGCATGGTTTGGCGGTGTGGCAATGCGGGGCGTCGGTTCAGCGAACGGCGGTCAGGTGGCGCTGGCTGTCCGCAGCGGCCTTGAAGGGCGGCAGGCCGATGCGGCGCACCGTGTCGATGAAGCGCTCGGCGGCCAGGCGGTGGGCGCGGTAGGTGTCGATCACGGCCTCGATCACGTCGGGCACCTCCTCGGCGGCGAACGACGGGCCGATCACCTTGCCAGGGGTCGATTCCCCGCTGATCGTGCTGCCGTCGGACCCGCCCAGCGAGACCTGGTACCACTCGCTGCCGTCCTTGTCGACGCCCAGGATGCCGATGTGGCCGCTGTGGTGATGGCCGCAGCTGTTGATGCAGCCGCTGATGTGCAGGTCGATGTCACCGATGTCGTGGATCTCGTCCAGGTCCTCGAAGCGCTCGGTGATGGCCGCGGCGATCGGAATCGAGCGGGCATTGGCCAGCGCGCAGAAGTCGCCGCCCGGGCAATTGATCATGTCGGTGAGCAGGCCGATGTTGGGCGTGGCAAAGCCATCCGCACGGGCGGCCTCGAACAGTGCCGGCAGGTCGGCCTCGCGCACCCAGGGCAGCAGCAGGTTCTGGTCATGCGTCACCCGCAGCTCGGCCTGGCTGTAGGCACTGGCCAGCCGGGCGGCGTTGTCCATCTGGTCGGCGGTGGCGTCGCCCGGCGGCAGACCGGCGCGCTTGAGCGACAGGGTCACCGCGCGGTAGCCCGCCACCTGGTGGGCATGCACATTGCGCTGCAGCCAGCGCTGGTAGGGCAGGGGCGCGGTGGCGGCCACTGCGGCCAGGTCGGTGCTGGTGGTGGCCACCACGCCCTGGGGGCGGGCAAAGCAGGCGGCGATGCGGTCGAACTCGGCCTGCGGGATCAATTGCGTGCCGGCGCCCACGTCCTCGGACAGGATGCGCTGGAATTCGGTCTCCACCGCGTCGAAGTACTTCTGGCCCTCGGACTTGACCAGGATCTTGATGCGCGCCTTGTAGGCATTGTCGCGCCGGCCGTAGCGGTTGTAGACCCGCACGATGGCCTCGAGAAAGCACAGGATCTGGGCCCAGGGCAGAAACTGGCGGATCACGCTGCCAATGATTGGGGTGCGACCCATGCCGCCGCCCACCAGCACCTGGAATCCGACCTCACCGGCCGCGTTCTTCTTCAATTGCAGGCCGACATCGTGCCAGCCGATGGCCGCACGGTCCTCGATCGCACCGGTGACCGCGATCTTGAACTTGCGCGGCAGAAAAGCGAACTCGGGGTGCAGGGTGCTCCATTGGCGCATCACCTCGGCATAGGGCCGTGGGTCGACGATCTCGTCGGCGGCCACGCCGGCCAGCGCATCGCTGGTGATGTTGCGGATGCAATTGCCACTGGTCTGGATGCCATGCATGTCCACGGCGGCCAGCCGGTCCATCACGTCGGCGGCCTGGGTCAGCGGGATCCAGTTGTACTGCAGGTTCTGGCGGGTGGTGAAGTGGCCGTAGCCGCGGTCATGGTCGCGAGCAATGTCGGCCAGGGTATGCAATTGGCGGCTGTTCAATTCGCCATAAGGCACCGCCACCCGCAGCATGGGCGCATGGCGCTGCACATACCAGCCGTTCTGCAGGCGCAGTGCGCGGAAGTCCTCGTCAGGCAGCTGGCCGGCCAGGTGGCGCTGCAGCTGGTCACGGAACTGGGCCGCGCGGGCCTGCACGAAGTGGCGGTCGAAATCGGTATAGGCGTACATATTCGGCTCAGCGAGTAGCTCTGTAGGGGGTCAGTGGATGACCTTGAGGCCGGCGGTCACCAGGGACACGCACAGCAGCGCGCGCACCAGGCGCTCGGGCATCGATTTTGACAATTGCGCACCGAGCCAGATGCCGGGCAGGGAGCCCAGCAGCAGGGCGGCCAGCAGGGCCCAGTTCACATGGCCCAGGGTGGCATGGCCGATGCCGGCCACCAGGGTCAGCGGCACCGCGTGGGCGATGTCGGTGCCCACCAGGCGCTGGGCAGGCAGGCGCGGGTAGAGCAGCAGGATCAGGGTTGCACCCAGCGCACCCGCGCCGATCGACGACAGCGACACCAGCACCCCCAGCAAGGCCCCGGCTGCCACGGTCAGGCCGGCCTTGCGGCGCTCGGGCAACCCACGTTCCAGCTGCAGGGCCAGGCGGTGCAGGGCCTGCCTGAACAGCACCACCACGGCGGTCAGCAGCAAGGCGATGCCCAGCGAGAAGGTCAGGGCGGCGGCCCAGCCCTTGGTGATGCCGGTGAAGTGCATCATGGCCACGGTGGCCACGGCCGCCGGGATGCTGCCGGCCAGCATCAGACCGGTGATGCGGTAATCGACATGGCCATGCCGGTGATGGGCCCAGGCGCCGCCCGATTTGGTGACGGCGGCAAACCACAGGTCGGTACCGATGGCCACCGCCGGGCTCAGCCTGAACACGCTGATCAGCAGCGGCGTCATCAACGACCCGCCGCCGACGCCGGTCATGCCGACGATGGCGCCGATGCCAAACCCGCTGACGATTGCGATCCAGTCCATGTCCATCCCGTGCCAGGCACTTTATGTTGCAGGGCAGCATGCCCCGAGCTGGGCGCGAATGTACGGGGGCTCCATATAAACAACAACGACGAAATAGTTGTCTACTTATTCTTTTGAGGCATATGCAAGAGGCTCAAGCCACCGGCTTCCTACAATCCGGAGATGAATCGACGAACCGCCAGCCGATGCCTGTGGGCCAGCGCCCTGGCCGCCGCCCTCAGCGCCTGCCAGACCCCACCGCCGGCCGTGCCGACTGCAAGCCTGCCGGCGCAGCCGCCCAAGCCGCCCCGGCCGCCACGCATCGGCCTGGCCCTGGGCGGCGGGGCAGCGCGGGGCTTTGCCCACATCGGGGTGATCCAGGTGCTGGAGGAGGCTGGCATCAAGCCGGATCTGGTGGTGGGCACGTCGGCCGGCAGCCTGGTGGCGGCCCTGTACGCGGCCGGCCGGCCGGGGGCCGAGCTGGCCCGGGTGGCGCTGGCCATGGACGAGTCGGCGATCACCGATTGGTCATTCCCGGGCCGGGGCCTGATCCGCGGTGAGGCCCTGGCACGCTATGTGCGCGAGCAGACCGGCGGGCGCACCATCGAGCAGCTGCCGATACCGCTGGGCATCGTGGCCACCGACCTGGACAATGGCCTGCCGATGCTGTTCCAGCGCGGCGATGTGGGCATGGCGGTGCGGGCCTCGAGCGCGGTGCCGGCGGTGTTTCAGCCGGTGCGCATCGGCAGCCGCGAGTATGTGGACGGCGGCCTGGTCTCGCCGGTGCCGGTGCGCTTCGCGCGCCAGATGGGGGCCGAGCTGGTGGTGGCGGTGGACATCTCCTCGCCACCCGATGGCAACGCCACCGGCGACCCATTCAAGATGCTGCTGCAGACTTTTGCGATCATGGGCAAGAGCATCAACCAACTCGAATTGAAGGATGCCGACATCGTCGTCCGTCCGTCCCTGGCCGGCGTGTCCAGCGCCGACTTCACCGCCCGCAAGCGCGCCATTGACGCCGGCCGTGTGGCCGGCCTGGCGGCCTTGCCAGCGCTGCGGGCGCGCCTGGCGGCGCTGACCTTGTGAGTCTGGCGCTTAGCGTTCTTGCGGACATAAAAAAGCCCAGTGGCAAGCCACTGGGCTGAAGGTACCTGGAAAGCAGCTTTCGAAAGGTACCGAGGAGACAACCAATCACGGACGTTGCGGCTCGCCCACCGCAACCCTGGGTCTGAGACCCGGGCTTGCGGATAAGTTCCGCAGCGTTTTCAGTGGTCTCGGGTCTTGGGCAGAAATCAGGCGGCGCGCTTGGCCGACTTGGTGGCAACCTGGCTGGCCTTGACCGCCGAATTGGTGACTGCGGTGAAGTTGGCCTCGGCCATTTCAGCGGCCTGCTTGCTGGCCTTCTGCACCGACTCGAACGCGTTGTTGGCGGCCGAGATGGCCGACTTCACCAGCGTCACGGCGTTTTCGCTGCCGGCCGGGGCGTTCTTGACGGCGCTGTCAACCACCGACATGAAGTTCTTCTGCAGGTCGGCGAACTGGGCTTCGGCGGCCTTGGTGAAGTCGGCGGTGGTGGCCGCAGCGATGTCATAGATATGGCGGCTGTAGGCAGCGGCCTTCTCGGCCGACGGCTGCAACAGGCTGGCTTGCAGGGCCATCAGTTCTTGCGCGTCCTTGGCACCCAGGGCGGCCTTGGTGTTCTCAGCCGACTCGGCCAGGGTGGCCTTGGCCACTTGCAGGTTCAGTTCGACCAGCTTTTCCACGCCTTCGAAAGCCTTGTTGGTCAGGCCGAACAGGGTTTCGAGGTTGGCCTTGCTGGCGGCGGCGATCTGGTCTTGGGTCAGGTAGGTCATAGTTCACTCCAGGTGGTTGACGGGAATCTTGAAAGTTTGCTGCACTGCAACATGGCTCGAAGTATAGACCGGCTGCGGATGAATGCAAGCACTTTTTGTTGCGCTGCAACAAATAACTTGAAGCTGTTCGGGGTCGGGTCTATGGCAGCGCGGGCCCGGCCCCAGCCGAGGCGGCCAGGCTGGGCACAATCGGCGCCTGCGATGCAGGTGTTCAGCAACCCCCACCTCTCCCTGGCCTTGCCGGCCGGTCATCGCTTTCCGATGTCCAAGTACGGTTTGCTGCATGGCCGGGTGGTGGCCGAGGTGGCGGGCCTGCGGCTGCAGGCCAGCCAGCCGGCCAGCGAAGGTGAACTGGCCCTGGCCCACAGCCCGGACTACATCAGCAGCGTGCTGCAGGGCACGCTGTCGGCGGTGGCGCAGCGCGAGATCGGCTTCCCCTGGTCGGCGGCGATGGTGCAGCGCAGCCTGGGCTCGGTGGGAGCGTCCATCGCCGCCGCACGGGCCGCACGCCAAGAAGGCGTGGCGGCCCAGCTGGCCGGCGGCACCCACCATGCCCAGGCCGACAAGGGTTCGGGCTTCTGCGTGTTCAACGACGTGGCGGTGGCCGGGCGCCTGATGCAGGCCGAGGCCCACCGCCTGCAGCGGCGCGGCTTGCCGCTGTGGGTGATCGACCTGGACGTGCACCAGGGCAATGGCACGGCAGCAATCTTCCAGGACGACCCGACGGTGTTCACAATGTCCTTGCACGGTGAGCGCAATTTTCCCTTCCGCAAGGTGGCCAGCGACCTGGATGTCGACCTGCCCGACGGCTGCACCGACGCGCCCTACCTGGCGGCGCTGGACCAGGCGCTGCACACGGCCTGGCAGCGCCAGTTGGCAGTGGGGCGCCGGCCCGGCCTGGCCTTCTACCTGGCCGGCGCCGATCCGCACGAGGGTGATCGCCTGGGCCGGCTCAAACTCACGGCCGCAGGCCTGGCCGAGCGCGACCGCCGGGTGCTGGCCTGGCTGGGCCAGCGCCGCGTTCCGGTGGCGGTGCTGATGGCCGGTGGCTATGGCCATGACATCCATGTCACCGTGGCGGTGCAACTGCGCACGGTGCAGCTGGCGCATCAAGCCTGGTCAGCTTGGCAAGCGGCGGCTGATCGGGGCCCGACAGGCTCCTAGAATCCGCCCGCCTGCAACCCCCCCCCGCCCGGAGTGTCCCCATGCGTGTTGGTCGCTTGTTGTTGACCTGCGGACTGCTTGCCGGCAGCGGCGTGGCCTGTGCGGCCGAGATCGATGGCCGTTCGCTGTCGGCCTGGTGGGGCTTGCCGTTTGCCGGCATGTTGCTGTCGATCGCGCTGATGCCGCTGCTGGTGCCAGCGTTCTGGCACCAGCACTTTGGCAAGGTGGCGGCCGGCTGGTCGCTGGCGATGCTGCTGCCCTTTGCGCTGGCGTTCGGCGCCGGCGCTGCCGGCCAGGCGCTGGTGCACACGCTGCTGGCCGAGTACATCCCCTTCATCGTGCTGCTGACGGCGCTGTTCACGGTGTCAGGCGGCATCTATGTGCGCGGCAATCTGCATGGCAGCCCGCTGCTCAACACCGGCGTGCTGGCCCTGGGCGCAGTGCTGGCCAGCCTGATGGGCACCACCGGCGCGTCGATGTTGTTGATCCGGCCGCTGATCCGCGCCAACGACAACCGCAAGCACACCGTGCATGTGTTCGTGTTCTTCATCTTCATCGTCAGCAACGTCGGCGGATCGCTGACGCCGCTGGGCGATCCGCCCTTGTTCCTGGGTTTCCTGAAGGGGGTCGATTTTTTCTGGACCGCCCGCCATCTGTTTCCCGAAACCCTGTTCATGCTCGCTGCGCTGCTGGCGCTGTTCTATGGACTCGACAGCTATTGGTACCGGCGCGAAGGGGTGATGCCGCAGGACCCGACGCCCGACAAAGCGCAGCGCTTCGGCCTGGACGGCGTCATCAACCTGCTGCCGCTGGCGGCGGTGGTCGCTCTGGTGCTGATGAGCGGCACCTGGAAGCCCGGCATCGTGTTCCATCTGCTGGGCACCGACGTCGAGTTGCAGAACGCCTTGCGCGACGGCTTGCTGGTGCTGGTCACGCTGGTTTCGCTGGGGATCACGCCGCGCGCGGTGCGCGCCGCCAACCAGTTCGGCTGGGGCCCGATGCAGGAGGTGGCCAAGCTGTTCATCGGCATTTTCGTGACCATGTTGCCGGTGCTGGCGATGCTCAAGGCCGGCCTGGACGGCCCGATGGCCGCAGTGGCGCGGGCGGTCACCGGCCCCGACGGCCAACCGCTGCCCTGGGCCTATTTCTGGTATTCGGGTGTTTTGTCGTCCTTCCTGGACAATGCGCCCACCTACCTGGTCTTCTTCAACCTGGCCGGCGGCGATCCAGCCCTGTTGATGGGCAAACTGGCCACCACGCTGGCGGCGATTTCGGCCGGCTCGGTCTTCATGGGCGCCAACAGCTACATCGGCAATGCGCCCAACTTCATGGTCAAGGCCATCGTCGAGGACCGTGGCCTGCGCATGCCCAGTTTCTTCGGCTACATGGCCTGGTCCTGCGGCATTCTGCTGCCGCTGTTCCTGGCGGTCACTTTCATCTGGATGCGCTGACATGTCCGCAACGAACCGACCCCGCGTGCTGGTGACCATCCCGATGTTCGACGGCGTGCTGGCCAGGCTGCGCGAATCCTTCGACGTGGACAGCGTTGGCGAGGCGGCGCTGGATGACCCCGCCGCGCTGGCCGCGCGCGCCCAGGGCTGCGCCGGGCTGATCGTGGCCGGCATGCCGCGCATCGACGCTGCGCTGCTGGCCGCCTGCCCGTCGATCAAGGCGGTGTGCAGCATGGCGGTGGGCTTCAACAACATCGACCTGGCGGCCTGCAGCGCGGCCGGCGAGCTGGTCAGCAAAGCGCCGGACGTGCTGACCGAGACCACCGCCGATTTCGGCTTCGCGCTGATGATGGCCACCGCCCGGCGCATCACCGAGAGCGAGCATTTCTTGCGTGCCGGCCAGTGGACCCAATGGCGTTACGACCTGTTCGCTGGCGCCGATGTGCATGGCGCCACGCTGGGCGTGCTGGGCATGGGCCGCATCGGCCAGGCCATTGCCCGGCGCGGTGCGCTGGGCTTTGGCATGCCGGTGATCTACCACAACCGCAGCCGGCTTGATGCCGCCGTCGAGCAGCAACTGGGCGCCCGCTGGGTCGACAAGGACGCGCTGCTGCGCCAGGCCGACCATCTGGTGATCGTGGTGCCCTACAGCCCGGCCTCCCATCACCTGGTGGGTGCGGCCCAGCTGGCGCTGATGAAGCCCACAGCCACGCTGACCAACATCGCCCGCGGTGGTGTGGTCGACGATGCGGCATTGGCCGAGGCGTTGCGCGAGCGGCGCATCGGCGCGGCCGGGTTGGACGTGTTCGAGGGTGAGCCCTCGGTGCACCCCGGCCTGCTGGCTCTGCCCAATGTGGTGCTCACGCCGCACATTGCCAGCGCCAGCCTGCCCACCCGCCGGGCGATGGCCGACCTGGCCGCGCGCAACCTGCTGGCCGCGCTGGGCCAGGGGCCCGAGGCGGGCCGGCCGCCAACCGCGCTCAACCCCCAGGTGCTCGGTTTGCGGGCCTGACATCCGCTGCGCCGGTGCAATGATCCAAATTGGCCCAAGGCGTCGCTGCAACAGTCGGGTTTGTCCTCTCGGCGGACCGGTGGCGCAGCAGACACCATGCGCGCTGTTGCGCGCCGGCGTCGCGCGCGCTTCTTCCCGAGGAGACCCGCATGAGCACCCGCTTCAAGATCAATGGCAAGGCCGTCGAGGCCCAGGCCGAGCCCGACACCCCTTTGCTGTGGGTCATCCGTGACGAAATCGGCCTGACCGGCACCAAGTTCGGCTGCGGCGCGCAGCTCTGCGGTGCCTGCACCGTGCACCTGGACGGCCAGCCCATCCGCTCCTGCGGCACCCCGCTATCGGCGGTGGCCGGCAAGTCGGTGGCCACCATCGAGAGCCTGTCGCGCAACAACAGCCATCCCTTGCAAAAGGCCTGGATCGCCCATGACGTGCCGCAATGCGGTTATTGCCAGAGCGGCCAGCTGATGAGCGCGGCCGCCCTGCTGGCCAAGAACAAGAAACCCAGCGACAACGAGATCGACCAGGCCATGAGCGGCAATCTGTGCCGCTGTGGCACCTATGTCCGGGTGCGTGCCGCGATCAAGACCGCCGCCGCCGAAATCAGCGGCAAGAAGGCCTGAGGGGGATGACGATGACCAAGACCACTCAAATCACTGACGGCAGCGCCGTTTCGCGCCGCAGCTTCATGCAGGGCTCGGCCAGCGTGGCTGGCGGGCTGATGGTGGGCGTCAGCCTGCCCCTGGCCGGACCGGCGCAGGCCGCCGGCACCCTGCACACGCCCAATGCCTGGGTGCACATCGCCGATGACAACACCATCACGCTGATCTCGGCCCGCTCCGAGATGGGCCAGGGCGTCTACACCTCGATGCCGATGCTGATCGCCGAGGAGTTGAACGTCGACATCAAGAAGGTCAAGGTGGCCTTCGCGCCCCCGGGCAAGGTGTATGGCAATGCGCTGATCTTCGGCCTGCAGCTCACCGGCGGGTCGACCTCGGTGCGTGAGGGCTGGGAGAAGCTGCGCATCGCCGGCGCGCAGGTGCGCGAGATGCTGGTGGCTGCGGCCGCCGCCAAGTGGGGCGTGGACGCCAGCACCCTGACGGCAGTGGACGGCCGCGTGATGGGCCCGGGTGGCAAGGTGGCCACCTATGGGCAGTTGGCCGAGGCCGCGTCCAAGCTGACCGCGCCCGAGAAGGTGGCGCTCAAGGATCCCAGCCAGTTCCGCATCGTCGGCAAGCGCACCACCCGGCTCGACACGCCCGCCAAGGTCAATGGCACGGCGATCTTCGGCATGGACGTCAAACTGCCCGGCATGGTTTACGCCACGCTGGCGATGAGCCCGGTGATAGGCGGCACGGTCAAGAGCCTGGATGCGGCCAAGGCCAAGTCCATGCCTGGTGTGGTTGACGTGGTGCAGATCCCCGATGGCGTGGCTGTGGTGGCCAAGACCTACTGGCAGGCCCGCAAGGCCCGCGAGGCCTTGTCCATCCAGTGGGACGACGGCGCCAATGCCAACCTCAACACCGCCGCGATGTTTGCCGGCACCCAGGCCGCGCTGGCCACTGGCAAGCCCATCCCCGTGCGGCCGAATGTGGGCGACGCAGACGATGCCATCGGCCGTGCCGCCAAGGTGATCAAAGCCGAGTACTTCTCGCAAAACGTCACCCACTCGCCGATGGAGCCGATGAACTTTACGGCCCACTATGACAGCGGCAAGGTGTTGTTGATCGGCCCCACCCAATGGCCGGATGCGGCCCAGGGCGCGGTGGCCAAGGCGCTGGACGTCAAACCCGAGGACGTGTCGGTGCAGTCCACCTTCCTGGGCGGCGGTTTCGGCCGGCGCATCGACATCGACTTCATCCTGCAGGCGGCGCAGATCAGCAAGGCGGTGAACAAGCCGGTCAAGCTGATCTGGTCGCGTGAGGACGACATGACGCACGACTTCTATCGCCCGCTGGGCGTGCACCAGATGGCTGCGGCCGTGGGTGCCGACGGCAAGCCCACGGCCTTGACCTGGCGGGTGGCGTCGCAGTCGGTCACCGGGCGCATTTTCGGCCTGCCGCCCGAGGCCCCGGACGCCCTGATGACCGAGGCAGCGGTGGCGCCCTACAGCATCCCGGCCACCCGGCACGACGTGGTCAAGCACGATGCCGGCCTGCGCGTGGGCTACTGGCGCGCGGTCAGCCACAACATGAACGCCTGGGCCAACGAGGGCTTCATCGACGAGCTGGCTGCGGCGGCCGGGCAAGACCCGGTGGCCTACCGCATGTCGCTGCTGCAGGGCCAGCCGCGCTTCCTGAACGTGCTCAAGCTGGCGGCCGAGAAATCAGGTTGGGGAACGCCGGCTGCGGCCGGCCGTTCGCGCGGCGTGGCGTTGATGGAGGGTTACGACACCTATATGGCGCAGGTGGCCGAGATCTCGATGGTCAACGGTGAGCCCAAGGTGCACCGGGTCACCGTGGTGGCCGACCTGGGCCGCATGGTCAACCCCGACACGGTGGAGGCGCAGATCCAGTCTTCGGTGATCTTCGGCCTGAGTGCCGCGCTGTGGGGCGAGATCACGGTGGACAAGGGCCGGGTGCAGCAGGCCAACTTCAACACCTACCGCATCATGCGCAACAATGAGGCGCCACAGATCGATATCGTGCTGGTGCCCAGCACCGAAAAGCCCGGCGGCATCGGCGAGCCCGCCACCGCGCTGATCGGCCCGGCGGTGGCCAATGCGATGTTTGCCGGCACCGGCAAGCGGGTGCGGCGCATGCCCTTCACGGCGGAGAACATCGCCAAGGCCTGAGGCCCTGTCCGGCCAGCGCTCGCGCGCGGGCCGGCCTGACCGGCGGGCGTGCGGCTGCAAGGCTGCACGCCCGCTGTGCTTTTGCACCGGCGGTTTAGGCCCGCTTCGGGCCGGTCTGCCGGGGCCGGCCTGCCACAATCTGCCGATGATCGAATGGTGGATGGTGGGCCTGCTGGCCCTGAACATGCTGGGCTGGCTGTGGTTGTTGCTGCGTCTGCCGGGCAAGCGGGCGATGGCCGAGCAGGCACGCCAGACGGCCGAGGCGCAGACCGCCGTTTTCATGCAGGCCCAGGCCCAGAACCAGGCGCAAGCCCATGCCCAGGCCCATGCCCAGCGCGAGCAGGCCGAGCGCCTGGCCCGCGACCAGCGCGCCGACCTGCAGGACAGCGCCCGCGCCACCCGGCAGGAGCTGGCCGGCGCGCTCACCCTGTTCCAGCAATCGCTGCTGGCCCAGGGCGGCGACGTGGCGCGCACCCAGAACGAGCAGATCGATTCCTTCCGCACCCAGTTGGCGGCGATGCAACAGCAGGTGACGGCGTCGCTGCAGCAGGCGTCCACCCAGCTGGTGCAACAGGGCCAGACCGCGCGTGAGGCCCAGGACGGCGCGCTGCAGCGCTTCGGCAGCCAGCTGGCCGAGCAGCTGACGGTGCAGCTGCGGGCCCTGAGCGAGGCCAACGAGCGCCGCCTGGCCGAGGTGCGCCAGACGGTGGAAAGCCGGCTGGCGGCGCTGCAGCTGGGCAACGAGGCCAAGCTCGAACAGATGCGCGCGACCGTGGACGAGAAGCTGCATGCCACGCTGGAGCAGCGTCTGGGCGAGAGCTTCAAGCAGGTGGCCGAGCGCCTGGAGCAGGTGCACCAGGGCCTGGGCGAGATGAAGAACCTGGCCCGCGACGTGGGCGCGCTCAACCGGGTGCTGACCAATGTGAAGACCCGCGGCATCTTCGGCGAGGTGCAGCTGGCCGGCCTGCTGGAACAGGTCTTCACGCCCGAGCAGTACGCCGCCAATGTGGCCACCGTACCCGGCAGCAATGAGCGGGTGGAGTTCGCGATCAAGCTGCCCGGCCAGCGCGACGACGGCGCGCCGCTGTGGCTGCCGATAGACGCCAAGTTCCCGCGCGAAGACTACGAGCGCCTGCTCGACGCCCAAGACCGCGCCGACGCGCCCGGCGTCGAGGCCGCCGGCAAGGCCATCGAGACCCGCCTGCGGCTGGAGGCGCGCAGCATCCGCGACAAGTATGTGGCACCGCCCCACACCACCGATTTCGGCATCCTGTTCGTGCCCACCGAGGGCCTGTATGCCGAGGCCCTGCGCCGGCCCGGCCTGCTCGAATCGCTGCAGCGCGAGCACAAGGTGATGCTGGTCGGCCCGACCACGCTGCTGGCCACGCTGACCAGCCTGCAGATGGGCTTTCGCACCCTGGCGCTGGAAAAGCGCAGTGCCGAGGTCTGGGAGGTGCTGGGCGCGGTCAAGACCGAGTTCGGCAAGTTCGGTGATGTGCTGGCCCGCACCAAGAAGAAGTTGATCGAGGCCAGCAACACCATCGGCGACGCCGAGGTTCGCAGCCGCGCGATGCAGCGCCAGCTGCGCAGCGTCGAGGCCCTGCCTGATGCCCGGGTGCAGCAGCTGCTGCCCGCGCTGGCGGCGGCCGAGCTCGACGGCGAGGCCCTGGCCGAACGCGGCGCCGACCCGGTGGCCGGCGGCTGAGCCGGCCGGCTGTCGACACCCCGCCGTGGCCCTGCACCACCACCTGCATCCCCCGCGGCCGCAGCCGGTAGCGTTGGGCCCGCAGCACACGGCCCGGGTGCTGCCGCTGCTGATCGTCGGCCAGATCGCGCTGCACGGGGCGATGGCCGGCCAGCGCATGGCCGCCCCACTGCAGGCCTTGCAGGCCGGCCACAGTGCCTGGGCGGTGGGCGTGCTGCTGGCGCTTTTCGCGGCACTGCCGGTGCTCACCGCGATGGCCGCCGGCCGCATGGCCGACCGCCACGGCTACCACCGCCCGGTGCACCTGGCCATCCTGCTGACGATGTGCGGCGCAGCCTGCGCGCTGGCCGCCTGCTGGTTGCCGGGCTGGTGGCAGTTCGGCCTGAACTGCGTGGGCGCCGCGGCTTCGGGCGTGGGCACCAATGTCGGCCTGATCGCGATCCAGCGCAGCGCCAGCCACCTGGTCAGCACCAGCACCGAGCGCCTGCGGGTGTTCAGCTGGCTGGGCATGGCACCGTCGCTGGCCAATGTGGTCGGCCCGGTGGCGGCCGGGCTGATGATCGATGCCGGCGGCTTCGGCGCGGCCTACGGCCTGCTGCTGGCGCTACCTTTGCTGTCGGTCTGGGTGGCGCGCCAGGTGCCGGCCCGACCCGGCTTGCCGCGCTCGGTGGCGCGCGAGCCCGGCAGCAGCCGCTGGGACCTGTTGCAAGCCCCGGGCATGCGGCGCCTGCTCTTCGTCAACTGGTTGTTGTCGGCCAGCTGGGATGTGCACAGCTTCGCGGTGCCGGTGCTGGGCCACGCGCGTGGCTACAACGCGTCCACCATCGGCCTGGTGCTGGGGGTCTTCACTGCGGCGGTGACGCTGGTGCGATTCGCCATCCCGCTGCTGGCCCACCGCCTGCGCGAGGTGACGGTGCTGCGCACCGCGATGCTGCTGACCGGCGCGGTCTTCTCGATCTACCCCTTTGCCAACACGCCCTGGGCCATGGGGACTTGCGCCATCCTGCTCGGGCTGACCCTGGGCGCAGTGCAGCCGATGATCATGAGCACGTTGCACCACCTGACCCCGGCGCACCGCCATGGCGAGGCGATCGCCTTCCGGTCGATGGCGATCAACTTCTCCAGCAGCGTGATGCCGCTGGCCTTCGGCCTGGCCGGCACCGCGCTGGGGCCGGGGGCGCTGTTCTGGTTGATGGGTGCGGCGGTGGGCGGTGGCAGCTGGGCGGCGGTGGGCCTGCGCAAGGTGTTTGCCGACAGCCCGGCGGCTTGAGGCGGACCCGTCAACGGGCCTGGTGCAGGCTCAGAAGCGGATGTTGGGGCCGCCGGGCTGGGCCTCGGCAGACGGGTCGGGCCGGGGGCTGCCGGCCGGCGCCGGGCCGGTCAGCGGAATGGTCTCGCCACCCTGGCGCGGCGCGCTGGCGCGCGCCACCAGGGGGCTGCCAGGGGGCGGCTGCCAACTGCGCGGCAGGCGCGATTCCTTGGGGTAGCCGGCCAGATCGAGGGTGACGCTCCAGTCCTGTTCCTGGAAGCCGCGCAGGGCCTGGCCGCCCACGGTCAGCGCCGGCAGGCTGCGGCCATTGGTCAGGCGCTGCAGTGCGGCCACGTCGTCTTCGCTGTCGACGGTGCACTCGGTAAAAGGGATGCCGCGCTGCAGCAGCAGGCTGCGCCCCTGGCTGCAGGGCGCGCAATCGGTGCCGGTGAACAGCGTCACCGGAAAGCGTGCGGCCAGCGTGCGCAACTCGAAGGGCAGGCTGGCGGTGGCGTTGTTGTTGGCGGCCGCCGGCGGCGCTGCGGCCGTGGCCAGGCTGCCGTCGCGCCGCAGGCTTTGCACCTTGGCCGCAGGATCGACCGGCGCCCGGTCGGTATAGGTCACGCTGCCGTCCGGCCCCACCACCTTGAACTGGGCCCAGGCCGGCGCAGCCGCAGCCGCTGCGGCCACGGCCCAGGCCAAAGCGGCCAAGCAGCCGGGGCGTGAAATCAGTGAGGGCAGCATCGCCTGAATCTAGCCCAAGCCGTGCCAGCGCTCAAGCCATGCCCTGGTGCCGCAGCAGTGCATCCATGCGCGGTTCGCGCCCGCGGAAGGCCTTGAAGCTCTCCATCGCCGGCCGGCTGCCGCCGGCTTCGAGGATTTCGCGCCGAAAGCGCCGGCCGACCTCGGGGTTGAACACGCCTTGCTCCTCGAAGGCGGCAAAGGCATCGGCCGATAGCACCTCGGCCCATTTGTAGCTGTAATAGCCCGCGCTGTAGCCGCCGGCAAAAATGTGCGAGAAGGCATGCTGGAAGCGGTTGAAGGCCGGCGGCGGGTTGACGGCCACTTCGGCGCGCACCTGGTCCATCACCGACTGCAGCTGCCGGGCGGCATCGGCCTCGGTATGGATGCGCATGTCGAACAAAGCAAACTCGACCTGGCGCAGGGTCTGCAGGCCGCTCTGGAAGTTGCGCGCCGCCAGCATGCGCTCGAAGAGCGCATGCGGCAGCGGCTCGGCGCTGTCCACATGTGCCGTCAGGCGTGACAGCACAGCCCATTCCCAGCAGAAGTTCTCCATGAACTGGCTGGGCAGTTCCACCGCGTCCCATTCCACGCCCGAGATGCCGGCCACCGCCAACTCGTCCACCTGGGTCAGCATGTGGTGCAGGCCATGGCCGAACTCATGGAACAGGGTGATCACGTCATCGTGGGTCAGCAGTGCCGGCTTGTCGCCCAGGGGCGAGGCGAAATTGCACACCAGGTGGGCCACCGGGGTCTGCAGCAGCGGGGCCGCGCCGCCGTCAGGGCGCTGCCAGCGGCCCTGCACCACGTCCATCCAGGCGCCGGGGCGTTTGCCGGGGCGGGCATAGGGGTCGAGGAAGAACTGGCCCAGGCATTGCGGGGCGGCGTCGCCGGCCGGTCCGGCGCGTTCGATGCGGAAGAAGCGCACGCTGTCATGCCAGACCTCGGCCTGGTCGGGGCGGATGCGTACATCGAACAGGGTCTCGACGATATGGAACAGGCCTTCGAGCACCCGCGGCTCGGTGAAGTACTGCTTGACCGCCTGCTCGCTGAAGGCGTAGCGCGATTCCTTGAGCTTTTCAGCGACAAAGGCCTGGTCCCAGGCCTGCAGGTCGTGCAGGCCCAGGTATTCGGCCGCAAAGCCGCGCATTTCAGCCAGGTCCTGTTCGGCATGGGGCCGGGCGCGCCGGGCCAGGTCGCGCAGGAAATCCTGCACCTGCTGGGGCGATTCGGCCATCTTGGGCACCAGCGACTGGTGGCCGAAGCTGGCATGGCCGAGCAGCCGGGCTTCTTCGGTGCGCAGTTCCAGCAGCTCGCGCATCAGCGGGCTGTTGTCGCGCTCGGCCGGGCCGAGCTCGCTGGCCCGGGTGACATAGGCCCGGTAGAGCTGTTCGCGCAGCGCGCGGTCTTCGGCGTACTGCATCACCGGCACATAGACCGGGGCGTGCAGGGTCAGCAGGTGGCCGGGCTGGCCTTTGGCCTGGGCCGCCTGACGGGTTTGCTGGCAGACATCGTCGGGCACGCCGGCCAGCCGCGCAGCCTCCACCGGCAGCTCGAAGCCGTCGGTGGCGTCCAGCACATGCTCGCTGTACTGCTGGGCCAGCTCGGCACTGCGTGCCTGGATGGCGGCAAAGCGCGCCTTGGCGGGGCCCTGCAGCTCAGCGCCCGACAGCACGAAATCACGCATCGCATGGGCCAGGGCCTGGCGCCGGGCTGCCGACAGGCTGGCGGCGGCCGGGCTGCCGGCCACGGCCTTGTACTTGGCATACAGGCGCTCGTCGGCGCCCAGCCGGGTATGGAACTCGGTGACGCGGCCGAGGTTGGCGTTGTAGGCCTCGCGCAGCGCCGGTGTGTCGGCCACCGCATTGAGGTGGCCGACCGCCGACCAGGCCTTGGACAGGCGCTCCAGGGGCACGTCCAGCAGCGCCGACAACGCGGCGTAGTCGGGCGCCACGGCGGCGCTGACAGCCTGCTCCAGTGCGGCTTCGGCCTGGGCCAGCAGAACGTCGAGTGCCGGGGCGATGTGCTCGGGCCGGATATGGGCAAATGCCGGCAGCGGGGCCGGGCTCAGCAAAGGGTTGCTCATCACGGGCTTTCAGTCAGGAGGGCAGGTGCTGCTGCGGCGGGCGGGCGGGCAGCGCGTTCGGCGGATTCCAGGGTGTTGACCAGCAGCATGGTGATCGTCATCGGCCCCACGCCGCCCGGCACCGGTGTGATCCAGCCCGCCACCTGGCTGACCGGGCCGAAGTCGACATCGCCGCACAGCTTGCCGGCCTCGTCGCGGTTCATGCCGACATCGATGATGAGGGCGCCGGGCTTGACCATGTCGGCTGTGACGGTGTTGCGGCGGCCCACCGCTGCCACCACCAGGTCGGCCTGGCGGGTGAACAGGCCCAGGTCGGGCGTGGCGCTGTGGCAGATGGTGACGGTGGCATGGGCCTGCAACAGCAGCAGCGCCATCGGCTTGCCCACGGTGTTGCTGCGGCCGATCACCACCGCGTGCTTGCCCTTGAGCGAAACCCCGGTCGATTCGATCAGCTTCATGCAGCCATAGGGCGTGCAGGGGCGAAAACCCGGCAGACCGGCCATCAGGTCGCCGGCGCTCTGCACCGAGTAGCCGTCCACGTCCTTGGCGCTGGCGATGGTCTCGATCACCTGCTGCGGGTTGATATGCCGCGGCAGGGGCATCTGCACCAGGATGCCATGGATCGCCGGATCGTCATTGAGGGCCCGGATGCGCGCCAGCAGCGCGGCCTCGCTCAGGTCGGCGGCGTAGCGCTCCAGCACCGAGTGCAGGCCGGTGTCGGCGCAGGCCTTGACCTTGTTGCGCACATACACCGCCGAGGCCGGGTCGTCACCGACCAGGATCACGGCCAGACCCGGCCGGATGCCCCGCCCGGCCAGCGCGGCCACGCGCTGCGCCACCGCGCTGCGCAGGGACTGGGACAAGGCGGTGCCGCTGATGAGTTGGGCTGGCATGGGTGCAGGGCTGGGTGGAAATGCAAGAGGCCGCTGGGGTGCAGCGGCCTCGCTTGGGTATGCAGGGCAAGGCCGGGCAGGGCGTGGTGGGTTCAGGCCTTGGCCGGTGCGCTGTTGGCGCCGAGTGCGATCTTCAGCAGGTCGGCCACGGTATTGGCATTGAGCTTTTCCATAATGTTGGCGCGGTGCGCCTCGACCGTCTTGATGCTGATGCCCAGATCGTCAGCGATCTGCTTGTTCAGCCGGCCGGCGACGATGCGCTCGAGCACCTGGGCCTCGCGCGTAGTCAGGCGGCTGAGCAGGGCGTCGCGGCTGGCTTGCTCCTGGTGCTGGCTGAAGGCGCTGCGCGCCTGGTCCAGCATGCGCTCGACCAGGCCGATCAGCTCGTCTTCCTTGAAGGGTTTCTCGATGAAGTCCATCGCGCCCTTCTTCATCGTAGTGACGGCCATCGGCACATCGCCATGGCCGGTGATGAAGACCACCGGCAGCGGGCTCTTGCGCTCGAGCAGGCGGTCTTGCAGTTCCAGCCCGCTCATGCCGTCCATGCGGATGTCGGCGATCAGGCAGGCCACCTCGCGCGGATCAAAGCGGGACAGAAAGCTCTCGGCCGAATCGAAGCATTTGACGCGATAGTCCTTGCCCTCGAGCAACCACTGCAGTGAGTCGCGCACGGCTTCGTCGTCATCCACGACATAGACGGTGCCCTTCTTGGGGATCAGGCTCATGGGACATTCTCCGTGCTGCGCAGTGCTGTGCAAGAGCCGCAGGTGCGGCCGGGCAGGCTCATGAGAGCGATCTGGCGGCGGGGCCGGGCTTGGGCCCGAGGGTGGCGGAATCGCCGGCATCGGGCGCCGAGTCATCGCGGGGATGGTTCGGCGTCGTCTCCTCCAGCCGGGCGGTGGTTTCAACGGGCAGAGTGAACGCGAACTTGCACCCTGTCACAGTCTGTCCATTGTAGAGGTTCTGGGCTTTGATCCGGCCCCGGTGGCTCTCGATGATCGACCGGCACAGCGACAGGCCGATGCCCATGCCGTCGGCCTTGGTCGAGAAGAAAGCCTCGTAGAGCCGGGCGATCACTTCGTCTGGCAGGCCGGGCCCCATGTCGGTGACGCTGAACTCGATCACGCCGCCTTCTTCTGGGCTGTGGCGTGGCACCACGCGCAACTCGATATGCCGGCGCGACGAGGGCAGGCCGGCGCTGTCTATGGCCTCGGCGGCGTTCTTCAGCAAGTTCAGCAGCACCTGCTCGATCAGGATCGGGTCGCACATCAGGTCGGGCAGACGCCGCGCCACGTAATGCTGGATCGCCACATTGCGGCGGCGCAACTCGATGCTGGCCAGTTCGACCGCGTCATCGACGATGGCCTTGGCCTGCGAGCGCAGGCGCTGGGGCTCGCTCTTCTTCACGAAGGCGCGGATGCGGTGGATGATCTGGCCGGCGCGTTCGGCCTGGCGCGCGGTCTTGCCCAGGGCAGCGATCAGCGCGTCGCGGTCGATGGTGTCGGCCTTGACCCGCGAGACCATGCCGTTGCAGTAGTTGGTGATCGCGGTCAGCGGTTGGTTCAGCTCATGCGCCACCGACGAAGCCATCTCGCCCATGGTGATCAGCCGGCTCGACACCTGGGCTTTTTCGGCTTGGCTGGCGGCCAGTTCCTCGGCGCTGCGGCGCGCGGTGACGTCGGTGGCGATCAGCATCTGGGCCAGGCGGCCATCGGTCCACTGCAGGTAGCGCGCGCGCACGTCGAACCATTTGTCCAGGGCTTGGGCATAGACCTCGCGCGGATTGGCGCCGACACCGGCCAGGTCCTGGGTGGGCAGGCCCGAGAGGTTGTCCTCGTCGTCATGGTCGCCGACCGTGATCGGCAGCGTGGGCGCGGTACCGCTGGCCAGCAGCGCATGGCCGCCGGCTTCGGCGCCGAACCACAGGCGGTAGGACCGGTTGGCAAACAGCAGCTCGCCCTGCTGGACCGACAGCACCGACACCGCCGCTTCCAGCCCTTCCAGCACGGTGGTGAAGCGTTCATGCGAGGCCGACAACTGGTCGCGGATGCGCTTGGCCTCGGTGATGTTGGTCATCGAGGTCATCCAGCCGGTCTGTTGGCCCTTGGCGTCGACCAGCGGCGAGACATACATGCGGGCGTCGAACAGCGTGCCGTTCTTGCGCATCACTTTGACCTCGATGCCGCCGGCCGGGCTGCGCCCTTGCAACTCCTGTTGCAGCAGCCGGGTGTTCTCTTCGATGCGGTCGAGCGGCCAATAGGGGTAGGGTGGCAGGCGCCCGACCAGTTCGGCCTCGGCAAAGCCGGTCATCGCGCAAAAGGCCGGGTTGACATAGCTGACCAGGCCCTCGACATCCATCGCCCGCATGCCGGTGAGCATGGAGTTCTCCATGGCCCGACGGAAATTGGTCTCCTGTACCAGCACGCCCTGGATCTGCGCGCGCCGACGCATGTGGCGCCAGGTGCCCAGCAGCATCCACAGGGTCAGCATCGACAGCGCCACCACCATCCAGAACAGGGTGTTGCTGATCAACCCCACCGAGGTGCGGTAGCCGCTGCCGCGCAGCACCAGGCCATTGGTGGCCGGCGCCATCGGCACGTCATGCACGATGGCCGGGCGCTGGCGTGCCAGGCCGGGCATGGGCAGTACGCTGCTGGCGATCACCTGCTCGCGCTCGTCCAGCACCGCGATGGCGTGGCGCCGGGTCACCTCGGTCGGCACGAAATGACGGATCAGCACGTCAATCGAGTAGTCGGCCACCAGCACGCCGGTGAACTGGCCGCGTTGCAGCATCGGCACATGCACCTGGAAGACCATCGCGCCGCTGGCATCGCGGAAGGGCCGTGAATAGATCGCCTGGCGCAGGTCGCGGGCGGTGATGAAGGCCCATTCGGTCTCGGTGCGACCGGGCTCGCGCGACGCCGCAGCCGCGCTGGGCAGGGCACCGTCTTCACGTTCGGACAACTGTGAATGCCGGGCCCGGGTGCGCCGCTCGCTGTCCAGCCAGGTGAATTGCAGGATCTCGGGCCGGTCGTTGATCAAGGCCACGGCCTGTGGGCGGAAGCTGCCGGCATCGCTCTCGCGGGTGGCGAATTCACGCGCCAGCCGCACCAGCTGCTCCTGGTTCTCGATCAGGCGCAGGCGGATCTGTTGCTGGGCGATCTCGGTGTCGCGGGTGACGGCCTCGACCTCGCGCTCGAGCTCCTCGTTGCGCAGGTACCAGAAGGCCGCAATGATCGCCGCCAGGAAAAGCAGCACCGAGGCAAGCGGGCCGAAAGTGGCGAGTCGGTCCTGGCGGGCGGGCGACTGGCGCCGCCACCAGCGCCCGATCAGCCGGCGCTGGCCGATGCCCTTGCTCGGGCCGGTGCTGATCGTGGGTGGGGTGCGCGGCAACATGGGCGCGATTATCTGGCGCGGCCTGTTGTTGTGGTTTCCCACAATACGAAATCTAATCGCGCCATTTGAAAATGACTCCGGTTTATGCCAAACTCCGCGCCGTTCGGCAAAGATTACAGGCCGGCCCGATACCCCCCAAACGAGGAGACCCCGATGTCAGCTCAGCCCCCGTCCCTGCCCGCCGCCGTCGGCACCGACCTGGACGCCCAGGAAACCCGCGAGTGGCTGGATGCCCTCGATGCGGTGATCGGCGCCGAAGGCCCGGCCCGCGCCCATTTCCTGCTGGAAAAGCTGATCGACCAGGCCCGCCAGGCGGGGATCAGCCAGCCCTTCTCTGCCACCACCGCCTATGTCAACACCATCGAGCCGGCCGACGAGGAGCACAGCCCCGGCAATCTGGAGCTCGAAGGCCGGCTGCGCGCCTATATGCGCTGGAACGCGATGGCCCTGGTGGTCAAGGCCAACCGGCTCGACCCGGCCGACGGCGGTGACCTGGGCGGCCATATCAGCAGCTTCCAGTCGCTGGCGCATATGTTCGCCACCGGCTTCAACCATTTCTGGCATGCCGACAACACCGACGCCGGCGGCGACCATGGCGGTGACCTGCTCTACATCCAGGGCCATTCGGCACCGGGCATCTATGCCCGCGCCTTCATGGAAGGCCGCATCAGCGAGGACCAGTTGCTGAACTTCCGCCAGGAGGTGGACGGCAAGGGCCTGTCGAGCTATCCGCATCCCAAGCTGATGCCCGAGTTCTGGCAGTTCCCGACCGTGTCGATGGGCCTGGGCCCGATCATGGCGATCTACCAGGCGCGCTTCCTGAAGTACCTGCATGCGCGCGGCATCGCCAAGACCGACCAGCGCAAGGTCTGGGTTTTCTGCGGCGACGGTGAGATGGACGAGCCCGAATCGCTCGGCGCCATCGGCCTGGCCGCGCGCGAGAAGCTCGACAACCTGGTCTTCGTCATCAACTGCAATCTGCAGCGCCTGGACGGCCCGGTGCGCGGCAACGGCAAGATCGTGCAGGAGCTGGAGGGCGAGTTCCGCGGCTCGGGCTGGAACGTGATCAAGCTGCTGTGGGGCAAGGACTGGGACAAGCTGCTGGCGCGCGACAAGGACGGCGCGCTGCGCAAGCTGATGATGGACACGCTGGACGGCGACTACCAGGCCTTCAAGGCCAACGACGGCGCCTTCGTGCGCAAGTTCTTCTTCGGCCGTGACCCGCGCACGCTGGAGATGGTGGCCAAGATGAGCGACGACGAGGTCTTCAGCCTGCGCCGCGGCGGCCACGATGCCCAGAAGGTGTATGCCGCCTTCCACCGTGCCAGCAACCACCAGGGCCAGCCGACGGTGGTGTTGGTCAAGACGGTCAAGGGCTACGGCATGGGCCGCGCCGGCGAGGGCAAGAACACCGCCCACCAGACCAAGAAGCTGTCCGATGAAGACGTGCGCTACTTCCGCGACCGCTTCAACATCCCCATCCCCGACAGCGAGTTGCCCAAGATCCCCTTCTACAAGCCGGCCGACGACACGCCGGAGATGCGCTACCTGCACGAGCGCCGCAAGGCCCTGGGTGGCTACCTGCCGCACCGCCGCACCCAGGCCGACGAGCAGTTCACCGTACCCTCACTCGAGACCTTCAAGTCGGTGCTCGACGCCACGCCCGAGGGCCGCGAGATCAGCACCACCCAGGCCTATGTGCGCTTCCTGACGCAATTGCTGCGCGACAAGGCCCTGGGCCCGCGCGTGGTGCCGATCCTGGTGGACGAGGCCCGCACCTTCGGCATGGAAGGCCTGTTCCGCCAGATCGGCATCTACAACCCCGAAGGGCAGAAGTACACCCCGGTCGACAAGGACCAGGTGATGTACTACCGCGAGGCGGTGGACGGCCAGATCCTGCAGGAGGGCATCAACGAGGCCGGCGGCATGTGCAGCTGGATCGCAGCAGCCACCAGCTACAGCACCAACAACCGCATCATGGTGCCGTTCTACATCTACTACTCGATGTTCGGCCTGCAGCGGGTGGGTGACCTGTGCTGGGCCGCCGGCGACATGCAGGCGCGCGGCTTCCTGCTGGGCGGCACCTCGGGGCGCACCACGCTGAACGGCGAGGGCCTGCAGCA
>JANNZD010000081.1:0-2736 GCA_031410435.1 Betaproteobacteria bacterium | reverse complement strand
CAGATTCCGGGCATCTCACTTGGACTTGCTTGCGCCGAAATCGGCCATCGGGTTTCAAAGGTTGCGCTCGCCTGGCTGATTGCTTTGCGTTGCAAAGCGCCGCGGCCGAGGGCCTGGTGATCGGCAAGCGGTATCGGCTCGATCCCTCGGCCATGGTGAGGTGATGACCGCGTCCACCGACGGTTCGTGGATCACCCGAACCCAGATCGAACAGCGGGTGATCAGCCGCAGCTTCGATCACCCGTTCAAGCTGGCGCTGATGCTCCATGAAGTGGGCAGCGCCAGCGCCCTGGCGCGTGAAACCGGCATCGCCGCGCCGCTGGCCGGCCTGGGCCAGCGGCCCTTGCAAGCGGCAGACCGGGCTGCCGGCGACGGCGCCAGCGTGAGCGTGCACGAATTCGTGCGCTGGGCGAGCACCTCTCAGGCACCCAGATCACCCGCGGTTCTGAGCCGGCAACCGACTGAGGGTGCCGTGATGCGCATCGAACAAACCCTGGCCGGTTTTGCGGCCGAATTGCAGTGGGCCGATGTGCCCGCCTCGGCCCGGCAGGTGCCGCGCCACTTGCTGATGGCGGTGGCGGGCACGGGCGTGGCAGGCGCGGGTGAAGATAGCATCGCCGCGCTGCGCGACATGCTGCTGGAAGCCGGTGGCACTGGCCGGGCTTGCTCGGGCAGCGACAGGGGGCATTGAGTGATAGAACCCGGGGCATCCAAGCGCATGCCCATCCATCGACCTCCGCAGCTTGCACGCCATGTACCAATTGATCAGCGCCACCCCCAGCCCCTATGCCCGCAAGGTGCGCATTGCCCTGGCCGAGAAGGGCCTGCCCTTCAGGCTGATCACCGAGGTGCCATGGCATGCCGACACGGCCACGCCGCAGCACAACCCACTGGAAAAGCTGCCGGTGCTGCTGCTGCCCGACGGCGGCAGCGTGTACGAATCCAGCCACATCCTGACTTGGCTGGAGCTCAAGCACCCCGAGACACCGCTGCTGCCCGCCGATGTGGACCAGCGCCTGGCTGCGCTGAAATTGCAGGTGCTGTGCGACGGGGTGTGCGATGCGGTTGTGCTGACGCTGTTTGAGACCATGCGCGTCGGCGGTGGCAGCCCCGAATGGCTGGCGCGGCAGCGCCGCAAGATCGAAGGCGGCACCGCCGAGATGGCACGCCTGGTGGGCGAACGGCAATTTGCCGTGGGCGAATGCTTCACGCAGGGCGACATCGCGGTAGGCACCGCGGTGGGCTACTTGTCGGTGCGCTACCCTGCACTGCCTTGGCGCAGCCTGTACCCGGCCCTGGCCACCTATGCCGACCGGTTGGGCGAACGCGCCTCGTTCCGCGACAGCGTGCCCTTTGCCCAGACCATCAGCGAGAAGGTGGTCTGATCGGCCTGGGCCTTGGCCCGGCAGCCAGCGTTGAGCGGCCAAAATCGTCCGGGCTTTGCCCGGAGATTGTCCCTTTCAACCCAACCCGCCCCAGCCGAAGCCACCATGGCCAACCCCCCCGTGCGCTTCGGCATCCTCGGCTGGGCCAACATCGCCCGCGCGTTTGTGCATGACGTGGCGCCCAGCCCGCAGGTGCAGGTGGTGGCGGTGGCCAGCCGCGAGGCCCACAAGGCCGCTGCATTTGCGGCCGATTTCAAACTGCTTCGGCACCATGGCAGCTACCGGGCGCCGCTCGAAAACCCCGAGCTGGACGCGATCTGCCTGCCGCTGCCCGACGGCCTGAATGCCGAATGGGCGACCCGCGCCGCCGACGCCAGCCTGGACAACGCCTGCACGCTGGCCGCGATCACCCGCAGCGCCTGCTTGGGCCAGGCGATGGCGCTGTGACAAGCGCGCCGCTGGTGCTGGCAGCGGAGCACACCACCGCCTACCGCTATGCCCGGGCGGTCAATTTTCTGCCGCACCGGGTGGCGTTTCACCCGCAGTCTGAGCAAGACATTCGCGTGCGCAGCGCCAGTCTGGAGGTGTCGCCGCACAACCGCCGGCGCTGGATCCACGATATTTTCTCCAACTCGCGCAGGACCGTCGAGCCGCTGCTGCCAGGAGATAGGTTTTTCAAACGCGCATTTTTCGTCCCCATGGCAGGTCGAACAGGGCACCCGACGCGCTTGAGTCGGTCTCCCGCTTCGGGGCGCGAGTTCACGGAAGCGGATGTCTCTGAAGGTCGACTCGAGCCGGCGGTGACCTGTGTGAGCGGTCATCCGGTCCACCTCTGGTGCGGACGTCAGCTTCCTGGCGGGGCAGTGAACCGGTAGACCCGGGCAGTTCCTGTCTGTCGCGAAAGTCAGCTAACCCTATGGCTGGTGTTACCGAAGCCTGCGGGCGCACTCAGCGCACGACGCGCTCCCACGCATGTTGTACGGCGAGCTTGCAGCGTTCCCACGCGCTCTCTGGATGGCGCCGCTCCCAGTCTGCCCGTGCATCGTTTTCTATGTCGGCCCAGTCACGCCCGCTGTAGCGAGTGTCAGACGCCAGCGCATGGCCATATCGATAGGCAGGGTCGAAATCGTCGTAGCTTGCTTCGCCCGTTGCGTAACGCGTCGCATGGTCAGCGCGAAACTCGTCAGCGAATTCTTCGAACGCACGCACACTGCTGACTCCGTAGACACGCACACCATCGATGCTTACCTCCTGGCGATGCATGATGACTCCCGTGGTGCCACCCGCCGGTTTCGCCTGGACCCCGGCGCCGGCGCCGGCGTCGTTCCAGCCGGTCTGTTGCCAATGCTCG
>JANNZD010000080.1:0-2745 GCA_031410435.1 Betaproteobacteria bacterium | reverse complement strand
AGCCGAACGGCCGCAGGGCGCTCAGCGCGGTGGGAGGTGGCAGGCGGCAGGGTGGCCGTGTGGCCGTGTGGCCAGGCGCAAGGCTTCGCGGGCAGGCCCGTGTTCAGGGCTGACCCCTCCCGGCCAAACCAGGGCCGCAAGGCGCGCCCCTTTTTCCGGCTGGCTTGCCTACTTCAGCAGGCCTTCGGCCCTGAGGGTGGCCTGCACCTTCGGGCGCGCACCGACCCGGCCCATATAGGCCTGGATATTCGGCCACTTGCCCAAATCGATCTTCAGCGGATGGGTCCAGTTCAGCACCGTGAACAGGTAAGCATCGGCGGCGGTGAAAGCGTCGCCCATCACGTACTGCTTGCCCTCCAGTGACTTCTCCAGCGGGTTCAGGCGCCGCTCGATCACGCCCATCTGCACCTCCCTCATCTCGGGCGTCATCTTTGGATTGAACAGCGCACCGAGCTGCTTGTGCACCTCCGAGGACGCGAAGTTCAGCATTTCCATCTGGTGGTAGCGCTCCATCGTGCCGGCCTTGGCAGTCAGGCCGGACTCGGGCTTCTGGTCGGCAAGGTATTGGCAGATCACGCCCACCTCGGTCAGCACAGAGCCGTCATCCAGTTGCAGGGCCGGGACATAACCCTTGGGGTTCACCTGCCAGAAGTCGTCACCGGCTTCGGTCTTCTTGCTGGGAATGTCGACCTTGACGAGTTCCAGCGCGATGCCCGCCTCGTGGGCAACGATATGGGGCGCCATCGAGCAGGCACCGGGTGCGTAATAGAGTTTCATGCGTGAGCTCCAATTCATGTGGCCGCCTTGGCAAGCGGCTTGCCGAGGGTCTGGCGGCCGCCACCGGCTTGCGCTGGGCACGGGGTGTCGGCCGCCAGGCCCGCAGGATACTCCGGGCCGATGTTGCGACCGGCGTCACTCGGCCGCTGCCGGCTTGTCCTTCTCCGGCCGCTGCGCCACCGGCGCGCCGGACTGCTTCCAGGCGCCAAATCCGCCGTCGATATGGCCGACCTCGGGCAAGCCCATGTCCTGCAGGGTCTGGGCCGACAAGGCCGAGCGCCAGCCGCCGGCGCAGAACAGCACATAGCGCTTGCCAGGCTGGTGGAACACCGGCTTGTGGTAGGGCGAGTCGGGGTCGACCCAGAACTCCAGCATGCCGCGCGGCGCATGGAAGGCGCCGGGGATGATGCCCTCGCGCTCCAGCTCGCGCACGTCGCGCAGATCGATGAACTGCACATCGTCGCGGCCGTGCAGGCTGCGCGCCTCGTCGATGCTGTAGGTGGTGATGACGGCCAGGGCGTCATCGATCATGGATTTGACGGTCTTGCGCATGGTCTGCCTCGCTTTGCCACCGGCACCGGCCGGTGCGCAAAGCTATCACAGCGGCTGGCGCGCCGGCAGGTCGGCAAGGCGGTTCAACCGGCGAGGCGGCGACGAGGGGCCGGAATCCCCGCGCCAGCCCCGGCCCCTCGCCAGAAGGCTGCCGCCAGCCACCGCCGCCCACGCGCCGGCCCGACATCGGGCTGCCACGGGATCGTGCGATCGAACATGCCAGGACGCCTGGCAAAGCACAGGTGCCCGCAAACTGCGCGGCGCAGCGCTTTGCGCCTACCCCCCCAGTTGAGCGGCCTGCGCAGCCGCGCGGCACAGCCCTTGCCGCAGGTTCATCCGGCCCAACGACGCTCCAGGCGCTTGTACCGGCGGTCCGTCGCAGTGCGTTCGTAAGCCGGCGCAACGCGGCCTAGAGTGCAAGCCATCGAAGCCCAGGCCATGTCGGGTTCGGACGGCGCAAATCGATCCAGTGGAGGGGCGCGCAAGCACAACCCGCCGCTGCCACCCCCCCGCAACTCACCGAGGTCCACCATGCACAAATCCCCCCCAGCCCAGGCCGAAGCTGGCGTCAATGCAAGGGCGCTGCCGCAAGCTCGCGGCGTCGACGCCCGGCGTGTCGAGCGCCACCGCCCGGCGGGCCAGCCGCGCAGCCATCCGGCCCTGGGCACGCCTCGGCGCATTCAGGTAGTCGCCCTGGCCTTGGCCGGGGTCATCACGCTGGCAACCCTGGGCAGCCTGGGCCTGCTGGCCGAAGACCAGCATGCCAGCACCACATTGGCCGGTGCCGCTGCGGCCAAGCAGACGGTGGCGGCGCTGGCCTCCGTTCGGCGCTAGCTGCCCATGCCAGACGGCCCAGGTCGGCCAGCCGCTTGCCGCCTTGCGCCAGACAAGCGCAGGTTCGCCCCCTAATCGCTGGCTGACACGCTGTCTTGCTGGGCGATATTGCGGTCGGCAGGGGCGGGGGATGCGCCCAGGGCCGCACTCAGCAGGCTTGCGCTGGCGCCCGCAGGCAGCTTGATCCCGCCATGCAGCCCCCAGCCACCTCAGCCCGGGCCTGATCGCGCGCCTGTCCGGCTGGTGCTTGGGCGCTGGGCTGGCGCTGGCCTGCGATCTGCGCATCGCCGCCCACGGCGCGCAGTTCGGCATGCCCGAGGTCAAGGTCGGCATCCCGTCGTTGATCCCTGCGGCGCTGCGGCCGCGCCGGGTCGGGCCACCGGTGCTGCGCCAGCAAAAGGCCCTGCTGCGCAGCTGGGACCTACTGCCGCTGGACCAGGCGGCTCAGACCTGACTTTGACAGTTACAAGTGACACGCCCTCGTAAGCCCGCGCAGCGCAACACGTTTCCGGTCCGACGCCGGAAGGCCGTGTATCTATGGGGTTTGCCCGTATCAGGCGAGTTGCAGGATTGGCGGCGGGG
>JANNZD010000079.1:0-2188 GCA_031410435.1 Betaproteobacteria bacterium | reverse complement strand
CGCCAGGAAGCCGGTGTAGTTGGCCATCAGGCCCACCAGCAGCGCGCCGACGAAGCAGCCCAGCGTCGAGCCCAGGCCACCGATGATGATGACGATGAAGATCAGCACATTGACCTGGGCGCCGATCTGCGGCGTCACGTTCTGCTGGTACAGGCCCCAGAGCACGCCGCCCAGGCCGGCCAGCGCCGAGCCGGTGACGAACACCCCGACGAAGAGCCGGCGGATGCGGTAGCCCAGGCTCTCGACCATCTCGCGGTCCTGCACGCCGGCGCGGATCAGCAGGCCCACCTTGGTGCGGTTGAGCGTGAAGGCCAGCGCGGCGAACACCGCCAGGCCCACCGCCGCGGCCAGCACCCGGTACTTCTCGATCGAAGCGCCGCTGCCGATGCCTTCGATCAGCCACGAGCCGCGCAGCACCGGCGGCAGCGGCAGCGCGATCTGCTGCGGGCCCCACAGCACCTTGATGATCTCTTCGGCCACGATCATGCCGCCCATGGTGATCAATATCTGCTTCAGGTGCAGGCCGTAGACCGGCCGCACGATCACCCGCTCGAAGGCCCAACCCACCGCGCCGGCCACCAGCACCGCGGCCCCGCAGGCCGCGCCCACGCTGGCCAGCTGGGCGGCGGGCGAATCGCCGGCCCAGGCTTCGAGGCCGCCGATCACCGAGGTGGCCACGAAGGCGCCCAGCGCGATGAACACGCCGTGGCCGAAATTGAGCACGTCCATCAGTCCGAACACCAGGGTCAGGCCCGAGGCGATGACGAAGATGATCAGGCCCATCGCCAGCCCGGCCACGGTGAGCGTGACCCAGCTGCTGGCGCTGCCGATGGCCGGCAGGGCCAGCGCCATCAGCGCCACCAGCAGCAGCAGGGGCCGCCAGTCGAATTGCGCGCTGGGCACGGCAGCGGCCACGCCAGCGGCCGCTGCAGAGCCGGCTGCGCCGGTCTGCTGGCGGCGCTCCGCTGGGGGGGAGGCGCCGACGGCACCGCGGGGGGGTGTCATTGATGCACTCCCAGTGACAGCCCGAGCAGGCGCTGCTGCATCGTCTCATCCCCCGCCAGCTCGGCCATGGCACCGCGGTGCACCACCCGGCCGTTGTCCATTACCGCCACCTGGTCGCCCAGGGCCCGGGCCATGTTGAAGTTCTGCTCCACCATCAGCACGGTGGTGCGCTGGCGCTTGAGCTCGCGGAAGGCGGCGATCAGGTTCTGGATGATCGACGGCGCCAGGCCCTTGCTGGGCTCGTCGATCAGGATCAGCGCGCGCGGCTCGATGATGGCGCGGGCCACCGCCAGCATCTGCTTCTGGCCGCCGCTGAGCTTGCCCGCCGGGTACAGCCAGAACTTCTGCAGCGCCGGGAACAGGCCGAAGATCCATTCCAGCCGCTGGGTGTCCAGCTCGCCCGCATGGCGCGCCGCACGGGCGGCCAGCACCATGTTCTCCTTGACCGTCAGGTCGGTGAAGATGCCCATGCTCTCGGGCACGTAGGCGATGCCCAGGCTGGCGATGTCGGGCGTAGCCAGCGCCCGTATCGATTGACCGTTGAAGCGCACATCGCCCTGGCTGGCCCGCCACAGGCCCATGATGGTGCGCAGCGTGGTGGTCTTGCCGGCGCCATTGCGGCCCAGCAGCATCGTCACCTGGCCCTCGGCGACCGCAAAGTCCACACCGTGCAGGATGTGATAAGCCGCGATGTGGGTGTGCACGCCGCGGAGGTCAAGAAGTATGTCGCTCATGCTGTGAGCCCTCCCCGCCCGGCGGGGAGGGGCAGGGGAGGGGTGCCGTCAGGCCCGGCCTCAAGGCCTATCTCGGCGGCAACGCCGAGATAGGCCTGCTGGACGATGGGCGATGCGATCACCGCCGCCGGTTCGCCGTCGGCCACCAGCTGGCCGTTGTGCAGCACGATGATGCGGTCGGCCAGCTCGCGCACCACGTCCATCTTGTGCTCCACCAGCAGGATGGTGCAGTCGGTGCGCGCCTTCAGGCTGCGGATCAGGTCCAGCACCACCGGCACCTCGTCCACGCTCATGCCGGCGGTGGGCTCGTCGAACATGAAGACCTTGGGGTCGAGCGCGATCAGCAGCGCCACCTCCAGCTTGCGCTGGTCGCCATGCGGCAGGCTGCTGGCCGGGGCCTGCGCCTTGTCGGCCAACCGCACCTGGGCCAGGATGGCCTGGGCCTCGTC
>JANNZD010000078.1:0-1559 GCA_031410435.1 Betaproteobacteria bacterium | reverse complement strand
CGTTGCCCGACGCGCCCACCACGCCGCCCAAGGCGCAGGCGAGATGAAGTTGCTGGTCGACGGCCACGAAGCCGTGGCGCGCATCGCGCGAGGCATCTTCCCGCTGGCCGAGAAGGCCAGCGACGAGCCCACCGCCGACCTGCTGACCCAAGGCCTGCGCTGCGCCTCAATCTCTCTCAGTTCCGCCCGCCGATGTGTGCCTTCAGGCGCGGGGCCCCCAACGGGGGCCTGTGTGCGTTTCCGACCGGCTGCTTCGGGGCACCGAGATCTGGACAGCGAGTGTCCGTTCAGGGCCGTCAGCCGCCGGCACCCACCGCAAGGCAAGTCGACCCTCAGCCGCCGCCTTCGAGCCCGAACGCGACGCAGGGCACGCAGGGGCCGGTCATCGATTGCCTTCACACTGCGTCGTTGAGCTTCCAGTCGTAGTCCAGGAAGCCCACCGGCACGCCCCCGGCCTTGAGCTTCTCGCGGTCGGCCGGCGCGTCGGCCAGCAGGTCGGCGTGCCGGCCCAGAAAACTGGCCAGTGACGTGATGCCGCGGTGGCCCTGCTTGAAATCATCGCCATACCAGTCGAAGATCTTCGAGACCTCCAGCTTGCCGTTGGCCGGGTTGTAGCGGTTGCGGCTGCGGTCGCCCAGGAAGCGCCGGGTCTGCTCGTCCAGCTGTGCGTCCAGGCGGTCGGCCACATAGGCTTCCTCGCGCAGCATGGGGCAGCCGATGGACGCGCAGTTGACGGCAAAGTGGATGCGCGGGTCGTCATAGCGTCCGCGCGCGCGCAGGGTCTCGTGCTCGATACCGTCGAGCGACAGCGTGGTACCCAGCAGCGGGATGAACTTGGGCTTCCAGGGGTTGCTGATCAGGCTGCCCAGGTCCTTGATCGAGGCCAGCTTGGGGTAGCGGGTGAGGATCAGCTCCACCGTGTAGGCGTTGTAGGCATTGATCAGGAAGGCCATGCGCTGGGCCGGGGTCCATGCCTCGAAGGCGGCCGCCGGCACCGCCGACAGGCTGGCGCCATAGGCGCGCAGCGCGGCCTGGTCTTGCGCCATGCCGGCATAGCGCAGCGCACTGGCCTTGCCGCCGTCGATCAGCTTGACATGCTTCTTCAGCAGGGCTGTCCAGGCGGCGTGGCTGTGATCGAAGCCCGCCTGGGCGCTGGCCGGCAGCGCTGCGGGCAGGGCCAACCCGGCGGCGGCGCCCAGCAGGCTGCGTCGGCGCAAGGCAGAGGTGGGCAGATAGACGGTCATGTTCGCTCCCAGTCGTGGTATTTCTTCACCCAGGCCAGCAGGGCTTGCGGCGCATGGGCGCGCTTCCAGTCGCCGGCCACGTATTTGTTGGCCTCGGCCAGCGTGGGGTAGGTGTGGATGGTGCCCAGGATCTTGTTCAGGCCCAGGCCATGCTTCATGGCCAGCACGTACTCTGCCAGCAAGTCGCCGGCATGTGTGCCGACGATGGTCACGCCCAGAATCTTGTCCTTGCCGGGCACGGTGAGCACCTTGACATAGCCCTGCGCCGTGCCGTCGGCAATGGCGCGGTCGAGGTCGTCGATGCCGTAGCGGGTC
>JANNZD010000077.1:0-4792 GCA_031410435.1 Betaproteobacteria bacterium | reverse complement strand
TTCGGCTATGGCCATGGCATGGCAGCGCGCCTGGCGATGCAGGCCTACCTGGCCACGCTGGGGCGGGACAAGGTCGGCTTCAGCAGCACCGAGCCGGCCGCCGACGGCAAACCTGGCCTGGTGGGCGGGGTGCGCGGCCTCAACGAACGCAACACCATGCGCTACTTCCTGGCCATCGAGGCCTATCTGGGCAGCCGGGCGCTGGCGCCGGCCCAGGCGACGGCGCAGAGCCTGCAGGATTGGTTCAGCGCCAGCGAGAAATATCCGCGCCAGTTGCGCGAGATGGACCGGCCCACCTATATCGCGATGAAGCAGCGCCTGCTCAAGCGCCAGGAGGCCGAGCCCGTGCCGCGCCCCTGATCTCTGGGTCCGCTCTCAGCCGTCGCCAGGCGCCGCGTCATAGCCCGGCTGCCCAGGCAGCAAGACGCCGCTGATGCGTCCCTGGGCATCGCGCTGCAGGCGCGGATGCAGCGGCGGCAGGCTGGTCTGGCCGGCGGCATGGGCCAGCAGCGCCGCCACGCCGGTGGTTGCGAAAGGCAGCAGCGATTCCACCGTGCTGCGGGTGGCGAACTCCATCTGGAAATGGCCCTGCGCCTGGTGCGCCAGGGCTTGCGGTGGATGCACCCAGGCCAGCGCGGTGGTTTCGCCGGCGTCCACCTCGGGGTGCTGGCCGTCGGGCGCTTCCACCACGAAGAACAGGGTGTCGAAGCGCTTGGGAAGGCCGGCCGGGGTGACCCAGTGGCTCCAGGGCTGCAGCGCCGAGGTGCGCAGGCGCAGGCCGGCATCCGACGCCAGCCGGGCCAGCGGCTCGCCGGCATGCAGGCGGGCGCGCAGCGGGGCCCAGCCGCCGGCCGGCACGGCCCCGGCTGCGGCACCCAGCCAGAGGCCGCATTCCTCGAAGCATTCACGCAGCGCGCCCACCGCAAAGGCCGCCGCCTGCCCGCCCACCTGCATCACGCTGCCGATGCGCTGGGCCAGGCCGGCACCGGTTTCGTCGCACAGGGCCAGGTGCTCGGGCGAGCCGTCGGCAGCGTCAACCGCGCCGCCGGGAAACACATAGGCCCCCGGCATGAAGCTGGCCTGCAGGGACCGACGCACCATCAGCACCTCCAGCCCAGGCGCGCCCTGGCGCAGAACCAAGGTGGTGGCGGCTGGGCGCGGTGTGACGGCGATGTTCATGGCGTGGATATCGGGGCGGTGGCGGGCCGGCATGGCGCCCGGCCGGGCCGGCGTTCAGGCTGCCTTGGCGGCATACATCTGCTCGATCAGGTCGGCATATTTGCGGTTCACCAGCGAGCGCTTGAGCTTCATCGTCGGGGTCAGTTCTTCGTCCTCGGCGGTCAGGCGCTGCTCGATCAGGCGGAAGGCCCGGATCTGCTCGACCCGGGCGAACTGCTTGTTGACCTTGTCGATCTCGTCGCTGATCAGCTGCACCAGCTCAGGCGCGCGGCACAGGCTCTTGAAATCACTGAACTGCACATCACGGTCCTGGGCCCACTGGGCCACGTTGTCCTCGTCGATCATCACCAGGCAGCACAGGAAGGGCCGCTTGTCGCCGATCACCACCGCGTCGGTGACATAGGGGCTGAACTTGAGCTGGTTCTCCCACTCGCTGGGCGTGATGTTCTTGCCGCCGGCAGTGATGATGATGTCCTTCATGCGGTCGGTGATGTAGAAGTAGCCGTCCGCGTCGACCCGGCCCACATCGCCGGTGTGCAGCCAGCCCTCGGCGTCCAGCGCCTCGGCAGTCTTCTCGGGCAGGTTGAGATAGCCCGAAAAGACGCTGGCACCGCGCATCAGGATCTCGCCCTGCGCACTTATGCGCATCTCCACCCCCGGCCCGGGCATGCCGATGCTGCCGGGCTTACTGGCGCCCAAGGGGGTGACCGTGCCGCCGCCGCTGGTCTCGGTCATGCCCCAGGCCTCGCGCAGCGGGATGCCCAGTGCCAGGTACCAGCGGATCAGCTCGGGCGAGATCGGCGCGGCGCCGGTCAGCGCCAGGTCGACCCGGTTCAGGCCGACCATGCGCCGCACATTGTTCAGCACCAGCAGCCGCGCCAGGCGGTAGCGCAGGCGCAGCAGCGCACCGGGCTGGCTGCGCGCCTCGATATGCCTGACCATCTTCATGCCCTCGCCCACCGCCCAGGCATAGGCCGCCTGCTGCAGCTTGCCGGCCTCGCGGATGGTGATGGCCACGCTGGAGAAGATCTTCTCCCAGACCCGCGGCACCGCGAAGAACACCATCGGCTGCACCTCGCGCAGGTTGTCGAAGACCGTTTCGGGGTTCTCGACGAAGTTGACGGTGGAGCCCCGGTGCAGCGGCACATACTCGCCAATCAGGCGCTCGGCGATATGGCACAGCGGCAGAAAGGCCACCCGCTCGCCGCCCATCGGCAGGCCCTCGAAGAGCGAGCTGTCGGTGCCCGACAGCACCGCGCAGATGTTGCCGTGGGTGATCATCGCGCCCTTGGGCCGCCCGGTGGTGCCCGAGGTATAGACCAGCACCGCCACGTCCCCGGGCCCGCGCGAGGCCAGGCCCTGGGCCAGCAGCTGGGGCTGGCGCTGCAGATGGGCCCGGCCCAGCGCGCGCAGCCGGTCCAGGCTGATCACCTGCGCATCGTCCAGCTTGGACAGGCCCTCCATGTCGAACACGATCAGCTTGCGGATAAGCGGCAGCTGCTCGCGCACTGCCAGGTATTTGTCGAGCTGCTCGTCGTCCTCGACGAAGAGGTAGACGCTGCGCGAATCGGCACACAGGTATTGCACCTGCTCGGGCGCATCGGTGGGGTAGATGCCGCTGCAGACGCCGCCCATGGATTGCACTGCCAGATCGACCCAGACCCATTCGCGGCAGGTATTGGCCATCACCGAGACCACCTCGCCGGGCTGGAAGCCCAGGCTGACCAGGCCGGCGCCCAGCTCGCTGACGATCTGGCCCACCTCGGTCCAGCTGTAGGCCTTCCAGAGCCCCAAGTCCTTCTGCCGCATCATCGTGGCGCTGCCCAGCTTGCCCACCTGTTGCCAGAACAGCTTGGGAACGGTGTCATAAGGCAGCGGCGCCAGCACCCACTGGGGCCGGCGCGCGGACGTGATGATCGGAGAGGCCAGTGATGTCATTGGGTGTACTCAGCGCCAGGTCTTCTTCTTCTTCCAGCGGCGTTCACCGCGAACGCCGGTGTCCTTCATGCCGAGGTAGAACTCGCGGATATCGTCCTTCTCGCGCAGCACCTCGCAGCGGTCTTCCATCACGATGCGGCCGTTCTCCAGCACATAGCCGTAGTCGGCGGCATTCAGCGCCATGTTGGCGTTCTGCTCGACCAGCAGGATGGTGGTGCCGCGCTCGCGGTTGATGCGCACCACGATCTCGAAGATCTCCTTGGTGAGCTTCGGGGAAAGGCCCAGGCTGGGCTCGTCCAGAAGGATCAGCTCGGGCTGGCACATCAGCGCCCGGCTGATCGACAGCATCTGCTGCTGGCCGCCCGACAGCAGGCCGGCGTCCTGGGCGGCGCGCTCGCGCAGGATCGGGAAATAGCCATACACCTGCTCGATGTCGCGGGCCACACCGTCGCGGTCATGCCGGGTGTAGGCGCCCATCAGCAGGTTGTCGCGCACCGACAGCAGCGGGAAGACCTCGCGGCCCTCGGGCACATGGGCCAGGCCGCCGCGCACGATCTCGGCCGGGTCGCGGCCGGTGATGTCGGCGCCCTTGAACATCACCGTGCCGCGGGTCGGGTCGAGCACCCCCGAGATGGTCTTGAGGATGGTGCTCTTGCCCGCGCCGTTGCTGCCCAGCACGGTACCGATCTCGCCCTTGCGCACCTTCAGGCTGACCCCGCGGATGGCCTTGATCGGGCCATAGGCGCTCTCGACATTGGCCAGCGCCAGCAGCACTTCTTCAGAAACGCTCATGCCGCCTGCCTCCGCAGCGACGAGACATCGTCGACCGAGCCCAGGTAGGCCTCGATCACGCCCGGGTGGGCCTGCACCTCGGCCGGCGTGCCCAGGGCCAGCACCTCGCCCTGGTTCATCGCCAGCACCCGGTCGGACACGCGCGAGACCAGGCTCATGTCGTGCTCGACCATCAGCACCGTGATGCCCAGCTCGTTCTTGATGTCCTGTATCCACCAGGCCATGTCCTCGGTCTCCTCGACGTTCAGGCCCGACGAGGGCTCGTCCAGCAGCAGCAGCTTAGGGCGGGTGCACAGCGCCCGGGCCAGTTCCACCACCTTGCGCTTGCCATAGGGCAGGCCGGCCACGAAGCTGTCGCGCAGCGGCTGCAGGCCCAGCAGGTCGATCACCTGCTCGGCGCGCAGGCGGGCGGCCCGTTCGGCCTGGCGCGTGGCCCGTGTGAAGAACAGATTGCTCCAGAAGCCGGCGCCGCGGTGGATATGGTGGCCGATCAGCAGGTTCTGCAGCACGGTGGCGTTCTCGAACAGCTCGATGTTCTGGAAGGTGCGGGCGATGCCCAGCGCGGCGATCGCATGCGGCGGCTTGTCGCTGAGCAGTTCGCCCTCGAAGTGCAGCGTGCCGGTGGTGGGCGTGTAGATGCGGCTGATCAGGTTGAAGACGGTGGTCTTGCCGGCGCCGTTGGGGCCGATCAGCGTGAAGACCTCACCATGCTGCACGTCGAAGCTGACCTGGTTGACCGCCAGCACGCCGCCGAAGCGCACGCTCAGGTCGCGCGCCGACAGCAAGGGGGTGGGTAGCGGGATGCTCATGCGGCCGCTCACTTCAGGCGTTCAGACTTGGCATAGGACTTCTACCGCAAGGGCTTGTTCAAGCGGCAGAAGTC
>JANNZD010000076.1:0-37103 GCA_031410435.1 Betaproteobacteria bacterium | reverse complement strand
GCTTCAAAGGCGGCCCTTTGATCGGCCGTGGCGTCGGCTGGCAGGCTGGCGCCGGCAAACACCAGCAGCAGGCGCTGGGGTTGGGCTTGCTGGCGGGCTGCCTGCAGCAGGTCGTCGAAGTTGCGGATGGTCATGGCGGGCAGGTTAGGGGTCGTGGTTTGGCGCAAGCCTGGGGCGGCAGCGGCTGCGCAGCAGCCTTGGCGCCTGGTGCCCCATTGAATCCGCCTGTCACTGTCCGCGTCCTTGACCGAGATCAAGCAATGCCTGTGTGCCTGCGCAGGTGGATGCCTGCACGTCGGGCATGTCTTGCTGGCTTGGGATACATTGATGTGATGGGCTCGCTGATTCGATCACTGTTGGTCTGGCTGCTGGTGCTGGCGGTTCCCGCCCACGGCGCTGCGGTCGCCTCGATGGTCCGATGCGGCTCCAATCATCCCGATGCAGCGGCGGCCAGCCCGGCCCAGCACGCGGTGGCGGGCCATCATGCGCATGCCGGCATGGCGGCCGGTGCCCATGATCACGCTGCGCCGGCCAAGCCGGCCCCCGACGCGCAGGCCGGGGCCGCCGGGGCTACCAGTGCCGACAGCGCTGGGCCGGCGCAGCCCGCCGCGACCGCTGATGCCCACAAATGCAGTGCCTGCGGGTCTTGTTGCTCGGCCGGCGCAATTCTGACCACGCTGCCCGCCCTGGCCGAGCCCGAATGCGCCAGCACGGTCTTTGACGCCGTGGTGGCCAGCGTCGACGCCTTCACCGCTGACCTGCCCGACCGCCCGCCACGCGCCTGGCTCGCCTGACGGGCAGGCCCGATCGCGTGCAGCCGCACGCACCGCCCGCCCCTACTTGATCCTCCCTGGTCTGCCTGTGCAGCAGCGGAGGCCCCAGGTCTTGACGTGAGCGTGCCATGGACTTCTTCAATCCCCTGCCGGCCCGGTGCCGGCCTCTACCCCTGGCGTGTCTGCTGGGCTTGCTCGGTGCAGCACTGGGCGCCCAGGCCGAGCCCAGCGCCCGCGCTGGCCAGCCCGACCCGCTGGACCCGCGGGCCAGCGTGCCGGCGCTGGTCTACCGGTCCTCATTGCCGCCCGTTCGGTCCGGCGCCGACGACAAACCGGTCGCCTGGCGCGATGCCAATGACAGCGTGGCCGCCATCGGTGGCTGGCGCGTCTATGCCCGGCAGGCGCGCCAGCCTGATCCCCTGCCTGGGGCGCAGCCGCCGCCGGCAACGCCGGCCGCCGGGCCTTCTGGCCATGCCGGCCACAAGATGCCGTGACGGCCCGCCCCAATCGCCCCACGGCTGGCTCGGACGGCGGACCGGGCCCCAGGCGCTGCCTGCCGGCGCTGCTGGCCGCTGCCTGCATGCTGGGTGGCTGCGCCAGCTTCAGCCCGGACGGCGGCTTTGGTGTCGTTGAAAAAGCCGCCCGGGAGCGGCTCGACAAAGAACTGCGCTGGGTCCGCAGCGATGCCGATCAGGACGCCCTGGACCAGCGAGTGCGCGAACTGCTGGGCCAGCCGCTGACGGTGGACGCCGCTGTGCAGCTGGCCCTGTTCAACAACCGCGGCCTGCAGGCCAGTTTCGAGGAACTGGGCATCGGCGACGCCGAGCGGGTGCAGGCCGGCCGCCTGGCCAACCCGGGCTTCAGTTTAGGCCGCCTCCAGCGTGGCAGCGAAATCGAGTTGGAGCGAGGCTTGCACTTCAACCTGGCCCGGCTGATCGCGATGCCGCACATCGTGGCGGTGCAGACCCGCCGCTTCGAGCAGACCCAGGCCCTGTTGCAGATGAATGTGCTGACGCTGGCCGCCGATACCCGCAAGGCCTACTACCACGCACTGGCCGCTGAAGAGACGGTGCGCTACCAGCGGCAGGTCTGGCAGGCGGCCGAGGCCAGCGCCGAACTGGCGCGCCGCATGGCCCAGGTGGGCAATTTCAACAAATTGCAGCAGGCGCGTGAGCAGATCTTCCAGGCCGACGCGGCGCTCAACCTGGCCCGTGCCGAGCAGTCCCAGCGCGCCATGCGCGAGCGCCTGACCCGCCTGCTCGGCGCCTGGGGCCCGCAGATCCGCTTCACCTTGCCCGAGCGCCTGCCAGACCTGCCCAAGGCAGTGGTCGACCTGCCCGATATCGAGCCGATGGCCCTGGCCCAGCGCCTGGATGTGCAGGCCGCCCGCCTGGCCGCCGAACAGACCGCCCGCAACCTGGGCTTGACCCAGGCCACGCGCTTTGTCAACCTGCTGGAGCTGGGCCTGCGCAACAACGGGTCGAACGAGCAGCCCAGCCAGCGTGGCTGGGAGCTGACGCTGGAGTTGCCCTTGTTCGATTCGGGCAGCGCCCGGCTGGCGCGGGCCGAGGCGGTCTACCGGCAGCAGTTGCACCGGGCGGCCGAGACGGCGGTGAATGCGCGCTCGGAAGTGCGTGAGGCCTACACCGCCTACCGCTCGGCCCATGACATCGCCCGCTACCAGCGCGATGAACTGCTGCCACTGAACCAGCGCATCGCCGAGGAGAACCTGCTGCGCTACAACGGCATGCTGATCGGCGTGTTCGAACTGCTGGCCGATGCCCGCGCGCAGATTGCCAGCGTCAACCAGTCGATCCTGGCGCTGCGTGACTTCTGGGTCGCGCAGGCCGACCTGGAGATGGCGTTGATCGGCAAACCCAACTTGTCTGCGGCCCTGGGCCCAGCCTCGGCCAGCCCTGGCGCCGATGCGCCCGGCGCGGGCCATTGACCATGAAGGACGCTTCCATGTTCTCAAGACGCCATTGGCTGGGCCAGGCCGGCGCCATCTCGGCGGCGGTGGCCGCGGCATCGGTCAGCAAGGTGGCCCTGGCCGCCTTGCCCGAACCGGTGATCCAGTCCCGGCCCGACACCCTGCCGCCGCTGGCGCCCGCCACCGGCCGGCCCTTCAAGCCGGTGGTCACGCTCAATGGCTGGAGCCTGCCCTGGCGCATGAACCAGGGCGTGAAGGAGTTCCACCTGGTGGCCGAACCGGTGGTGCGCGAGATGACACCCGGCTTCAAGGCCCACCTGTGGGGCTACAACGGCCAGAGCCCGGGCCCGACCATCGAGGTGGTGGAAGGCGACCGGGTGCGCATCTTCGTCACCAACAAGCTGCCCGAGGTCACCAGCGTGCACTGGCATGGCCAGCGCCTGCCCAACGGCATGGACGGTGTGACCGGCCTGACCCAGCCCGGCATTGCGCCGGGCAAGACCTTTGTCTATGAGTTCGTGGCGCGTCGGCCCGGCACCTTCATGTACCACCCGCATGCCGATGAGATGGTGCAGATGGCGATGGGCATGATGGGCAGCTGGATCACCCATCCTGCCTTGGTCAAGGGTGCCAGGCACCCGCTGATCGACGAGGTCGACCGCGACTTTGTCTTCCTGCTCAATGCCTATGACATCGACCCTGGCGCCTACACGCCCAGGATCATGACCATGCTGGACTTCAACCTATGGAGTTGGAACAGCCGGGTCTTCCCGGGCATAGACCCGCTGGTGGTGCGCCAGAACGACAGGGTGCGCATCCGCATCGGTAACCTGACGATGACCAATCACCCGATCCACCTGCACGGGCATGAGTTCCAGGTCACCGGCACCGATGGCGGGCCCACGCCCAGGAGCAGCCGCCAGCCCGAGGTCACCACCGATATCGCCGTGGGCCAGATGCGGCAGATCGACTTTGTGGCCGATGAGGCCGGCGACTGGGCCTTCCATTGCCACAAGAGCCACCACACGATGAATGCGATGGGCCACGGCGTGCCGACCATGATCGGCGTGGACCACCGCGGCGTGGCCAGGCAGATCACCCGGCTGGTGCCCGACTACATGGTGATGGGCGAGCGCGGCATGCACGACATGACCGAGATGGAGATGCCGCTGCCCGACAACACTGCCGCGATGATGACCGGCAGCGGGCCGTTCGGGCCGGTGGGCATGGGCGGCATGTTCAGCGTCTTGAAGGTGCGCAAGGACCAGAAGGCCGGGGATTACACCGACCCGGGCTGGTACCAGCACCCACCGGGCGAGCTGGCTTATGAATGGACAGGCGCCTTGCCGGACCCGGCGCGCTTCAAGGCCGAGGGCAGCGGCTCGATGCCTGCCCTGGCCAAGCCGGCCACCGTCACCGAGGTCACGGTGCGCAAACCCGGCGGCGGCCATGCCGGCCATTGACTTGGCAGCATCGCCCCCCATCTTCAGGCCCATGCAGGGGAAGCCCATGAAGACACACATTGCCGGCTTGCTGGCCAGCACGCTGCTGCTGATGGCGGCCGCGGTCCCGGGGCAGGCCCGCGCCCACACGGCGCCTGACCACGCCAAGCCGGCCGGCCCGGTCAAGCAGGAGCAAATGGACTGGGGCCTGGGCGCTGCACCCAGGCCCGGCCTGCGCACGGTGCGATTCACCATGGCCGACACCATGCGCTTCACGCCCGACAAGCTGGTGGTCAGGCAGGGCGAAACCCTCAGGCTGGTGATCCGCAACCAAGGCGCGATGCTGCATGAATTTGTGCTTGGTACCCCACAGGCGCTCGATGCGCATGCGGCGCTGATGCTCAAGTTCCCGACCATGGAGCACAGTGAGCCCTATATGGCCCATGTCGGCCCGGGTCAGACCGGCGAAATCCTCTGGACCTTCAACCGTGCCGGCGATTTCGGTTTTGCCTGCCTGATCGCCGGCCATTACCAGGCCGGCATGGTGGGCAAGATCAGCGTGCGGGCCGCTGCGGCCGAACCCAAGCGATGAGCGCGCATTGCGCCCTGGCCTTGTCACCCCCCCACCCCTTATCGGAAGGCGATCATGAACATCCTCCACAAGCTCCTGCTGGCCGTCCCGGCCTCGGCCCTGCTCCTGCCGCTGGCCGTGCGGGCCAACGATGCGCACCACCCGCAGGCGGTGGCAGCGGCAGCCGCGCCAGCCGCCGACATGACGGACGCTGAAGTGCGCAAGATCGACATCGACACCGCCAAGATCACGCTCAAGCATGGCGAGATCAAGAACCTCGACATGCCTGCAATGACCATGGTCTTTGTCGTCAAGGACAAGGGCTTGCTGGGCACGCTCAAGGCCGGCGACAAGGTCAAGTTCAAGGCGGTCAATGAAGGCGGCAAGTTCACGGTGACCGAGATCATGGCCGCGCCGTGAGCGCAGCCCGCGCAGCGGCCGGCCCTGCCGCCGGACCAGCGGCATGCGCTGACCCGTGATGAGCCACTCGGCCGGCTGAAGCCATGGACATCCTTGCCCATACCCTGTGGGCCGGCGTCGGCGTGGCGGTGCTGCGCCGCCACCGGGCCGTCACCCCGCGCACCGCCGTGGCCACCGTGGCACTGGCGGCATTGCCCGATGTGATGCACATGCTGCCCCTCCTGGCCTGGTGGGCCCTGGGCAGCGGCAGCTGGGCCGACGTGCAGGGCTATGCGCTGGCAGTGCCGGGCCAGGAGCCGGCCGTGCCGGCCAGCGTGCGGTTGTTGTCGCACCACCTGCACTGCATCCTGCACAGCGCGGTCGTGGCAGCGGCGGTGTCATTGGCGGTCTGGGGCCTGCGTCGCAGCGCGTGGCTGCCGTTGCTGGGCTGGTGGTCGCACATCGTGATCGATGTGTTCACCCATTCCACCGATTACTACGCGGTACCTGTGCTCTACCCCTTCAGTGAGCGGGGATTCAACGGTGTGGCCTGGAACCAGCCGTGGATGCTGGCGCTGAACTACGCAGCGATCGCCGCTGTCGCCGGATGGCTTTGGCGCGCCCGCCGGGCTGCCGCCGCTGCGGGGCCGAGCCGGCCGCGTTGAGTTGCGGCCGAACACTGCGCAGCGGCCCTGGGCGGGCGAACTGTCGCTCCGGCCCGGCTGGCCTGGCGTCAAGCTTGTTGAGGCGCTGGCCCGCCAAGGTCAGTTACACAAGCGGCTGGCACACAAGCGGCCGGCAAACGAGCGGCCGGCACACAAGCGGCCGGCAGCAGTGGCTGATCGTCCGCACAAGCGCGGGCCGCAAGGGGTCCGTGCCGGGCCCATGATCGCCCTGGGCCGGTTCTTGACACTGCGCTGACCGCCGCCGGCTTGACCGAAATCAAGCCCGAAGCGGGCCCGCCACACTAGAGTGCGGCCATGCGCCAGCCCTGGAGCCTGTCCACCAAGCTCGGCGCCGTCGGTGGCGGGCTGCTGCTGATGGCGCTGTTGTCGATCAGCCTGACCCTGTGGGTGACCTGGCAGCTCGAGGGCGGTGCGGCAGCGGTCAATGAGGCCGGCCGCATGCGCATGCAGACCTGGCGCCTGGCCCAGACCCTGGCCGGCGGCGATACCCCGCGCGTCGACGGGCTGAGCGCACAGTTCGACCAGAGCCTGCAGTTGCTGCGCAGCGGCGACCCGGCGCGGCCGCTGTTCCTGCCCAAGGACAGGCGCACCCAGCACAGCTTCGACGACGTGCAGTTGGGCTGGCGCCAATTGCGCCAGGCCTGGTCGGCCCAGCCGCCGCCGCGCGCTGAGACGGCCGCCGGACAGGCCGAGGCCTATGTGGCGCGCATCGATGCCTTTGTCTCGGCCATCGAGCAGCAGCTGGCACTGCTGACGGCAGTGCTCAACGCCTTCCAGTTCCTGATGGTGGCGCTGGCCATCGGCAGCGCGGTGGCCTTGCTGTACTCGGCCTACCTGTTGGTGTTCAACCCCTTGGCGCGGCTGCAGGCCGGGCTGGCGCGGGTGGGCCAGGGCGACCTGGCCGCGCGGGTGGAGGTGGGCGGCGATGACGAGTTTGGCGCGCTGTCGACCGGCTTCAACCACATGGCCCAGACCCTGCAGGGCCTGTACCAGAACCTCGAGGCCAAGGTGCATGAGAAGACCGAGCGCCTGGAGGCCGAGCACACCCGCTTGGCCGCACTCTACGAGGCGTCGGCCTTCGTGGCACAGGCCGGCACGCTGGACGAGCTGGCCCTGGGCTTTGCCCGGCTGCTGCGCCGGGTGGCGCGGGCCGATGCGTCGGCGGTGCGCTGGTCGGATGAATCCAATCAGCGCTACCTCTTGCTGGCCTCGGATTGCCTGCCTCAGGCGCTGGCCGACGAAGAGCGCTGCCTGCCCACCGGCGATTGCTGCTGCGGCCAGCCCCGGGGCCAGGCCAGCACCCGGGTGATCCCGATCCGGCCGGACGGCGCCGATGGCCTGCTGGGCCATTGCGAGCGGGCCGGCTTCGAGACTGTGATCAGTGTGCCGGTGCGCCTGCAGGAGCGCATGGTGGGCGAGCTGAACCTGTTCTACCGCTCGGCCGCGCAGCTCTCGGCCGAAGACCGGGCCCTGCTCGAGACCATGGCCAGCCACCTGGCCGCCGCCATCGAGGGCCTGCGCGCCGGCGCGCTGCAGCGCGAGGCGGCGGTGGCCGGTGAGCGCGGCTTCATCGCCCGCGAGTTGCACGATTCCATCGCCCAGAGCCTGGCCTTCCTGAAAATCCAGCTCGGCCTGCTGCGCAACGGCCTGGCGCGCAAGGACCCGGCCCAGATCGACAAGACCCTGGCCGAGCTGGACGCCGGCGTGCAGGAGAGCTTGGGCGATGTGCGTGAATTGCTGCTGCACTTCCGCACCCGCACCAACACCGAGGACATCCTGCCGGCGCTGAAAACCACCCTGCAGAAGTTCGAGCACCAGACCGGCCTGGCCACCCATCTCGAGGTGGAAGGCGACGGCCTGCCGCTGGCCGCCGACGTGCAGGTGCAGGTGCTGCATGTGGTGCAGGAGGCCTTGTCCAATGTGCGCAAGCATGCCCGGGCGCGCGCGGTCTGGGTCGAGGTGCAGCAGGCGCCGCAGTGGCGGGTGGAAGTGCGCGACGACGGCTGCGGCTTCGACCGCGACCGGGCCCAGGCCGACCAGACCCATGTCGGCCTGCGCATCATGCGCGAGCGCGCCCAGCGCATCGGCGCGTCGGTCGAGGTGGCGTCGGTGCCGGGCTCGGGCACCTGCATCGTGCTCAAGCTGCCCGAGCGGCAGATGCTGGCGGCATGAATCCGGCCACGCCGATCCGGGTGTTGGTGGTCGATGACCACACCCTGTTCCGCCGTGGCCTGATCGCGCTGCTGGCCGGCGATGCCCGTTTCGAGGTGGTGGCCGAGGCCGGCGACGCCAGCGAGGCGCACCGGCGCGCCGCCCAGACCCAGCCCGATGTGATCCTGCTGGACAACCACATGCCCGGGGTCAAGGGGGTGGCGGCGCTGGCCGGCCTGAAGGAGGTGGCGCCGGCCGCGCGCCTGCTGATGCTGACAGTCAGCGAAGACGCGCAGGACCTGGCGGAGGCCCTGCGCGGCGGTGCCTGCGGCTACCTGCTCAAGACCGTCGACAGCGACATGCTGGCCTCGGCCATCCTGCGCACGGTGCGCGGCGAATCAGTAGTCAGCCCCGAGATGACCAGCAAACTGGTGAATGCCTTCCAGGCCAGCCGGGCCGAAGCCCTGGCGCCGGTGGCCGAACCCGACCCGATCGACAGCCTGTCGCAGCGCGAGCGCCAGATTCTGACCGAGGTGGCCCAGGGCGCCAGCAACAAGGAGGTGGCGCGCACCCTGGGCATCGCCGAGGCCACGGTCAAGATCCATGTCCAGCACATCCTGCGCAAGCTCAAGCTCAGCTCGCGGGTGCAGGCGGCGGTGTATGCGGCGGGCAGAGCCTGAGCGACTGGGTGACGCTCGGACCTGCCCGCTCAGGGACCGGCCAGAAGCGCCCGCACGAAGCGCACCGGGATCGCATAGCTGATGCCCGACGGGCTGCTCAGCACCGATTCCTTGCTGTTCTTGACCAGCACCATGTTGACCACGCCCAGCACCCGGCCGCTGTCTGCGTCCATCAGCGGGCCGCCGCTGTTGCCGGGGTAGGCGGTGGCGTCGAGCTGGTAGATATCGAACGGCCCCTGGCGCAGCCGGGCCACCGAGGCCGCGTCGAGCTGACGCGAACTGGGCGGCGGCAATGCGATCGGCGTGATTGCCGACAAGGTGGCCCGGTGCGTCACCGGGGAGAACCCCAGCAGCCCGCCGATCGGAAAGCCGATGAAGGCCAGAGCCTGGCCCTCCTGCGCGCTGTCGTCCTCGGCCAGGTCCAGCACCGGCAGTGGCGTGCCGTCCAGGCGCAGCAGGGCCAGGTCGTGCAGCCGGTCCTGGCGCAGCAGAGTGAGCTTGCGGGTTTCCGGCGCGGCGTCCTGGCCGGGCCGGCGGTTGCCCGGCATCTGGATCGCCAACTGCTGCTGGGCCGCCAGGTCCTCGGGGATCACATGCGCATTCGTCACCAGGCTGCGTCCGTCACCGACCACGAAGCCGGTGCCGCGAAAGGTGAAGCGCGGGTTGGACAGCTCGTTGTACAGGCCCACCGCCACCACCGCCGGCTTGGCGCGGGCCACCACCTCGGGCAGGCCGGCCCGGGCCGCGCCGGCGCCCAGCCAGGCCAGGCCCGCCAGCAGGCCCAGCAGGCCGCGGCGCAGCCGCCGTGACGCAGGCCGGCCGGCCGGTCGGTCACCTGCGGCAGCCTGGGCGAAAGGGCCGAAAGGGCAGAAAGGGCTAAAAGTGCCAAAGGGGCCAAAGGGGCCAAAGGGGCCAAATGAGGCAGAGGGGGCAGCGCAGGGCGGCAGCTTGGGCGTGGGCACGGGGGCTTTCTGAGGGGGCGGCGTCGCCTGCACTCTAGCGGCAATGCGCAGCCCCGACCGGCTGGCTAACGGGCTCAGCTGCCGACGGCGTCCTGGTAGGCATGCCAGGAGGCATGCCCCAGCACCGGCCCGGCCACCAGCAGGCCGGCAAACCAGGGCAGCATCGCCAGCACCACGATGGCCGAGATCAGTGCGCCCCACAGCAGCATCACGCCGGGTTGGCCCAACACCAGGCGCAGGCTGGTCAGGCCGGCGCTGATCGCGTCGGTGGGACGGTCCAGGATCATCGGGATGGACACCACGCTGACGGCAAAGATCAGCCCAGCGAACAGCCCGCCCACGGCCAGGTAGGCCAGGATGAATTGCAGGTTGCGGGGGTCGAGCAGGGCCAGCAGCGAGCCCTTGAAGTCGGGCATGCCGTCGAAGCTGACCGCAAACACGATCAGCGACGCGCGCCCCCACAGCATCTCCAGCACCAGCAGCACAAAGCCGAAGATGGCCAGGCTGCCGATGCGCTGGTCCCAGGCCATCAGCGAGTCGCCCAGGTCGGGTGCCTGGCCCTGGGCCAGGCGGCGGCTGGCCTGGTACAGGCCCAGGCACAGGAAGGGCCCCACCAGCAGAAAACCCGCCGACAGCGCCAGCACATAGGCCGGCGCCTGTTCGAACACGCGCATCAGCAGCCAGCCCATGGCCATGAAGCAGCCGCCATAGAACAGGCCGATGCCCGGGCAGCGGATGAAGTCACGCCAGCCGCAGCCCAGCCAGCGCAGCGGTGCGCCCCAGCCCAGCGGCCGCAGCGGCACCAGCAAGGCTGGCCGCTCATGCGGCATGTCAGCGGTGCCCGGGCTGGCCGGGCTGTCCGGGCGATCCCGACCTTCGGTTGGGCTGGGTTCGGCCTGTGGCGCGTTCATGGGGCTGCAGCCTAAGCCGGCGCAAGGCATTGCGCCATGCGGGCTGTCCCGTTCGGGCCCGGTTTCAGGGGCTGCCCTTGACCCGCCTCAATTCATCGGTGATCAGGCCGATGGCCCCCAGCGTGATCGCCGCGTCGGCGATGTTGAAGCTGGGAAAGTAGCCACCCGGGAACATCGGCGCCAGCCAGGCCCAGTGGAACTGCAGGAAGTCGATCACATGGCCGTGCAGCAGGCGGTCGATCACATTGCCCAGCGCGCCCCCCAGCACCAGGCTGACCGACGCGCAGAACAGGCGCTGCGAGGGGTAGCGCCGCAGCATCCAGATGATGAAGCCCGCCGCCACGCTGCCCAGCGCGATGAAGAACCAGCGCTGCCAGCCCGAGGCCCCGGCCAGGAAGGAGAAGGCCGCGCCGGCGTTGTGCACCCGCACCAGGTTGAAGAAGTCGTAGACCTTGAGGCTGTCGCCCAGGTCGAAGCGGCCCAGGATCAGGGTCTTGCTGATCTGGTCGGCCAGCAGGACCGCCAGCGCCAGGCCGATCCAGATCACCATCGGGGTGGTGGCGCGGGCCGCAGGGCGGCGGGACAGGGCTTTGACAGAGGGCATGGCGGTGGGCTTGGCGGGGGGCAGAGGGCAGGGCCGCTACTGTAGCGGTCGGCGTAATGGTTTCCCCACGGCCATCTGGGGTGAAACCTGGATTGGCCGGGGACGCATCCCCTGCTAACGTCTGAAATGGGTATGTAGCCTGCCTGCGACGCCTGCGCCGGGGCCGGACCCCGGCAGTGCCAACCGTCCCACACCACCCTGCCTGGAGGCCAGCGCAATGGCAACCACCTGGATGAGCTTCACCACCGCAGTCGCGTGCAACCGGCAGGCCCTGTGCGAAGCCAGCGAGGTGCGCGCCGCAGCCTATGGCCACCATGTGCCCGAGATGGGTGCCCAGCTGGCTCAGCCCGATGCCATCGACCTGCAGCCTGGCACCACGGTGCTGCTGTGCCACGACAAGACCAGTGGCCAGGCGGTGGGCACCGCACGCATCCAGCTCAACCACCCGCTGCCGCTGCAGATCGAGCGCAGCCTGCAGGTGCCCGAGGCCCTGGCCGACCAGACCCGGGCCGAGATCACCCGCTTGGCCATCCGCCCGGGTGCCGACCCGCTGATGCGCCCGCTGCTGGTCAAGGCCTGCTACCTGTTTGCGGTGGCCAGTCAAGTGCGCTGGCTGGTGATTGGCGCGCGCAGCCCGGCGCTGATCCGCATCTACCAGGGTCTGGGCTTTGCCGACCTGCTGGGCCAGGGCCGTCAGGTGGCGCTGGCGCATGCGGGCGGCCTGCCTCACAGCGTGCTGGCCTTCAATGTGGTCACGGCCGAGCGCACTTGGCATGCGGCCAAGCATGGCCTGTATGGCTTCATGGTCGAGACCTTCCACCCTGACCTGCAACTGCTGGCGCCACCGGCCTTCAACCCCGCCGAGGGCGCCCTGCCCAGCGACGCGGTACTGCCTGTGGCCCCTTATGCGCCGCGGCGCGGCCATCTGCGCAAGGTGGCCTGAGCCCTCGCCCTGCGAGGCGGGGCGGGTTCGCTCAGCGCGCCGGGGGCAGTGACGGGGCGGCTGCCGCCTCGGCAGCCGCCCCGGTCGGGCCAGCCAGGCCGGCGCCGCGCAGGGCCTGTTGCAGTTGCTGCAGGGTGAAGGGTTTTTCGATCACCTGGTCCATGCCTGCGTCCAGGCAGGCGGTGCGGTCGGCCAAGGTGGCAGTGGCTGTCAAGGCCACGATTGGCAGCCTGGGCAGGGCCAGGGTGCGCTCCTGGCGCCGGATCTCGGTGGTGGCCGCCAGGCCGTCCATCACCGGCATGCGGCAATCCATCAGCACCGCCTGGGGCCGCTCGGTTTCACGCAGCGCCCGGCGCACCGCCTGCTTGCCGTCCTTCACCCGCTCGCTGCGCACCCCGAGCTCTTCCAGAAAGGCCTGCACTATCAAGGCGTTGACGTCGTCATCCTCGGCCACCAGCACCAGGCGGGGCAGGCGCTGGGCTTCGTCCGCCAGGCGCACCTGCTCGTGCTGCGAGCCGGGCTGCACGGCTGCCAGGCAGGCGCTGAAGTTGAACTGCGCGCCCTGGCCGGGCTGGCTATGCACCGTGATGTCACCGCCCATGGCCACCGCGATCTCGCGGGCGATGGTCAGGCCCAGGCCCACACCATCGGTCGGGCGCTCGCCTTCGCCCTGGTGGAAGGGCGTGAAGATGCGCGCCAGCTCGGCTGCGGCGATGCCGTCGCCGCTGTCCCGCACCTGCAGCACCAGCGCAGCGCTTGCGCTGTCGCGCTCGGCCCGCAGCACGATGCCGCCCTGGTGGGTGAACTTCACCGCATTGCCCAGCAGGTTGTTGAGCACCTGGCGCAGGCGCGCCGCATCGCCCATCAACCAGCAGGGGCTGGGCAGGTCGGACTGCAGCTCGAATTGCAGGCCCTTGTCGGCAGCGCGCAGGCTGAACACCGCCGCCACCTGGTCGAGCAGCGCACCCAGGTCGAAGGGCCGGCTGGTCAGCTTGAACTGGCCGCCGCTGATGCGCGACACATCGAGCAGGTCATTGATCAACTCGAGCAGGTGGATGCCCGAGCTTTCGATCAGTTCGAGGCGGTGGCTGGCCACCGGGTCTTGTGATTCCAGGTGCAACAGCCGGCTCAGGCCGAGCATGCCGTGCAGCGGGGTGCGCAGCTCATGGCTGACCTTGGCCACGAAGCGGGTGCGCTCGGCCGACTGCTCGCGCGCCAGCGCCAGCGCGGCGTCCTTTTCCTGTACCAATTGCTCGGCCTGCAGGCGCAGCAGCATGGCGACGCAGAGCTGGCGCGAGGTGGCGCGCGCGGTGGTCAGGGCCAGGCCGGCCAGCAGCAGCTGGCCCAGCCCGGCCAGCACCGCGATGCCGTCCTGGCGCCACATCAGTCCCAGGGCGGTGGGCAGCAGGATGGGCAGCACATAGGCCGCCGTGGCGGCCAGGCGCACCTGCAGGCCGAAGGTGGCGACGCAGCTGACACCATCGAGCGCGGCCACGCCCAGCGCTGCCAGCGGCAGGGCTTCGCCCATCAATTGCCAACCGGCCAGGCCCCAGATCGCACCGTCGACCACCAGCAAGGCCAGCATCGCGGCCTGCCAACGCGGCCAGGCCTGCGGCCCAGTGCCCCGGTGGGCATAGGCCTGGGCCAGGCCTATGCGCAAGACCGCCACGCCCAGCTTGGCGGCCAGCCAGAGGTGCACCGCCAAGGCACTGAAGCCAACGCCCGGCTGGCCCGCCTGCTGCAGCAGGTAGAGCGCCAGCATCGCCGCAAAACCGCTCGCGGCCAGGGTGCCCACCCGGGTGTGCTGCAGCACCATGCGCAGTTGTTCCTGCGCCACGCGCAGACTGTGCGCGGGGGTCAGCACCAGGCCCAGCGTCGCCGCCAATTGGGCGATGCCGCGGGTCTGGTTGCGGGCAAGTCGGTCTATCACGTTGACATTCAGCGGGGCTGCCAGGTCGGGAGAATGGCCCGCATGACCGCCCCAGTATCAAGCCCGCAAAGCGGCAGAGGGGATGGGGCCGACGCCGAGACGGTGCGGCAGTCGGCCCGTATCAGGTGCGGCGGCGCTGCAAGGGCATGCCGCAGTGCAGGCGTGCATTGCACCTGGCTGCGGCTGGCAAGGCATTCTTGAAACCAAAGGACATCCTATTGCAGGTTAGCACGGTCATCGCCCGGGCCAGTCGCGCACGGCCAACGCGAAGGTGGCGATCATGGCCAGGGTGTGACTTGTTGCATGGGCCTGCAGTGGCATCATGCAGCGCTTGTGCTGCCCTTGCCGCCCTGGCTTTGCACCCCGGGCCCCATGACCATGGACATCCCCTGCAATGCCCTGCTGATCGACACCGGCCAGGCGCTGGCCCTGCCCGCGTTCGAGCGCATTGGCGCCGGCGACTTCGAGCCCGCGCTGCAGCGTGCGATGCAGTTGCACCGCGATGAGATCGCCGCGCTGGCGCGCGAAGCGGCGGCGCCGGACTTCGACAATGTCGTCGCCGCCTTCGACCGCAGCGGAGAGTTGCTGCAGCGCATCGAGGCGGTATTGCACAACCTGGCGGCGTCGGCCTCCAGCCCGGCCCTGCAGGCGGTGCAGCGCCAGATGGCCGGCCCGCTGTCAGCACATTGGAGCTCTGTACTGCAGGATGCGGGCCTGTTTTCACGCCTGGACGCGGTCTATCACCAACGCGACGCGTCCGGTCTTGGCCCGGAAGAGCGCCGCCTGGTCGAGCGCATGCACCGGGATTTTGTGCGCGCCGGTGCCCTGCTGGCGCCGGTGGCGCGGGCCGAATTCTCGGCCAACGCTTGCCGCCTGGCCGAATTGGCGACACGCTTCGGCCAGAACCTGCTGCACGACGAAGCCGCCTTTACCCTGCCCCTGGCCGACGAGGCCGCGCTGGCCGGCCTGCCCGACTCGGTGCGGGCAGCGGCGGCGCAAGCCGCGGCTGACCGGGGCCTGGCGCAGCCGGTGATCACCCTCGGGCGCTCGCTGGTGGTGCCCTTCCTGAGCTTTTCGACCCGGCGAGACCTGCGCGAGCGGGTCTGGCGGGCCTGGGTCGGCCGCGGCGAGCAGGCCGGTGCGCATGACAACCGGCCGGTGGCGCGCGAGATGCTGGCCTTGCGCCAGCGCCAGGCGGCCCTGCTGGGCCATGCCCACTATGCCGCGCTCAAGCTGGCCGACACCATGGCCGGCAGCACCGATCGGGTCTGGGCCCTGCTGGACCCGGTCTGGCAGCGCGCCTTGCCGGCCCTGCAGGCCGAGCGCGTGCTGCTGCATCAGGCGATGGCGGCGGCCGGCGAGCTGCAGCCGCTGCAGGCCTGGGATTGGCGCTATTGGGCCGAGCAGGTGCGCCAGCGCCATTTCGCGCTGGACGAGGCCGCGCTCAAGCCCTATTTCGCCTTGCCCAATATGGTGGCGGCGGCGTTTGACTGTGCCGAGCGCCTGTTCGGCCTGCGCTTCGAGCGCCAGGCCGACCAGCCGGCCTATCACCCGGATGTCGATGTCTACCAGGTCAGCGACGCCGCAGGGCAGACCATAGGCCTGTTCCTGCATGACAATTTTTCGCGCCCGGCCAAACGCAGTGGTGCCTGGATGAGCTCGCTGGCGGTGCAACACCGCAACGGGGTGCAGGGCAAGGCCAGCCTGCCGGTGGTGCTGAACAACAACAATTTCGCCAGATCGGGCGGAGCCGCACCTACCCTGCTGTCGCCCGACGATGTGCGCACCCTGTTTCACGAATTTGGCCACGGCCTGCACGGCCTGTTGAGCGACGTGCGCTATGCCCGGCTGTCGGGCACCCATGTGCTGCGGGATTTTGTCGAATTGCCGTCGCAGCTGTTCGAGCACTGGGGCGTCGAGCGCGAGGTGCTGCGCCGCCATGCCCGCCATTGGCAGACCGGTGAGGCCCTGCCGGAGGCCTGGCTCGACCGCCTGCAGGCGGCGCAGCGCTTTGGCCAGGGCTACGAGACCGTGCGCTATGTCGCCAGTGCCATCGTCGACCTGGCGGCGCACCAGCAGCCCGGGCCGATCGATGACATCACGTCTTTCGAAGCGCAGCTCATGGCCGAGCGCGGGCTGCCTGCCGATGCCGGGCTCAACCACCGGCTGGCGCATTTCCAGCACCTGTTCTCGGGCGACGGCTATGCCGCGGGCTACTACGTCTACCTGTGGGCCGAAGTGCTCGAGGCCGACGCCTGGGGCGCCTTCGATGAGGCCGGCAGCGCCTTCGACCCGGCCGTGGCGCGACGCCTGAAGGATTGCATCTACAGCCGGGGCGACAGCGTGGAACCGGGCGCGGCTTTCAGGGCCTTTCGCGGGCGCGATCCGCAGCTCGATCCCATGCTGCGCCAGCGCGGCCTGATCGACTGAGACACCTTCAGGCCGCCACCGGCCCGAACATCCGGTCAATCGCCCGCCAGAACTCGGTGATTTCCAGCGGTTTGGTCCAGTAGGCATCGAAGCCCGAGGCCAAGGCGCGGTCGATGTCATCGGGCATGGCATTGGCCGACAGTGCAATGCAGGGGATGGCGGCGGTCGCTGGATCTTCGCGCAAGCGTTGCAGCACCTCGGGACCATCGATGTCGGGCAGCTGCATGTCCAGCAGGATCAGGTCAGGCCGCTCGCTGCGGGCCCGGACCAGGCCGCTCTGGCCGTCCAGCGCGGTGACCAGGCGCAGGTCGGGGCGCCTTTGCATCAGGGCCTCGACGATCATCTGGTTGACCTCGTTGTCCTCGATGTAGAGCACGCAGCCTGGGCCTTCGCGCGCGGGCAGGTTCGGCAAAGGCGGCAGGCTGCTGGCGGCCGGTGCGGCCGGTGTGGCCGGGTCGCTGCGCCGCAAAAGCATCTCGAAGCAGCTGCCCTGGCCGGGCTGGCTGTTGACCCGCACCTGGCCGCCCATCTGCTGCACCGATGCCCGCACGATGGCCAGGCCGATGCCGCTGCCGCCCAAGCCGTCGCGCGCCGGCCCGTGGCGCACGAAGGGCTCGAACAAGTGGGCCAGCTGGTCGGCGCTCAGACCCGGGCCGCTATCTTCCACCCGCAGCAGCGGCTGTGTGCCTTCGCTGGCCACGCTGACCTGCACCCGGCCGCCCGGCCGGTTGAAGCGGATGCCATTGCTCAGCAGATTCAACAGTGCCTGGCGCAGGCGCACCGGGTCGGCCAGGGCCCAGCCGGCCGCGGCCGCCGGCGGGGCCAGCAAGGTGATGCCCTGGGCCTGGGCTAGCGGCTGCACCTGCGGCAGGCAGGCCTGCACCAGCGCGGCCAGGTCGACCGGCTGAAGCTGCAGGGGCAGCTCCCCGGATTCGAGGCTGGACAGCTCCAACACCTCGTCGATCAGGGTCAGCAGGTATTGGCCCGCGGCCTGCATGTGCGAGACCCGCTGGCGCCAAGTGGCCGGGTCAGGGCCGTCGGCCAGCAGCAGTTGCGAGAAGCCCAGCACCGCGTTCAGGGGGGTGCGCAGCTCATGGCTGATGCGGGCCAGCAGACCCGACCGGGCCTGGCTTTCGCGCAGCGCCAGTTGGCGTTCTTCGCGCGCTGCGGCGGCGTCGCGCGCGTCGGTGATGTCCCAATTGATGCCGATGCGGCGCACGGTGCGGCCCTGCACATCGCGCACCGGCACCGAGCGCGAGGCCAGCCAGCGTTGCTGGCCGTCGGGCCAGATGACCCGGAATTCGGCATGGCTGGGGCCGTCAAGCGCCAGGGCAGCCTGCATCATGCGCTGGTAGGGCAGACGGTCATCGGGGTGCACCCACTGCAGCATGTCCGAGGTCTGCAGCAGTTCAGACCGGGGCGGCAGGCCACGCAGCTGGAACATCTGCTCGTCCCACCAGCCCGCCTGGGCGTCGGCCTCTGATTCCCAGGTGCCTATGCCCACCCCGCGCGTGGCCAGGGCTGCGCGCTCACGCACCTCGATCAGCCGGTCTTCGGCGACCTGGCGGTCGGTCACGTCGAGCATCACGCCGTAGAGCTGGGGCCGGCCATCGCTGTCACCGAAGGTCGTGCGGGTGGCCAGGCGGCGCTGCTGGCCATCGGGCCGCAGGATGCGCAGGTCGAGATCGAAATGGCCCTGGCGCCGCTGGATCAGCAGGGCCAGGCTGTCAGCCAGGGTGGCGCGGTCTTCGGCATGCACGAAACGCTGCAGATAGGCCTGGCACGAGGGCGCTGGCTCGGTGTTGTCGATGCCGTGCAGGCGGCGCATCTGGGTGTCCCAATGGGCGGCCCCCGCGGCATCGACCGGCGCGCTCCAGATGCCCACGCCGGCGGCGGCGGTGGCCAGTTCCAGGCGTTGCGACAGGGCCAGCGCTGCCGGCGTCGCGGCATTCATCCGCTGGCTCAGCGTGTAGACCCGGCCACCGGGCGCACAGCGGCAATGCAGAAGGCCACTCCAGGCCTGGCCTTGGGCATCCACGGCCTGCACCGACCGGGTCCAGGCTTCGGTGCTGCCGGTGGGGGCGGCGCCCGGCGGGCCGGTGAACTGCAACAGCACGGACAGGCTGTGGCCTGCAGCTGCGGCGGCGCCCGTGCCGATGGCCGCCTCGAATGCCCGGTTGGCCCCCAGCAACTGGTCCTGGCTGTCGGCCCAGGCAATGGGCAGGTCCAGCCACTTGCTGGCGCGGGCCACCTCGTCCAGCGCCGCCGGCAGCGCCGGCGCCGGGCCCTTCATGGGCAGGCTGCCCGCAGGCTGGCCGGGGTCAGACAAGGCCTTGTCGTCGGCGGTTTGCATTCCACGGTGCGGGCCTGGTCTGGTTGGGCGCTGAACGGCGATATCACGGCAGCCGTCAGAGTTTACGGCGCCGGCTGCGGTCGGGCCGCCGGCCCCTGCGCCTGCCCCACAATCTTGCCCAAGTCTGCAGCCGGCCCCAGTGGCCGGCTTGGCGGATGCCACCTGGCCCCCTTGACCACCACCACCCTGCCATGCCCCTGCCGCCGCCACTGACTGCCTTGCCCGCGCTCGATGCGCAACTGGCCGACCGGGGCTATGCGGTGCTGTCGGCCGCCGACCTGGCCAGCCTGGCGGGGGTGCCGCAGGCCGCGCTGGCGGCCTGGGCGCCGGCCTGGGACACGCTGCCGCCCGACCGCTTTCTCAAGGATGGTGGTCGCTACCGGCGCCGCCGCCATGGCTGCTTTGTGGTGCCGGCCGGCCGGGCTGCGGCGCCGCGGGCGGTGCCGCACCGGGCCCACTGGCAGCCCGTGGAATACAACGCCCTGCACGGCGGGATCGAGCGTTGGTTCGACCCCCTGCCTGCGGCCTGGCAGGACGATCCGGCCTGGGCTGGATTGCTGCAGGCGCTGGCCGTGCGCTGTGAGGTGCTGCGCGGCCTGGCGCCGGGCAGCCAGGATTGGTTCGTCGAGGCCCATCCCTTCCGCATCGACACCACAGACGGCATCGGCCGGCCCACGCCCGAAGGCGCCCACCGTGACGGTGTCGACCTGGTGGTGGTGGTGCTGGTGGCGCGCCACGCGATCAAGGGCGGCGAGACCCGGGTGTTTGATGCGCACGGGCCGCAGGGCCTGCGCTTCACCCTGACCGAGCCCTGGAGTGCGCTGCTGCTGGACGATGCACGGGTGATCCATGAAAGCACGCCGATCCAGCCGCTCGACTCCGCCGGCACCGGCCACCGTGACACCCTGGTGTTGACCTTGCGCAGTGGGGGCTTCCAGGGCCCGGCCTGACGGCCTGGGCGGCGCAGCGGCGTCGGCGCGCGGCCGCCCGGGCGGCCTCAGGACGCCAGCCAGCCCAAGGCGCGAGCCCGGCCCGACAAGCGCTCGGCCGCCTGGCGCAGGGTGAACGAGGCCGACCCTGCGGCCAACGCCAGGCAGGCCCGGATGTAGGCCTGGTCGGTCTGCAAGCGGTCCAGGTCGACCCGGTGGCCTTCGCCGACCATCAGCCATTTGAAATCCACCAGATCCAGCAGTTCGGGCGGTCCGCTGGGCAACACCGGGAGGGCTGCGGCAAATCCTGGAGGGCGGGCTTGGGGTTGCATCGGATCGGTCCGGTGGATGCGGGGCTGGCCCCCAGCGTAGGCCTTGCCCGCGCCGCCAAGCCGCCGAGCAGAAGGGCCCTGGCGGGTCAGTTCCGGGCCTGCGCGGCACGCGCCGACGGCCGCAGCGGGCCCGGCCTCGTTATGCTTGCGGACATGACTGCCTTGGCCATTCAATTTGCCGACGTCCGCGCCGCTGCCGATCGCCTGGCCGGCGTGGCCCATCGCACGCCGGTGCTGCGCTCGCGCACCGCCGACGCCCTCACCGGCGCCCAGGTCTTTTTCAAGGCCGAGCACCTGCAGCGCATGGGCGCCTTCAAGTTCCGCGGTGCCTACAACGCCCTGGCCCAGTTCAGCCCGGCGCAGCGGCGCATGGGTGTGCTGGCCTTCAGCTCGGGCAACCATGCCCAGGCGATCGCCCTGTCCGCGCGCCTGCTGGGCATGCCCAGCGTGATCGTGATGCCGCAGGACGCACCGGCCGCCAAGTTGGCCGCCACCCGGGCCTACCAGGCCGACCAGGCCGGCAGCGCGGTGGTGCTGTATGACCGCTACACCGAAGACCGCGCGGCCATCGGTGCGCGCCTGGCGGCCGAGCGCGGCATGACGCTGATCCCGCCCTTCGACCATCCGCAGGTGATGGCCGGGCAGGGCACCGCCGCGCTGGAACTGATCGACGAGGTGGGCACGCTGGACGCGCTGCTGGTCTGCGTCGGCGGCGGCGGGCTGATCGCGGGCTGCGCGGTGGCGGCTTGCCACCTGTTGCCCGGTATCGAGGTGATCGGGGTCGAACCCGAGGCGGGCAATGACACCCAGCAAAGCCTGGCAGCCGGCCGCATCGTGCAGATCGGCGTGCCCGAGACGATCGCCGACGGGGCCCAGACCCCGTCCAGCGGCCAGCTGACCTTTCCGGTGATACAGGCCCTGGTGCGGCGCATCGTCACGGTCAGCGACACCCAATTGGTGCGCACCCTGCAGTTCTTTGCGCAGCGCATGAAGCAGGTGGTCGAACCTACCGGATGCCTGGGCGCGGCGGCCTTGCTTGAAGGCGTGGTGGGCCTGCGCGGCGCCCGGGTCGGCGTGATCCTGTCCGGCGGCAATGTCGATCTGCCACGCTATGCCGGCTTCCTGGCCCAGCCCCTTGACTGAGCGGCCGGCCCGGCGCGCCGGCGCCCGCGCGGCTGCCCCGGCCCGCGCCTGGCTGCGCCCGCTGCTGTGCGCCGGTGCGCTGGTCTGCATCGGCGCAGTGGCCCAGGCCCAGGGGTCGGTCGACCCTATCGTGGGCCGCTGGGTCAGCGTGTCGGGCCGAGAGCAGGTGGAGGTCAAGGCCAATGGCTATGTGCGTACCTGCTTTGTGGGCAGCAAGCCGGGCAGCGCGTCGATGGGTTTCTGGACCCGCCTGCCCCAGGGCAACTACCGCATCGAGTTCAGCCATGCGGTCACGCCCGCCTGCAGCGACGCATCCCGCCTGCTGCGCCGCTATGAGCTGAACATCGTCGGCAATGCCACGGCCAGCCGCCAGGAGTTGGCGCTGTTCCTGTCGGGTGAGTTTCCGCCCGACCGGTTTGTGCGCATGCCGGCACCGGCCTGGTAGCGCAAGCGCCGCCCTCGACCCAGGAGCCGTGCATGAGCGACCTGCCCACCCCGCCCGCCCCTGCCGCCGGCGGCGCGCCGGACGCCGACGCCGCGCGGCGCCAGCGCGACAAGATGGACCAGCTGCTGGCACGGGCGCCGGTGCTCAGCCAGGGCGCGCTGGCTCTGGCCAGCGGCCAGGCGCTGGACTACCAGGTGCGCGCGGCCTTTGTGCCGGTGCTGGCCGGTGGGGTCGATGCCGAGCGCGGCGACCCGCAGGCGGCCGTCTTCACCGTGGCCTACAGCGCCCGGCAGGCGCCGGCCGCGCCGCCCAGGCCGGTGTGCTTTGCCTTCAACGGCGGGCCGGGCTCGGCTTCGGTTTGGCTGCACTTGGGCGCGCTGGGCCCGAAGCGGGTGCCGGTGCAGGACGATGGCACGCTGGCCGCGCCGCCCTATGCGGTGGTGGACAACCCGCTGACCTGGCTGGCCTTCTTCGACCTGGTGTTCATCGACCCGCCGCACACCGGCTGGTCGGTCAGCGCTGGCGATGCCGCGCGCAAGCGCCAGTTGTCGGTGGACGGCGATGTGCAGGCCCTGGCCGAGGTGATACGCGGCTGGCTGGCCGCCAATGGCCGCTTCGGCGCGCCGCTCTACCTGGCCGGTGAAAGCTATGGCAGCACCCGCGGCGCGGCGCTGGCCGACCGGCTGCTCGACCAGGGGCTGGCCCTGTCGGGCCTGATCCTGGTGTCCTGCGCGATGGACCTGCAGTCGCTGGTCTTCGCGCCGCGCAACGACCTGCCCTACGCGCTGTTCCTGCCGGCTTGTGCCGCTGCCGCCCAATATCACGGCATGCTCAAGGGCGGGCTGGGCGCGTCGGCCCAGGCCGCGCGGGCCGCCGCCGAGGATTTTGCCCAGACCGATTACCTGCTGGCCCTGCATGCCGGCGCCCGCCTGGGCCCGCGCCAGCGCAGCCGGGTCGAGAAGCGCCTGGCCGAGCTCACCGGCCTGGCCTTGCCGGTGGTGCGCGAGCACAACCTGCGCATCAGTGACAGCAGTTTCTTCGTCGAGCTGCTGCGGCCGCGCGGCCTGCTGCTGGGCCGGCTGGATGCCCGCGCCAGCGCGCCGATGGCCGCCGCGCGCGAGCGCCAGCTGGCCTTCGACCCCGGCATCGAGTCTGTTGCCATCCCCTACACCAGTGCGATGCTGGCCTATTTCGCCGCGCTGGGCCTGCCCACCACGCAGCGCTACGAGACCTTGTCGATGGACGTGCACCGGGCCTGGAACTGGCAGCGCGGCGGCGCCGAGGGCGAGGCTGAGCGGCCCGCCGAGCCCCAGGGCTTCACCAGCACCAGCGCCGACCTGGCCCGGGCGATGCGCCGCAACCCGCACATGAGGGTGCTGGTGGCCAGCGGCCGCTACGACCTGGGCACGCCCTACTCGGCCACCGACTGGTCGCTGGCCCAACTGGACCTGCCGGCCGAGGTGCTGCAGCGCATCACCCACCGCTACTACGATGCCGGCCACATGATGTACACCCGCATGGCCGACCTGACCCAGCTGCACCACGACCTAGCGGCCTGGCTCGCCTGACCGATCCCCAGAGGCCTTCCCATGCATGTCGGCATCCTCACGGGCGGCGGTGACTGCCCAGGCCTGAACGCGGTGATCCGCGCGGTGACGCTGGCGCTGGTGCAGCAGCCGGGCGCGCGGGTCACCGGCATCCGGCGCGGTTTTCTGGGCCTTCTGACCCAGGAGGTGGTGGCGCTGGACGCGCCCGCCGTGGCCGGCATCCTGGCCCAGGGCGGCACCCTGCTGGGCACCCATAACCGTTGCGACCCGTTCCACTATTTCGGCGCCGGCGGCGCCGACGTGTCGGGCCAGGCCCTGGCCTATGCCCGGGCGCTGGGCCTGGACGCGCTGGTGGCCATCGGCGGTGACGGCACCATGGCCATCGCCCACAAGCTGGCTCTGCAGGGCCTGCCGGTGGTGGGCGTGCCCAAGACCATCGACAACGACCTGTGCCATACCGACCGCACCTTCGGCTTCGACAGCGCGGTGGCGGTGGTGGCCGAGGCCCTGGACCGGCTCGAGACCACTGCGCGCAGCCATGGCCGGGTGATGATCGCCGAGACTATGGGGCGCTATGCCGGCTGGATTGCGCTGGATGGCGGCATGGCCGGCGCGGCCGACGTGATCCTGATCCCCGAACTGCCCTTCAGCCTGGACGCGGTGCTGCAGCGCTGCCGCGAACGCGAGGCCGGCAACGGCTACACCCTGATCTGCGTGGCCGAGGGCGCGCATGCCGCCGGCAGCGGCCTGACGGTGGCTCAGACGATTGCCGACAGCCCCGACCCGCTGCGCCTGGGCGGCATCGGCCACTGGCTGCAGCAGCAACTGCAGCCCCGGCTGGCCAGCGAGGTGCGCGCCACCTTGCTGGGCCATGTGCAGCGCGGCGGCGCGCCCACACCCTTCGACCGGGTGCTGGCCACCCGCTTCGGCTGGCATGCTGCCGAATTGGTGCAGCAGGGGGCTTTCAGCCGCATGGTGGCGCTGCAGGGCGACGCCGTGGGCAGCGTCGCGCTGGCCGACGTGGCCGGCCGCAACCGGCTGGTGCCGGCCGACCATGCCTTGCTGGCAGCGGCGCGCGGCATGGGGGTGTCCCTGGGGGTCTGAAGGTGCGCTTTGGGCTCGAAGCCGTCGGCTAGGCGTCGTCCCACCCTGCGATGGGTTCCGTCGCCTTACGACCCAAACCTGTCGCAGGCTAGTCTGGCCTTGCTTCCGCAAAGCTGCTATTCGATCCCAAATAGTTTGCCCGAACCGCAGAATTGCGCATGCACCCGCTACGCGGTTCGGTCAGCAATCGCGCCGAGACGCTCGCCAAGCCGTGCCGTCACTGCACACGGTTGTTTGGTAGACAGCGCGGCTGAAGTCCCATTGGGCCATGGCCGCGAGGTTGCACCCCAGGACCGAGGCCAGACTCAGGCGGCAGCCGCCGGAACCGTACGGTGCTGGAACCGGCGAAGTGCCAGTCCGCCGACGCCCAGCGCCAGCAACAGGGCGCTGGTCGGCTCAGGAACGGCCGACACTGAGATCTCGGACTGCGTATTGCCGCCGCTCGCGAACCCCGGATTCAAGACGAATGTATCCACGGTGCCACCGGCAGCCAGCGTGGCCGTGAAGTTCCACGACTTAATGTTGCTGACAAAGGCATCCGCGGTTTGATCGATGCCGTTCACTTTCACGCCGGCGTAGGTTGCAAAATTGTTACCAAAGCCACCCGGGCCGCTGACTGTGCTGCCGCCCACCGCTATCGTGAAGACATAGGCGCCGGCGGTGGGTGCGGTCCAGCGGACGGCCGGATCGCCCCAATCAGCCTCCAACGACACCTTGCCCTGGCCAATGCCAAAGTCGGTCCCAGCGGCTTCTCGCTTGTAAATGAAGGTCTCACCCACGGCGTTGACGCCATAACTGTCCGTTCCAGCATTCCAGGCCAGCGCGCTAAATGTGCCACCGGGGATTTCGCCGTAGGTCCATGCCCCATTCGGGTTGGTCGCCACGGCGTAGTCGTTCGCCAAGTCCCAGGACGAGGCTGCGCTGGCAGAGGCTGTTAGCGCGGCGGATGCCAGCAGGAAGGACAGGGATTTGATGTTCACGACGATTCCTTGTGGTTTGGACGCGGCAACCATGCAAAACAGAGCAGTTTCCTGCTCGGCAAGCACAATGGCTTATAGCCGACCTCTACATGCTTGGATAGGCCCCGATTGGGAGGGTGGCGGACTGTCCTCGACGTACAGCGTCACGGCGCCCGAAAACCCCCCATGCCCCGCGTTGCTCCATGCGTCTGCAAGCCATCTGTTGCAATCGGGGACCGACATGCGGACCGTGCAGGCGCCGCTTGGCAACAACGATATGCCGACCACGATGATTTACACGCATGTCCTGAAACTGGAGGTCGTCGCGGTTCGCAGCCCGCTCGACGCCATCGCGCAACGACCGTGCCAACGGCACGCGCTACAGGGCGACAGCTGGTGGCCGGCTGCGGACCAGGCCGCACCACGCGCTAATGTTTGTTCGAACCCACCGCGGGCTGAAAATCTTGAAGCCATCCGCCAAGGTTGAGCGGCAGGAAAGCTGCCCCTCGTGAACGACTCTTGGCCGCTCTGCGACCTTCGACCACCGCCGCCGAGTCGGCCTTCGCGCGGAAGCTCAGAGCCCAATGACGCCATCAAAGCCATCACTGCATTCGACGACCGAATTGCGATGGTGTAACGCGCGACGTCGCCCGGTGGGCCGCAGCGCAATCGCAGCAGGCGGCGTCAGCCCGCCTCGCGATTGCGCTGCCGCACCGCCTCGCGGCGCTGTTCGACATCGGCCGCGCCCACCTGGGCATTGAAGGCCCGGGCGCGTTGCAGCTCCAGCGCCATGCCGTCGCCGAAGCTCAGCGCGTAGCCGTCATTGATCACTGCCTTGTAGCGCAGCAGCATCTCGGGTAGGCAGCCCAGCATGTCCAGCGCCAGGGCCCGCGCGGCGGGCAGCAAGTCGTCGGGCGCCAGCACCCGGTTGACCAGGCCCCAATCGGCCGCCTGCGCTGCGGGCAGCCAGTTGCCGGTGAAGGACAACTCGCGTGCGCGATACGGCCCGATGCAGCGGCTGAGCTTTTGCGACAGGCCCCAGCCCGGCGCCACGCCGATGCGCGCATGGGTGTCGGCAAAGCGCGCGGTCGTGCTGGCCAGCAAAACGTCGCAAGCCAGCGCCAGCTCGAAGCCGCCGGTGACGGCCGCGCCGTTGATCGCGGCTATCACCGGGCCGGGGTAGCGGGCGAGCGCGGCCACCGGGTCGGTGGCCAGCGGGCCGGCCACGCTTTGCTCGGCTTCGGGCCCGGTAGGCCGGCGCCCCAGGCTGCCCTGGCCGGCGCCGATCTCCTTCAGGTCCAGCCCGGCGCAAAAGGCCCGGCCGGCGCCGGTGAGGATCAGCACCCGCACCGCAGGGTGGGCGACCAGTACGTCGACCTGGGCCGCCAGCGCGGCCATCAGGCCGCGGCTCAGCGCATTCATGGCCTGCGGCCGGTTCAGGGTGAGCACGGCATAACCGGCCGGGTCGATCTCGGTCAGCAGCAGCGGTGGCTCGGGGTCGGGCTGGTTCATTGCATCAGTTCCACCCGGTTGCGACCGGTGCGTTTGGCCTGGTAGAGCGCGGCATCGGCGCTGTGGATCAGCGACGCCGACCCGCCGCCGGCCAGCGGCACCATCGCGGCCACGCCGATGCTCACGCTCAGCGGGTAGCCGCCGGCCACGATGTGGCGGGTGTCGGTGCCGGCTACGGCGCGGCGGATGACCTCGGCGATCTCCAGCGCGCCGACCGCGTTGGTGCCCGGCAGGACCACCGCGAATTCTTCGCCCCCGTAGCGCGCGGGCAGGTCGCCGGCACGCCGCACGGTGTCGCGGATCACCCGGCCTATGCTGGCCAGGAAGGCGTCGCCCACCGGGTGGCCAAAGCGGTCGTTGAGGGTCTTGAAGCGGTCCACATCGATCATCAGCAGCGCCAGCGGCGCGGCCTCGCGCAGCGCGCGGTACCACTCCTTGTTCAGGGTGGCGTCGAACTGGCGGCGGTTGGGCAGGCCGGTGAGCGCATCGGTGGACGCCAGCGCCTGCAGCTCGCCGTTGGCAAGCGCCAGCGCGTCCTCGTTGGCCTTGCGCCGGTTGGCATCGCGCAAGGTCACCAGGTAGTCGCCCAGCCCGTTGCCCGGGGGCAGGGCCGCGACACGGGCCTCCACCCACAGGATCGAGCCGTCGACCCGCAGCGCGCGAAACAGGTCGGTGCCATTGCCGCGCTGCGGCGCCTGGGTGAAATGGCGGGTGATGAACTCGGCCCGGTCTTCGGGGGCCAGCAGTTCGACCAGGGTGCGGCCATGCAGCGTGTCGGGCTCGCAGCCCAGCATGCCGCGGGTGGCCGGCGAGGCATAGTGCACCGCCAGGTCGGCATCCACCGCCACCAGCATGTCGATCGAGTGCTCGGCCAGCAGGCGAAAGCGCAGATCGCCCGACTGGCCGGTGGCGCGCCGCTCGGGCAGGCGCAAGGCCGGCGGGCCGCCAGGCGCGGGCGGGTCCGGCGGCGCGTCGGCGGCGGCTGCGCGCTCGGGCCGGCGATCGCGTTCGGTCACCACCAGGCGGCGCCCGTCGGCCAGGCGCATCGTCGCCACCCGGCTGCCGTGGCGTGGCGCCGGTGCGTGCACCAAGCTGCCGGCCGGCACCAGGGCCTGCACCCGGTTGTCGGCGCCCACCACCCCCAGGGACACGCCAAAGCCGTCCAGCAGTTGGGCCAGCGACTGGATGTCGACCCCGTTCACAACCTCGCTCAAGCCTGCACTCCTTTGTCGGCGGTGGGGGCTGACAGCCGGTCGTGTCGGGCCAGCGTCGGGAACAAGCCGATCCAGGCCAGTACCACCAGGCCGGTGCCCAGACCGCCCCAGACTACCGATGCTACAGGCCCGAGCCAGGCCGCCGTGGCGCCGGATTCGAATTCTCCCAACTGGTTGGACGCGCCGATGAAGACCGAGTTGACCGCGCCGACCCGGCCGCGCATCGGGTCGGGCGTGGCCAGTTGCACCAGGGTCTGGCGGATCACCACATTGACCATGTCTGCCGCACCCGAGGCGGCCAGCGCCAGCAATGACAACCACAGCGCAGTGGACAGCCCGAAAAGCACCATCGTCGCGCCATAGGCTGCCACCGCGCCCAGCAACCAGACGCCGTTGTGGCGCTGTACCGGCCAGCGTGCCAGCAGCAGCGACATCGCCAGCGCGCCCACCGCCGGCGCCGCCCGCAGCAGGCCCAGGCCCCAGGGTCCGGTCTGCAGGATGTCGCGGGCAAAGATCGGCAGCAGGGCCACCGCACCGCCCAGCAGCACCGCGAACAGGTCCAGCGAGACCGCGCCCAGCAGCAGCGGTCGGCTGGCGATGAAGCGCAGGCCGGCCAGCAGGCTGGCGGCATTGCGCGGCTCGGCCACGCCGGTGGGCGGGCGCGGCGCCAGACCCAGCACGCAGCCCCAGGCCAGCGCGAAGCCGCCAGCGCTCAGGCTGTAGACCAAGCCGGCACCGCCGGCATAGGCCAGCCCGCCCAGCGCCGGCCCGGCGATGATGGCCACCTGCAGCGCCGAGGCCGCCAGCGCCATCGCGCGCGGCCATTGCGGCGCCGGCACCAGCAGGGGCAGCAGGGCTTGCGAGGCCGGCATCTGGTAGGCCCGCAAGCCGCCCAGCACCACCGACACCGCCAGCAAGGCACTGCGCCCGAGCCCGCCGGCGGCGGCCAGACCGGCCAGCGCGGCGGCCACCATCAATTGCACCGCCAGCACCGTGGCCAGCACCCGGCGCCGGTCGCTGTGGTCGACCTGGTGGCCGGCCGGCAGGGCCAGCAGCAGCGCCGGCACGAACTGCGCCAGGCCCACCAGACCCAGGTCCCAGGCGCTGCCGGTCAGGTCGTACATCTGCCAGCCCAGGGCCACCAGCAGCATCTGGCTGGCCGCTGTGCCGGCCAGACGCGACAGCCAGAAGCGCCTGAACTCGGGCTGCCGCAGCAGCGGGACGGCCTCAGCCATGGCCGGGCGCGGCCGGCCGGGTCGGCGCCGTGGCAGCGTCTTCCTCGGCCAGCTGCTGCAGTTGCACCAGGCGCTGGTACAGGCCGCCCGGGATCGCCATCAGCTCGGCATGGCGGCCGCGCTCGGCGATGCGGCCATGGTCCAGCACGATGATCTGGTCGGCGCCCTGGATGGTGGACAGGCGGTGGGCGATGGCCAGCACCGTGACCTGGCCGTGCAGGGCCTGGAGCGCCCGCTGCACCTGGCCCTCGGTCTCGCTGTCGATATGGGCGGTGGCTTCGTCCAGCAGCAGCATGCGTGGCTGGCCGGCCAGCGCCCGGGCCACCGCGATCAGCTGCTTCTGGCCGACCGACAGGCGTGCGCCGCCTTCGCCCAGCGGGGTGTCATAGCCCTGGGGCAGGGCGCTGATGAAGCCGTGCGCATGGGCCGCGCGCGCGGCGGCCTGCACCGCACCCGGTGCCAGCGGGCGGCCCATCGCAATGTTCTCGGCCGCGCTGGCAGCCAGCAGAAAGGGCTCTTGCGGCACCAGGCCGACCGCCTGGTGGAAGGCTGCGTCGCTGAGCTGGGCGATCGGCACACCGTCGATGCACAGCGCGCCCTCGGGCGCCGGGTAGAAGCGCAGCAGCAGCGACAGCAGGGTGCTCTTGCCGCTGCCGGTGTGGCCGACGATGCCGACGAACTGGCCGGCGGCTACCTCCAGGTCCAGGCCGTGCAGCACCGGCCGGCCGGGCTGGTAGCCGAAGTCGAGTTGCCGGATCGACAGCCGCCCCTGCTGCACCTGCGGGCCGGTCGCGCGCAGCGGTGCGCCGGGCTGGCGCAGCAGTGCATTGACCCGCGCCGCCGCCACCACCGCCTGCTGCAACTGCGAGAACTGCAGGGTGATCTGGATCAGCGGCTCGACCACCCGGGCGATGTAGCTGACGAAGGCATACAGCACGCCCACTTCGAGCGCGCTCAGGCCGGTGCCGTCGCTGCCGCTGCTGCGCAGGCCGTAGACCGCGATCACCGCTGCCAGCATCGCCACGTTGAGGAAGTCCAGCGCCGGCCGCAGCAGCCAGGCATTGGCGCGCAGCTCGGCCTTGCGCGAGCTGTAGTGAGCCTGGTTGAGGCGGGCAAAGCGCTCGCCAAATCGTGGGCCGGCGCCGCTGGCCTGGATCACCGCCATGCCGGCGATGGATTCGGCCGCCTGGGCGTTGATGTCGCTGCGCAATGCGCGGGTCAGCGCCACCGCCGGGGCCGAAAGGCGCTGGTACAGCCAGACGATGCCCACCACCGCCGGCACCAGCAAGGCGACGATCAACATCAGGCGCCAGTTCAGCAGCGCCATCGTGGTCAGCAGGGTGGCCAGCATGATCACGCTGTCGAGCATCACGAACAGCAGCTGCACATAGAGCGCCTTCACCGCTTCGGTGTCGTTGGTGACCCGGCTGACCAGCTGGCCGGTGATGGCCCGGTCGAAGTAGGCCATCGGCAAGCCCAGCACATGGCCGTAGACCCGTTCGCGCAGGCGCTGCACCGAGCGCATCGCCACGCCGGCCAGACGCACCAGCTGCCAGTAGCGCAGCGCGCTGGCCAGCCAGCCGGCCAGCAACGCGCCGCCCAGCAGGCCGGCGATGGCGCCCAGGTCGGCCTGGCGCGGCAGCAGGTGCGTGTCAATGAAGGCCTTGCCCAGCAGTGGGCCCAGGGCCTCCAACATGGCGGCCAGCACCAGCCACAATACGGCGCCGCGCAGCAGCGGCGCGTCGGGCGCAGCGCTGTGCGCCAGCAGGCCCAGCGCGGCGCTGCGCTGCTGCGGGTCGGGCGTGGCTGGGTCGTCTTCGGTCATGGCGCCGTGGGCCGGATGTCGGCCGCGTCAGCCAGCGAGGCCTGCAGCTGCTGCACCTGCCATTGGGTGGCATACCAGCCGGCGTGGCCGTCGGGCAGGCGCTGGGCCAGCAGCGCGGCATGGTCGCCCTGCTCGGTGATCCGGCCCTGGCGCAGCACCAGGATCTGGTCGGCGTCCATCAGCGTGGCCAGGCGGTGGCTGGCCAGGATCAGGCTGCGCTGCGGGCCCTGGCTGCGCTGGCGCCGCAGATTGGCCAGGATGCGCGCGGCGGTGCCGGTGTCCACGGCCGACAAGGCATCGTCCAGCAGCAGCAAGGGGGCGTCGGCCAGCAGCGCGCGGGCGATGGCCAGGCGCTGGCGCTGGCCGCCTGACAGGGTGATGCCGCGCTCACCCACCGGGGTGTCGTAGCCCTGGGGCAGGCGGGTGATGTCCTCATGCACCGCAGCGTCGCGCGCGGCGGCCTCGATCTGGGCCCGGCTGGCGTCGGGCCGGGCCAGCGCGATGTTCTCGGCCACGCTGGCCGAAAACATGAAGGGCTCCTGCGGCACCCAGGCGATGGCCTGGCGCAGCGCAGTCAGGCGGTGGGCCTGCAAGGGCTGGCCGCCCCAGGTAATCTGGCCTTGCTGGGCCACCCATTGCCGCAGCAGCAGTTTCAGCAGCGTGCTCTTGCCGGCGCCGGTGGGCCCCACCAGCCCCAGCGTGCCACCGGCCGGCAGCAAGAAGCCCAGGCCCTGCAGCGCGGGGTGGGTCTGGCCGGGGTAGCTGAACTGCAGGCCATCGGCCTGCAGCGGGCCGGCCCCCACCGTGGCCAGCGTGCCAGGGTCGTCCACCGCCAGCGGCTGGCTCAGCACCGGTTGCAGGCGGGCCCAGGCGGCGCGGCCGCGTTCGATCAGTGCCAGCACCCAGCCGGCGGCGAACATCGGCCAGATCAGCTGGCCCAGGTAGAGGCCGAAGCTGGTGAGCTGGCCCACCGTCAATTCGCCGCGCCACACCAGCCAGCCTCCAAATCCGAGTGACAGCACCATCGCGGTGCTCAAGCTCAGGCCGACGGCGGGCTCGTAGCCGGCCTCCCAGCGCTGGGCCCGCAGGCCCGCGTCGGCTGCGGCACCCGCGAGCCGGCCAAACTGGGCCCGGCTGAGCGGCTGCAGGCCCAGTGCCCGCAGCGTGCGCACGCCCGACAGCGTCTCCTGCACCTGGTCGTTCAGCGCCGAAAACGCATCCAGGGCCTGGCGCGCGGCGGCATGCAGGTGGCGCGAGATCCACCAGAAGGCCAGTGCCATCAGCGGGAAGGGTGCCAGCACCACCCCGGCCAGGCGCCAGTCCACGCCCAGGGTCATCATCGCCACCACCAGCAAGAGGGTGAGGGTGCCGTCGAAGCCGGCCAGCAGGGCCTCGCTGGCGGCCAGCTCCACGGCGTCCACGTCATTGGTGGCCAGGGCCATCAGGTCGCCGGTGCGGCGGGTCTGGAAGAAGACCGGCCCCTGCAGCACCAGACGCTGGTAAAGCTGCACCCGCAGGTCCACCCCCAGCCGGTAGGCGGTGCCGAAGAGCTGCAGCCGCCAGGCCACCCGCAGCGCATAGATGCCGGCGCCGGCGGCCAGCAGCCAGGCGATCTCGCGCCCCAGCGCGGCCCCGCTCAGGCGCTGCGCCACCAGGCCGTCGACCATCTGGCCGATCTGGCGCGGCAGCCAGACGCCCAGCAGCGCGATGCCGGCCAGCATCGCGGCCGAGCCGGCATAGGCGGGCCAATGGCGGCGCACGAAGCCGCCGATCAGCTGGAACAGGGTCATGGGCAGGGCGGGGCGGCCGCAGGCGGGGTCGGCTGGCGGCCGCTGGTGGGGCCACTGGTGGGGCCGCTGGTGGGGCCGCAGCAGGGCAACAAAGTTTGGATTCTAGGAGGCGGGCCGGCCAGCCTGGGCGTTCAGGGCTCGCGGATGTCGGCCACGGCGGCCTGGCCAAAATCGGCCCGTTCCAGCCGAGCCAGCAGGTGGCGCGCGCAGTCATCGGGGCTGCTGAGTTGGCCGTCGGCCTGCAGCTGGACAAAGCGCGACCGGCCGGGGAACAGTGCCGGGTCGCTGGCGCGCAAGCCGGCCTGCATGTCGGTGTCGATCACCCCGGGCGCCATCGACACCACCTGGGCCGGCCGGGCCAGCCCGGCCTGCTCCAGCGCCACGGCGCGGCTGAAATGGTCCATGCCGGCCTTGGCCGCGCAATACACCGCGCTGCCGGCCATCGCCTGGCGGCCCAGACCCGAGGAGATGTTCATCACCCGGCGCTGGCCGGGCCAGTCGCGGGTGGCGTCCAGAAAGACGGCGGTCAGCAGCATCGCGGCCTCCAGCCCGACGCGCAGGCCCTGCACGATGTCGGCCAGCGGCACCCGGTCCAGCGGGGCCAGCGTGCCCACCACGCCGGCGTTGTTGATCAGGCTGGCGCTGGCCAGCGCGCGGGCATCAAAACCCGCCAGCCAGCCGGCCAGCCGCAGTGCCACCGGCCCGGGTTCGGCCAGGTCAACCGGCCATTGGGCCAGGGCCAGGCCGCTGGCGTCGGCCCGGGCCTGCAGGCCGCTGTGGGTATGGCGCGCCAGGCCCAGCACCGCATGGCCGGGCAGCAGGCGCTGCGCCACCAGGGCGGCGCCCAGGCCGCGCGAGGCGCCGGTGATGAGGGTCAGGTGGGTGGTTGGCAGGGTCGTCATGGGGGGCAGCATAGCGCCGGGGTGGCCCGGCAGGCGCCGGCCGGTCAGCCGGGCTGGGCCAGTGCCCGCGCGATGCGCTGGCGCGCCACCTGGGTCTTGGGCACCGGCATGTCGAACCAGCGCCGCACGTCCTGCTCCAGCCCGATGCCGTGCATGTAGTTGTAGATCGCCTTCTTCAGGCCCCGGCCCAGCGCGTCATGGTCGACCCCGGTGGGGTCGATGAAGCCGATGTCGTTCTTGGCAAAGCTCACCGCTGGCAGCGGCTGCAGGGTCACGCCGTAGGCCGCCGGGTCCTGGCCCACCGGTGAGTGCACGGTGCAGGCAAAGCGGTGGAAGAAGCCGCTCTGGATGCAGCCGGCGGCAAACAGCTGGCGCACGAATTCGAGCGCGTCCACGGTGTCCTGCACCGTCTGGGTCGGGAAGCCGTACATCAGGTAGGCATGCACCAGGATGCCGGCGTCGGCAAAGCCCTTGGTCACGCGCGCCACCTGGTCCACCGACACGCCCTTCTTCATCAGCGCCAGCAGCCGGTCGGACGCCACCTCCAGCCCGCCCGAGATCGCGATGCAGCCGCTGTCGGCCAGCTGCCGGCAGAGCGCGGGGGTGAAGGTCTTCTCGAAGCGGATATTGCCCCACCAGCTGATCGCCATCTGGCGGCGCTGCAGCTCGGCGGCCAGGGTCTTGAGCGCCTTGGGCGGTGCGGCCTCGTCGACGAAGTGGAAGCCGGTCTGGCCGGTCTCGGCGACTATTGTCGCGATCCGGTCCACCAGCAGCTCGGCGCTGGCCGACTCGAAGCGCGCGATGTAGTCCAGGCTGACGTCGCAGAAGCTGCACTTCTTCCAGTAGCAGCCCTGGGCCACGGTCAGCTTGTTCCAGCGCCCGTCGCTCCACAGCCGGTGCATGGGGTTGAGCATGTCCAGCAGCGACAAGTAGCGGTCCAGCGGCAAGCCGTCCCAGGTGGGCGTGCCGACCTCGGTGAAGGGGATGTCGGGCTCGACGAAGTTGGTGTAGCGCACCGCGCCGCTGCCGGCCGGGCGGTGGAAGGTGCGCACCAGGCGCTGGGCCGACCGGCCGCCGGCCAGGTGGTCCAGCAGGGCCAGCAGCGGCCGCTCGCCGGCGTCCAGCGTCACGTAGTCGATGAAATCGAAGACGCGCGGGTCGCTCAGCTCGCGCAACTCGGTGTTCACAAACCCGCCGCCCAGCACGGTGACGATGGCCGGGTCGGTCGCTTTGATCGTCTGCGCGATGCGCAAGGCCGCATACACCGCACCGGGGAAGGGCACCGACAGCAGCACCACGCTGGGCCGGTGCTCGGCCAGGGCTTGCTGCACCAGGCCGGCCAGCAGGCGGTCCACCAGGTTCGCCGGCGCGGCCAGTGCGGCGGCCAGCGGGTCGAAGGTGGGCTGGCTCATCGCCAGCGATTCGGCATAGCGCACGAACTCGAAGCGCGGGTCTACCGCGTCGCGTACCAGGTCGGCGATATCGTTGAGGTAGAGCGTGGCCAGGTGGCGGGCGCGGTCCTGCAGGCCCAGCGCGCCGAAGGCCCAGGCCATCGGGTCGCCGCCCGCCTCGTCCACGAAGACATCCAGCGAGGCAAAACGCGGCCCCTCAGGCAGGAAGTCGCGGCCGACGATGCGGTGGGCCAGCGTCGCATCCCGCCCCTGCAGAAAGCGCACCGTGGCGGTGATGGTGGCCAGGTAGCGCCCGCCCTCGGCCGCGAAGGCTTGCACCGCGGCGCTGGCCCGACCGGCCGGCAGCGCGGCGATCTCGCCCAGCACCTGGCCCAGGCCGTCGCGCGACAGCAGCGCCAGGATCAGCCCCAGCGCCAGGTCGGCCTGGGTGGCCTGCACCCCGCGCGAGCGCAGGAAGCCGGTGAGGTAGGCGGTGGACGGGTAGGGCGTGTTGAGCTGCGTCATCGGCGGGATGAGCGAAAGCACGCGGTGGGCGGGGGGTGGGGGCACTTGATGTTCTGGAGCAGGATCTGGCAGGGATTGTCGACGCTGGGCGGATCGCTGGCGGCGCTGCGCGTCGGCCCCCTTGGCCGCCATCGGCGCGGGCTGTACCGACCCGCCGTCCGACAATGCGCGGATGAAACACCCGATCTTGCTGGCGCTGGGCGCCGGCCTGCTGGTGCTGCTGGTGGCCTTTGCCGCGCCGCTGTGGCAGATGATGCGCGGCCCAGGCAGTGCCGGTGCCGCAGCGCCGCAGGCGGCACAGGGCCTGCCCTGGCAGGTGCAGGCCCTGCCCGACGGTCTGAGCCAGGTCTTCGGGCTGGCGCCCGGCCGCGACAGCCTGGCCCAGGCCCAGGCCCGGGTGGGTGACGGCCTGCAAGTGGCGCTGGTGGCCCGCCTGGGCGAGGTGGGTGCGCTCGAGGCGCTGGCCGAGCCTTACACGGCAGGCTTCGTCAGCGGCCGGCTGGTGCTGGCCTTCGACGCGCCGGCCGATGCCCTGGCGCGCTGGCGCGCCCAGGCGCCGCGCAGCGAGGCCATGAACGACGGGGTGCGCCGCTTCGCGCTGCGCCCCGCCGATCTGGACGAGGCCCGCAGTGCGCGGCTGGTCGGCCTCAGCTTCGTGCCGTCGGTGCGCCTGAGCGCGGCCGATGTGCGTCAGCGCTTCGGCGCGCCGGCCGAACAGCGCGCGCTGGACGGCGGTGCGGTGCTGCTGCTCTACCCGGCCATCGGCCTGTCGGCCAGCGTCGGGCCAGCCAGCCGCAGCGTGCTGCAGTACGTGGCGCCGCGCGATTTCGAGGCCCGCCTGCGCCCCCCACCGGGCCGGCCCGCCGGGGCGGCGTCCACCCCCTGAAACGTCCGATTCGGCGACGGCCCGGGTTTGTGGCCTAATCCTGGGTTGACTTTTCCATCCAACGGAGCCAATTCATGGGCAACAAGCTGATCACCGAAGCCGACAAAAAGGCCACCCCGCGTCCCGCTGCCCCTGCCGGCGTGACCTTCACGGCCCCCAAGGGCCAGAAGATCAGCCTGGAGCGTGGCTCGCACACCCGCAGCAAGAAGAACCCGGGCAAACGGCCGCACAAAGGCGGCTGAGCCCGGACATAAATGGTCCCGTGGACCATTTATGCCAGGCGAAGCGGCCGAGCTCTGCGAGGCCGTGGGTGCGAAGCACAGCCCGGACATAAATGGTCCCGTGGACCATTTATGCCTGGCGAAGCGGCCGAGCTCTGCGAGGCCGTGGGTGCGAAGCACAGTCCGGACATCAATGGTCCTGTGGACCATTTATGCCTGGCGAAGCGGCCGAGCTCTGCGAGGCCGTGGGTGAGGTGACGTTCGTTCCGCCCTGCCAGCAGCCGAGTTCTGCATGCTGAGAATCACCGAGCTGCGCCTGCCGCTGGACCATGCCGAGCCCGCGCTGCGCGCAGGCGTGCTGCGCCGGCTCGGGCTGGC
>JANNZD010000075.1:0-6258 GCA_031410435.1 Betaproteobacteria bacterium | reverse complement strand
GACACCCATGACGGCATCGGCGTGATCGACATCGGCGCCGATGCCAGCGACCGCGCAGCCCATCCTGGCCTGGTGCCGCCGGCCGAGCTCGACCGCCTGGTCGAGATGATCCACGACAGGAGCGGCGGCGCCAGCCGCCAGGCCACCGGCGCGGCCGCCAGCAACCTCGACCTGTACCAGGTCAACTGCAGCTTCTATGACGCGCTGGGCCGCGACGACCGGGCCTACCTGGTGGCGCGGGCGATCCAGTTCTTCCTGCCCGGCGTGCCCCAGGTCTACTACGTCGGCCTGCTGGCCGGCCACAACGACCCGGACCTGCTGGCGCGCAGCGGCGTGGGCCGCGACATCAACCGCCACCACTACAGCCGGGCCGAGATCGAGCACGACCTGAAGCGCCCGGTGGTGCAGGACCTGCTGCGCCTGATCCGCCTGCGCAACCAGCATCCGGCCTTCAACGGCCGGTTCGGGCTGATCGAGGACGGTCAGGACGATGTCTTGCGGCTGCGCTGGCAAGACAGCGGTTTACAGGTCGATTGCCATATCGAACTGCAGGTCAATCTGCGCAGCCTGGAGTGCCGGATCAGTGGCCGCGACGCGCAAGGCGACACCGATTACCCGCTGCAGCTGGAGCCCGCAATCGATACCTGACCCGATCAGTCGCATCGGGTTGGCAGCCGCACGACCTTTGTCGGTTTTTCTGTAGAAGTAACGCAACACTTCGCATCAATACACGCGTTTACCCTGCTACGCAATCGATTGCAAAGATTGCAAAATTTTTCCATCGGGGCTCAAGCACCCCGTCAGCCCGCCCTCAACCAGGAGACATGATGAATCCCACCTTGAAATTCCAACGCCAACGCCCGGTGGCACTGGCCGCTGCGCTGGCGCTGTTGCCCGGCCTGGCGCTGGCCCAGGCCGCCGCGCCTGCCGGCGACGGCCTCAAGCTCGACAGCATCGTGATCACCGGCACGTCCACCGCCCGGTCCAAGATGAAGCAGTCGGTGTCGGTATCCACGCTCGACGCCGACCAGTTGCAGAACGCGGTCGCGTCCAGCGCGGTCGACGTGCTGCGCACGGTGCCCGGCCTGCGCGCAGAAGCCAGCGGCGGCGAAGGCAATGCCAACCTAGGCGTGCGTGGCCTGCCCATGTCCGACGGCGGTGGCCGCTATGTGCAGCTGCAGGAAGACGGCCTGCCGGTGCTGCTGATCGGCGACATGTCCTTCGCCACGGCCGACCAGTTCGTGCGCGCCGACTACATGACCGACGCCCTCGACGTGATCCGCGGCGGCTCGTCGTCGACCCTGGCCACCAACGCGCCGGGCGCCATCGTCAACTTCCGCACCCTGACCGGCAAGACCAGCGGCGGCGCCTTCGGCGTGTCCACCGGGCTGGACCACCAACAACAGCGGGTCGACTTCGCCTACGGCGGCAAGCTCGGCGACAAGCTGAACTTCCAGTTCGGCGGCTTCTACCGCATGGGCCAGGGCACCCGCAACACCGATGTCACGGTGGAGAACGGTGGCCAGTTCCGCGCCTCGGTCACCAAGGAGCTGGACAACGCCAGCTACATCCGGGTCAGCGTCAAGAGCCTGCACGACCGCACGCCCACCTACCTGCCGGTGCCGGTGAGCACCAGCGGCAACAAGATCAACAGCTTTGCCGGCGTTGACCCGCGTGAAGCCTTCTTCGTCAGTTCGCGCTTCGGCAGCGACAGCACCATCGACAAGAACGGCAACCGTGTCACCAGCAACCCGGCCGACGGCCTGAACGTGTCGGTGGATTCGATCGGCGTCGAGGCCCAGTTCAACCTGGGCAACGGCGTGACGCTCACCGAGCGCTTCCGCAAGAGCGCGATCAGCGGCCGCTTCCTGGGCGTGTTCCCGGCCGGCGGGCAGCCGGGCGACTACACCGGCACCACGCCGGTGTTCTCGGCCCACATCTTCAACACCTCGCTCGACGACATGGGCAATGTGTTCAACGACCTGCGCCTGCAGAAGGAGATGGCCCTGGCCGGCAACGGCAAGCTCACCGCCACCGGTGGCTTGTTCTCGGGCGTGCAGAACGTGGGCCAGACCTGGTACTGGAACCGCTACAACATCGGCCTGACCGGCAACAACGCGGCGCTCTACAACAACGCCGGCGCGGTGAGCACCAGCCCGGTCGGCGACGCCACCACCACCTGGGGCGGCTGCTGCTTTCGCAGCATCGACGTGCGCGTGACCGCAGTGGCCCCGTATGCGGCGCTGACCTGGGAGCAGGGCCCGCTGAGCGTGGACGGCAGCGTGCGCCTGGACAAGCAGCGCGGCAGCGGCACCCAGCGTTTCGGCGACGGCGCCAATGGCGGCACCTGGAACCCGGCCAAGACGACCAACATCGGCTACAGCACCGACGCCACGTCCTACTCGCTGGGCAGCAACTACGAGCTGAGCAAGGCCATGGCCCTGTTTGCCCGGGCCAGCCACGGCGTGTCCTGGAAGTCACCCGACCGCGTGGTCTGGGATGCCGACGTCGACAGCGGCAAGGCGCCCTACCCGAAGAACGAGGTCGACCAGGTCGAGGCCGGCTTCAAGTACCGAGGCCAGGGCCTGAGCGCCTTTGTCACCGCTTTCTTCGCCAAGATCAAGGAAGGCGCGGGCTACGAGCTGACCACCCAGACCGTCAAGAACAACGCCTACGACTCCAAGGGTGTCGAGGCCGAGTTCGCGATGAGCCTGGGCGATCTGCGGCTGGCCGGCGGTGCCACCCTGACCGACGCCAGCATCACCTCGGGCGACAACAAGGGCAAGACGCCGCGCCGCCAGGCCAAGCTGATCTACCAGCTGTCGCCCAGCTACGCCATCGGCGCGCTGGAGCTGGGCGGCTCGATCGTCGGCACCACCCAGTCCTATGCGCAGGACGACAACGTCGTCATCCTGCCGGGCTTCGCCACGGTCAATGCCTTCGCCAACTACGAGATCGCAAAGGGTGCGGTGTTGTCACTGGGCGTGAACAATCTGTTCAACACCCTGGGCTATACCGAGGCCGAGGGCCAGAACAACCTCGGCAACAACCCGCTGTACATCGCCCGAGCGGTGAACGGCCGCAGCGCCAAGCTGGGGCTGAAGTACAGCTTCTGATGCCCCGGGGCCGGGCCCGGCCCCGCCTGCCCCGGCACACCACCGGGGCGTCGCCGCAGCACCCCGGCCAGGCCGGCACCCGCAGGGGTGTCGGCCTTTTCTTTGGGCGTCACACCGGCGTGCCGGCGCCCCATGCCCGGCGCGGGCAACCCTGCACCCGCGCAGGGGTAGCCCGCACCAGCGATCAGTCGCCGCTGCTCTGCCGCCGCACCAGCGCGGTGGTCAGCATCCGCGAGCCGACCCGCTCGCCGGCCAGCTGCGCCAGCAGCAGCTCGACCAGCACCCGCCCGGCCTCGCCGATGGGCTGCGCCACCGTGGTCAGCGGCGGGATGAAATGCTCGGCCAGCGCGATGTCGTCATAACCGGCCACCAGCACGTCCTCGGGCACGCCCAGGCCCTGCTGGCGCAGCGCGCCGATGGCCGCCATCGCCAGCAGGTCGCTGGCGGCAAACACCGCATCGAAGCCGACCTGCTGGCGCCGCAGCGCGTCCAGCTCGGGCGCCACCCGCTCAGTGACAAACGGCACCGCGCGCGCCAGTTGCGGGTCGGGCGCGACAGCGGCCTGTTGGTGCGCCAGTTGGTAGCCCTGCAGCCGCAGCGCCACTTCGGGCAATTCGGGGTCGCCCAGGAAGACGATGCGCCGCGCCCCCCGGGCCAGCAGGTGGGCGGTGGCCAGCCGGCCGCCGTCCAGGTTGTCGCTGCCCACCGTGGCATACAGCTGCTGCGGCAGCTGTGCGCCCCAGACCACGAAGGGCACCCCGCGCACCGCCATCTCGTTGAGCTGGTCATGGTGGTGCCACTGGCCCACCAGCACGATGCCCATGGCCCGGCCGGTGTGGAAGACCTGCGCGGCCAGGTCCAGCCGGCCCGCGTCCACCCGGGTCAGCAGCATGTCGTGGCCACGCTCGGTCAGGGCGTCGGCCAGGCTGCCGATCAGGCTGAGGAAGAAGGGGTCGGACAGGTGCTGGCCGGTGTCCGGGTCGTAGGGCACGATCACCGCGACGGTGTTGTTGTGCTTGAGCCGCAGGTTTTGCGCGCCGACATTGATGCTGTAGTTCAGCGAGCGCGCCAGCTCGGCCACCCGGGCCCGGGTTTCGGCGTTGACCAGCAGGCTGTCGCTCAGCGCCCGCGACACGGTGGACACCGAAACCCCGGCCAGGCGGGCGATATCGGCCATTTGGACCGGCGCATTGCGCGCCGGCGCGGCCATTGGCGCGGCAGTCTCGGTGGCAGGGCTGGGGGCAGGGTGGGTTTTGCGCGCCATCGGGGGATCGGATGGGCCCGTCAGGCAGGCCGCACCCACGCAGGATTGGGATCGTTTGCATCATGCCAGACGCAGCCCTTCGCTGCGCCGCAGCAGCCCCGCTCAGCCGCGCGCCAGTGCCCGCTGCACGCGTTGCTGCAGCACCGGCAGCAACTCGGCGGCAAACCAGGGGTTGCGCAGCAGCCAGCGGTTGTTTCGCGGGCTGGGGTGGGGCAAGGGCAGCAAGGCCGGCCCATGGCTGCGCCAGCCCAGCACCCGCTCGGTCACGCCGCCGCTGCCGGCCGGCAGATGCCAGGCCTGGGCATATTGGCCGATCACCAGGGTCAGTGCGATGCCGGGCAAGGCCGCCAGCAGAGCGCCGCGCCACTGTGGCGCGCATTCGGGCCGGGGAGGCAGGTCGCCTGACGTGCTGCTGCCCGGGTAGCAGAAGCCCATGGGCAGGATCGCCACCTGGGCCGGGTCATAGAACACCGCCGGGGAGATGCCCATCCAGGCGCGCAGCCGTTCGCCGCTGGCATCGTCGAAGGGCCGGCCACTGGCATGCACCTTGCGCCCCGGCGCCTGGCCGGCTATCAGGATGCGCGCGCTTGCGCCGGCTTGCAGCACCGGCCGGGGGCCGGCCGGCAATTGCGCGGCGCACAGCGTGCAGGCGCGCACCGCGGCCAGCAGGTCGGGTAATGGCCGGGGTGGGGCTGGCAGGCTCGACATCGGTCTCTCCAGGGTGGTGCAGCGGCGCTGCTGGCCGCCGCTGCGGCATCATCGGTGACAAACCACCACCTGCCCATTCCGCCATGCCATCCGACCTGCAAGACCTGCGTGCCCTGTGCTTCGACATCTTCGGCACCGTAGTGGATTGGCGCGGATCGCTGATCCGCGAGGGCCAGTCCCTGCAGGCGCGCCTGGGTCTGGCCGCCGACTGGGCCGCGCTGGCCGACGCCTGGCGCGCCGGCTACAAGCCGGCGATGGACCGGGTGCGGCGCGGTGAAATGCCATGGGCGCATATCGATACCCTGCACCGCCAGATCCTGGACGGCCTGCTGCCGCGCTTCGGCCTGGCGGCGCTGGACGAAGCCGAGCGCGAGCAGCTGAACCGCGCCTGGCACCGCCTGGCGCCCTGGCCCGACAGCGTGGCCGGCCTGACCCGGCTGCGCCGGTGCTATACCCTGGCCACGCTGTCCAATGGCAATCTCTCGCTGCTGGTCAACATGGCCAAGGCCGCCGGCCTGCCCTGGGATTGCGTGCTGTCGGCTGAACTGTTCGGCCACTACAAGCCCGACCCCGAGGTCTACCTCGGCGCCGCCCGCCTGCTGGGCCTGGCACCGGCGCAGCTGATGATGGTGGCGGCGCACCCGTCCGACCTGGCCGCCGCGCAGGCGGCCGGCCTGCGCGTGGCCTATGTCCCGCGCCCGGCCGAGAACGGCCCGGACGGTGCGATGGAGCCGGTGGGCGACACGGTGTTCGACCTGCAGGCGCCCAGCCTGGAGGCGCTGGCCACGCTGCTGGGTGCGCCCTGATCGGTGGCGACACCAGCCGGTTTGGCCGGCTTGATGCGGATCAAGTTGATCTTGATCAAACCGGCGCACCGGGCTTGCGGCAAGATCCTCGTCATGGGCCACGCCATCAAGACCATCACCCTGCACCCGGCTGTGCCGCAGGCCGGTTGCGGCGCTTGCCTGCATGACAGCGGCGCCCCGGTGTGCCGCGCGGTGCTGGGCGAGGCCTGTCTGGCGCCCGAGCTGCATGGCAGCCCGACTGCGGTGCAGCGCGTGATGGCCGCCCTGGGCCCGGCACTGGGCTTCACCGCCGATGCCCGCAATGCCGATGCCGGCGCCGGGCAGGTGCTGCGCCTGTCGGTGCTGCCCGGCGAGGTGGATCTGG
>JANNZD010000074.1:0-15794 GCA_031410435.1 Betaproteobacteria bacterium | reverse complement strand
ACTTTCAGCAAGAACGATCTGTACTGGGACAAGGAGAAGGTGGCCGGCCAGAGCTACAAGCTGCCCTTCGTCGACAAGATCGTTTACCGCACCATCAAGGACGAGGCAGCGTTCCTGACGGCGCTGCGCACCGCCAAGCTCGACGTGCTCGAAGGCATGCGCTGGAGCGCGGTGGCCGAGCTGAAGAAGAACGCTCCGGCGCTGAAGTGGAAGCGCTGGGTCAACACCGGCGGCACCTTCATGGCGATGCGGGTGGACACCAAGCCCTTCGACGACATCCGGGTGCGCCGCGCGCTGAACATGGCCGTCAACAAGCAGGAGATCGTCTCGGCCTATTACGGCGGCAATGCGGTGCTGTTCGGCTATCCGATGCACCCCGACTACACCGGCTACTACGAGACGCTGGACCAGATGCCTGTCGCCGCGCAGGAGCTGTTCAATTACAACCCCGACAAGGCCCGGGCGCTGCTGGCCGAGGCCGGTTTCCCCAAGGGCTTTGCCTTCAAGATGCAGGTCTGCTCGTGCAGCCCCGACCACATGGATCTGGCGCCGCTACTGGCGGCCTACCTGGACAAGGTCGGCGTGAAGATGGAAATCCAGCCGATGGAATACGGCGCCTTCCTGTCGGCGATGACCACCAAGACCAATGCAGCCGGCTACATGATGCAGAACGGGCATACCAACCCGACCACCAGCATCCGCAAGAGCTTTGTCACCAAGCAGACCTGGAACCCGTCGCAATACACCGACCCCGAGTTCGACAAGCGCATGAACGATGCCTACCAGGAACCCGACGAGAGCAAGCGCCAACTGCTGATCAAGCTGATGACCCGCGATATCGTCGAGAAAGCCCCCTACATCTGGCTGCCCACACCGCATGTGCACACCGCCTGGTGGCCCTGGGTGAAGAACTACGACGGCGAGCTGCGCGCCGGGTCTGAGCGGCCTGCGCCCATCCATGCCCGTATGTGGGTGGACCAGGCGATGAAGAAGAAGATGGGGTTCTGAGCATGACGGCCCGGGCACCCCACAGACTGCCGGCGCTGCGCGCCTGGGCCCTGGCCGGCGCCGTGCTGGCCCTGCCGCAGTGCGCGCTGGCCCAGGCCGAGAAGCCCCAGTACGGCGGCACCCTCAATATTGGCCACCACCATGTGACGCTGTCGCCGCTGAGCTGGGACGCCGCCGACTGGACCTGGAAGTTCAACCAGGACACCGGCCTGGTCACCGAGACCTTGTTCGCGGCCGACCTGGGCAAATCGGTGGGCCGCGGCGGCAAGCACCGCTTCATCTCCGACGCCTGGCTGCCCAGCGACGCCATCCGGGGTGAGCTGGCCGAAAGCTGGGCCTGGGGCCAGAACCCGCTGCGGGTCGACGTGCAGCTGCGCAAGGGCATCATGTTCCCCGACAAGCCGGGGGTGATGAAGGCGCGCGAATTCGTGGCCGACGACGTGGTCTACAGCTACAACCGGCTGGACAAGAGCCCGAAGAAGATCCCCACCTACTTCGACCACATCGACAAGGTGGAGGCCACCGGCAAGCATTCGGTGCGCTTCACCTTCAAGGCCTACAACGCCGAATGGGATTACCGCTTCGGCTGGGGCTACTACTCGGCCATCGTGCCGAAAGAAGTGAGCGACGCCGGCGCCGGCAACTGGAAGAACCTGAACGGCACCGGCCCCTTCATGCTCAGCGACGTGGTGATGGGCAGCGCCTACACCTTCAGCAAAAACGATGTCTACTGGGACAAGGAGAAGATAGCCGGCCAGGCCTACAAGCTGCCCTTCGTCGACAAGATCGTCTACCGCACGATCAAGGACGAGGCCAGCTTCCTCACCGCGCTGCGCACCGCCAAGCTCGACGTGCTGGAGAACCTGCGCTGGAGCGCGGTGGATGAGCTGAAGAAGAACGCCCCGGCGCTGAAGTGGAAGAAGCGGGTGCACACCTTCGGCACTTTCCTGGCGATGCGGGTGGACACCAAGCCCTTCGACGACATCCGCGTGCGCCTGGCGCTGAACATGGCGGTCAACAAGCAAGAGATCGCCAAGGCCTTCTACGGCGGCAATGCCGAGCTGTTTGCCTACCCGATGCACCCCGACTACACCGGCTACTACGAGCCGCTGGACAAGATGCCGGTGGCCGCGCAGGAGCTGTTCGTCTACAACCCCGACAAGGCCCGGGCACTGCTGGCCGAGGCTGGCTTTCCCAAGGGCTTCAGCTTCAAGACGCAGGTCTGCGCCTGCAACCCCGACCACATGGACATCATCCCCTTGATCTCGGCCTACCTCGAGAAGGTGGGCGTCAAGATGGACATCCAGGTGATGGAGTACGGCGCCTTCCTGTCGGCGATGACCACCAAGACCAACGCCGCCGGCTATTTTATGAACAACGGCCATTCCAACCCGACCACCAGCATCCGCAAGAGCTTCGTCACCAAGCAGACCTGGAACCCCTCGCAATACAGCGACCCGGATTTCGACAAGCGCATGGCCGATGCCTACCTCGAGCAGGACGAAGGCAAGCGCCAGCTGCTGATCAAGCTGCTCACCCGTGACATCGTCGAGAAGGCGCCCTACATCTGGCTGCCGGTGCAGCACACCTACACCGCCTGGTGGCCCTGGGTGAAGAACTACGACGGCGAACTGCGCGCCGGCGGCGAGCGGCCCGGCCCTATCCATGCGCGCATGTGGGTGGACCAGGCCATGAAGAAGAAGATGGGCTTTTGAGCACGCCATGACCGCACCGTTGCTGAGCGTCCGCAACCTGGTCACCCGCTTCCGCACCGGGCGGGGCACCGTCACCGCGGTCGATCACGTGTCCTTCGACGTGGCCGCCGGCGAGACGCTGGCCATCGTCGGTGAATCGGGCTCGGGCAAGAGCGTCACCGCGCTGTCCATCCTGCGCCTGATCCCCGACCCGCCCGGCCATATCGAGAGCGGCGAGATCCTGTTCGATGGGCAAGACCTGCTGAAGATGAGCGATGCCGAGATCCGCGCGGTGCGCGGCGACCGCATCGCGATGATCTTCCAGGAGCCGATGAGCAGCCTGAACCCGTCGCTGACGGTGGGCATGCAGGTGAGCGAGCCGATCAACCTGCACCGCAAGCTGCCCTGGAGCCAGGCGCTGGACAAGGCCCGCGAACTGCTGGGCCTGGTACGCATGTCCGACACTGCGTCCCGCGTCACCGCCTACCCGCACCAGTTCTCGGGCGGCATGCGCCAGCGCGCGATGATCGCGATGGCCTTGGCTTGCGAACCGCAATTGATCATCGCCGACGAGCCCACCACCGCGCTCGACGTGACCGTGCAGGCCCAGATCCTGGACCTGCTCAAAGACCTGGCCGACCGCACCGGCTCGGCCCTGGTGCTGATCACCCATGACCTGGGCGTGGTGGCCCGCTATGCCGACCGGGTGGTGGTGATGTACGCCGGCCGGGTGGTCGAATCGGCCCCCGCGGCCGATCTGTATGCCCGGCCGCGCCATCCGTATACCCAGGGCCTGATGGCATCGGTGCCGCGGCTGGACGGCGACACCAATGTGCGCCTGGTGCCCATCGAGGGCCAGCCGCCCGACCTGGCGCGCATCCCCGCCGGCTGCGCCTTTGCGCCGCGCTGCCGGCAGGTCAGCGACGCCTGCCGCAGCACGCCGCCGCCACTGCGTGAAGTCCACCCGGGTCACAGCGTGGCCTGCATCCTAGACGCCGAACAGGTGTGAGCAAACCCGCCATGGCCGAAACCCTGTTGCGCGTCGACGACCTGAAGGTGCACTTCCCGGTGATGCGGGGCATCGTGATCAAGAAGCAGGTGGGTACGGTGCACGCGGTGGACGGGGTGTCCTTCACGCTGGCGCGCGGCGAGACCCTGGGCCTGGTCGGCGAGAGCGGCTGCGGCAAGAGCACCACCGGCCTGGCGGTGCTGCGCATGCAGGCCGCCACCGCAGGCCGCATCGAGTTCGAGGGCCAGGACATCACCCACCACGACAAGGCCCAGATGCGGCCGATCCGCCAGCGCCTGCAGATGGTGTACCAGGACCCCTATGGCTCGCTGAACCCGCGCATGAAGGTCAAGGACATCATCGGCGAGCCGCTGGTGGTGCATGGCCTGGCCGGCGACACGCAGGCCTACGACGCACGCATCGCCGACCTGATGCGCACCGTGGGCCTGCTGCCCGACATGGCCGACCGTTACCCGCACGAGTTCTCCGGCGGCCAGCGCCAGCGCATCGGCATCGCCCGCGCGCTGGCGCTCGAGCCCAGCCTGATCATCTGCGACGAGCCGGTGTCGGCCCTGGACGTGTCGATCCAGGCCCAGGTGGTCAATGTGCTGCAAGAGCTGCAGGAGCGCCTGGGCCTGGCCTACCTGTTCATCGCGCATGACTTGTCGGTGGTGCGCCACCTGAGCCACCGGGTGGCGGTGATGTACCTGGGCCGCATCGTCGAGATCGCACCGCGTGACGCGCTCTACAAGGAGCCGCTGCATCCGTACACCCAGGCGCTGATGTCGGCGGTGCCGGTGGCCGACCCGGTGGTGGAGCGGGCGCGCAAGCGCGTGGTGGTGCAGGGCGAGGTGCCCAGCGCGCTGCGGCCGCCGCCGGGCTGCCGCTTCCACACCCGCTGCCCGATGGCGATGGCGCGCTGCAAGGTGGACGACCCGGTGCTGCAGGACCTGGGCCAGGGCAGGGCGGTGGCCTGCCACTTGCTTGATGACGGGGCCACCGCCCCATCCGCTGCGGCCCGCCCCGAACCCACCATCGCCTGATGTGCCGCATCGCAAGCTGAAGCCCAAGACCGCGCGTTTCCAGGAGAAGCGCGACACCATCCTGGCGGCGGCGGCCGAGCGCTTCAACGACCTGGGCGTCAAGGGCGCCACGCTGAGCGACATCGCCGCCAGCGTCGGCCTGGTCACCACCAGCATCACCTATTACTACCGCAAGAAGGAAGACTTGGCCACCGCCTGCTTCCTGCGCGCCATCGAGGCACGCCGGGCCCTGGTGGCCCAGGCCGCCCAGGCCAGCCATGTGGCCGGGCGCATCGCGGCCTACCTGCAATTGCATGCCGGGCTGCTGGCCGGCATTGCCAGTGGCGAACAGCCCGCGCTGATCCTGTTCAATGACATCCGGGCCCTGCCCGACGCCCAGGCCGAGCAGGTCTACGCCGCCTACAACGACATGTTCAGGCAATTGCGCGGCCTGCTCACCGGCACCGACAGCGCCCTGCGGGCGCGCGAGGCGATGAACGCCCGCACCCACCTGCTGCTGTCGGTGGTCAACGCGATGCCGGCCTGGATCGGCCGCTACGAGGCCGACGAATACCCGCGCGTGGCACAACGCATCAGCGACCTGCTGCTGCATGGCCTGCCCGCCAACGGCCAAAGCTGGCCCGATGCCGGGCAGCTGGCCGCACTGGGCCTGCCCGAGCCCGCGCCGGCCGGCGATGCCACGGCCGACACCTTCTTGCGGGCGGCTACCGAGCTGGTCAACGAACAGGGCTACCGGGGTGCGTCGGTGGACCGCATCTCGGCCCGGCTGAAGCTGACCAAGGGCGCCTTCTACCACCACCATGACACCAAACTGGATGTCATCAGCGCCTGCTTCGAGCGTGGCTTTGCCGTGCAGCGCCATGTGCTCAAGGCGGCGGAGACGGCTGCCGGCCCGGGTTGGCAGCGCAGTTGCGCAGCCACCACGATGCTGTTGCGCTGGCAGCTGTCCGACCAGGGGCCGATGCTGCGCAGCACCGCCATCAGCGCCTTGCCCGACCGTAGCCACCGAGAGCAGGTGCAGCGCACCATGCTGCGCCTGACCGAACGCATCGCCAGCGTGCTGGTGGACGGCCTGGTCGACGGCTCGGTGCGGGCCCAGGACCTGTCGGTGGCCGCCTATGTGCTGGCCTCGGCCATCAATGCCGCGGCCGAGTTGCGGCGCTGGGTGGCCGGCATCACGCCGGACAGCGTGGCGCAGCTGTATGCCCGGCCGGCCTTGCTGGGTTTGTTGTGCGCTGACTGATCGGCGCCTTTTCCGACAGGCGCATGCGCGGATCGCACCTGCCGCCGCCACAGCGTCAGCCCTAGCCTTGGGGCATCGCTGACCATCAGGCACCGCCAAAGCCGGGCCCGGTGGTCATAACCGACACGACCCCAGCGTCCATGGCGCCGGCTGCGGCGCATGACGCCCGGCCGGACCGGGCCGAACCGGACCTGGGTGACCGTCACCACGACGCATCGACCCAAGGAATCCCGGCATGAATTCATCCCAACACCCTCCTCGAGTGGCCCGAAAAACGGCACCGGCGCGTCGGCGCCCGGCCTTGATCGCAGCCCTGGTCGGCGGCGTCTGCCTGGTGCTGGCGGCCTGCGGCGGCGGTGGCGGCGGCGCCACGGCCACCAGCCCGACCACGCCGCTGGGGCTGGTCAAGCTGACTGTCAGCGACAGCTTCGGCGCGCCGGTGGCCGGCGCCCAGGTGCAGGGCCCACGGGAAACCGGTTCGACCGATGCGCAGGGCGTGGCCCTGGTGCTGCTCAATGCGCCCGACAGCAATGCCACCGTGGCCCTGTCGAGCACCAGCTTTGCCGACCAGACCGTGGCAATCAACAGCCGCGACGGCATGGTCAACGCGGTGGCCGTCACCTTGCAGCGCAAGACCTCGGCCGCCGGCGGATCACTGGCCTCGCGCGGCGGCGACCTGCCGATGCTCAGCGCCGACGGCCGCCAGCTCACTTTCGATGTGGAGGTGGTGGTGGTCGCCGGCGACGCAAAGCCGGTAGAAGGCCTGACCCCGGGTGATTTCCAGTTGCGGGCCTGCACCCCGGCAGCCGGCCAGGCCCAGGCCAGCTGCCTGCGGGGTGGGCCTGGCGCCGCCGACCTGGCCTATGCACCGCTGAGCGCCGCGCCGGTGGCATTGCAGGCCATCGCCGGCCTGCCGGCCAGCGACTATGCCGCAGGGCTGCTGCTGGACCAGAGCGGCAGCATCCGGCAATCCGACCCCAGCGGCGCCCGGCTGTTCTCGACCAAGGCCTTCCTGGCGGGCATGGGCGCGAATGACGCTGCGCTGCTGGCCGCCTTTGCCGGCGGGCCGGGCGCGCTGCTGCCCACCGCACCGATGACGGTCTACGGCCCCTTGCGGTCGAAGGCAGCTGCCGGCGCTTATTTCCCGACCCTGGACTCGTTCACCGGCCTGATCGGCGGTAACACGCCGCTGTACGACTCGCTCGACAGCCTGCGCCAGCGCATGCTCGGCGACAGCCTGCCGGCGGGCAGCAAGCCCACGGCCCTGGTGGTGTTCTCCGATGGCGCTGACACCAGCTGTGCCGGCACCGAGGCCTGCCGCAGCCGCCGTGCACGCTCGATCGCGGCGGCGCGGCAGGACCAGGTCAGGATCTTCACCATCGGCCTGTCCAGCGGCGTGGACGTGGCCGCGATGGCCGAACTGGCGCACCAGACCGGCGGGGCCTTTCTGTATGCCGACACGGCCGAACAGTTGCTGCCGCTGTATGGCAGCGTCGGCCGGCTGCTGAGCCTGAGCCTGCCAACCTACCGCCTGCGCTGGACGGTGCAGGCCGCTGCGGGCAGCACCTTCCGCACCGGGACGACCCTGCTGGGCCGGGTGCAGGTCAGCGCTGCAGGCAGCAGCTTCGACCTGCCCTTTGTGGTGGGCATCCCCTGACTGGGGCGGCCCCGGGCCGGGCGCTCGCGCGCCTTGTCCGGTGGTATCCGGTCCAGGTCGAGGACCGGCGGGTGGGCTTGCAGCAGAGCAGCGCCTGGCCCGGCTTCAGGCCGCTGCGGACCGGCCGCGCCGCACCAGCAGGCGCACCGCGCCAAAGGCCACCGCCAGACCGGCCACCACCGCCACGATGCCCAGCACCTGCAGCGCAGTCGGCACCTCGCCCAGCACCGGGACGGCCAGCAGCGATGCCGCCCCCGGCACCAAGGCGCCGAAGAAAGCCGCCCGGGCCGAGCCCAGCAGGGCTGCGGCGCGGCTGAAGGCCAGCACCGCCACCAGCCCGGCGCCCAGGCCCTGTGCCAGCAATTGCAGGCCCAGCATGGCCGGCGTGGCGCGCGCCAGGCGGCCCAGGTCGGACAGCCACAGATAGCCCGGCAGGAACATCAGCAAGGCCAGCACCGCCACCACCGCCGTGACCCGCAGCGGGTCCACCTGCCAGCGCCGCGACAACGCGCCGAACAGGCCCCAGCAGGCGCCGGCTGCGGCAAACAGGCCGTCGCCGGCCAGCGTGAGCCGGTTGTTGCTGTGCAGCAGGCTGTCGCCGCCCATGCAGGCCAGCCCCAGCACCACCGCGCAGGCGCCCAGCGCGCTCTCGCGGGTCCAGCCCTGACGGGCCAGCCAGGCCGACGCTGCCAGGCCGGTCAGCATCTGGCAGGCCGGGGTGATCACCGCGCCATGGGCCAGCGGCGCCAATGCAAACCCGCTCATGTAGAACAGGCTGAAGCCCGGCCCGGCCAGCAAGGCCAGCACCACGCCATGGCGCCAGCCGATGCCGGCCAGATCACGCCAGCCCCAGTGCCAGAGCAGCGGGGCCATCAGCAGCGCGCCGGGGGCGAAGCGCAGCAGCGTCAGGTCGCCGGGGCTCAGGCCCGACTTCACCGCCAGGCGGGCCAGCACCGAGTAGCTGGCCCAGATGGCGGCGGCGAGCAGGCCCCAGGCCACGCCCACCCACAGGGCCGGTTTGGGGGTGGCGGCGGCAGCAAGGGGGGCGTTCATGCACCAGCCTAGCAGGCGGGGGGCTGTGAGCGCGCCGGCCGCAGCGCCACGAAGGCGATGCCGCAAACGGCCAGGGCCCAGACGATCACCGCACCCGAGGGCAGGTCCAGCAGCGCCGACAAGCCCAGCCCCAGCGCATACGCGGCTGCGCCCAGGCCATAGCCCAGCAGCAGGCGCCGCCGGCCGGCACTGGCCGCCGTGGCCAGCGCCGGGATGATCAGGCTGGAGAACACCAGATAGACCCCGACCAGTTGTACCGACGCGGTCACCGCCAGCGCAAAGGCGCCATAGAAGCCGAATCGGCCCAGGCGCTTTACCCAGCCCAGCCCCAGCGCCACCAGCAGGCATGCCGACACTGCGGCCAGCCACAGCAGCTGGGTGGTGGTGACCCACAGGATCTGGCCCACCAGCAACTCCTTCAGGTGCTCGCCGCCATGCGGATTGCCCGCCAGCAGCAGGATGCCGGCGCAGGCCGCCAGGATGAACATCACGCCGATCAGGGCCTCCTGCTGCGCGGGTGCCTTGCGCTCGGTCCAAGTGAGCAGGCCGGCGCCGGCCAACGCGGCGCACACCGCCGCGACCTGCACCGCCACACCGCCTTCGGGCAGGCCCAGCGCATCCGCCGCGATCACGCCCAGCCCGGCGATCTGGGCAATCGCCAGGTCGATGAACACGATGCCCCGGTTCAGCACCTGTATGCCCAGGGGTATGTGGGTCGCCAGCACCAGCAGGCCGGCGACCAGCGCCGGGCCCAGGATGCCCCAGTCCAGCGCCGCCCAATTCATGGCTTGGCGGCCGCGGCGAGCAGGCGCGCCACGGTGTCGTCAAACAGGCCGAACAGGTCCTTCGCGCCCTCGCTGCCGCCCACCGTGAAGGGCAGCTTGACCGCCGCAATGCCGGCATTCTTGCTCAGCCAGTCGGACGGCCGCGCATCCTGATAAGCCGCGTAAAGCACCATGCGCGCCGGCGCGGCCTTCAGGGTTGCCAGCACCGACTGCAGGTGCGAAGCTGAAGGCTCGACCCCGGGCTTGGGCTCCAGCACCGCCACTTCCTTCAGGCCCAGCCAGTCGTAGAGGTAGACAAAGGCCTTGTGCTGCGACACCACGGCCACCCCGCGCAGCGGCGCTGCCTGCGCCGTCCAACGCTGGATTGCCTGTTGCCAACGCTGTGCAAAGTCGGCCTGGGCCCGGGCGTAGTCGGCCGCATGCGCCGGGTCGATCTGCTGCAGCCGGGCGCCCAGCGCGGTGGCGACCTGGGCGATCGCCCGCGGGTCGGTCTGGATATGCGGGTTGCCGGCAGCATGCACATCGCCCTGCGATCGATCCAGCTGGGCCGGCAGATCAAGCTTGCGCACCGCATCGGCCGCCGCAAAGTTGCCCGCCTGGCCCGCTTGCACCTTGGCATTGCCCGACTGCTGCAGCAGCAGCGGCAACCATCCGATTTCCAGCTCCGCGCCGGTGCAGACGACCAGGTCGGCATTGCGGGCCCGGGCGATCAGGCTGGGTCGGGCCTGGATCTGGTGCGGGTCCTGCAGGGCACCGGTGGCGACCGATACCTCCACCCACTTGCCCCCCAGCTCCTGGGCCAGTGCGCCCCATTCGGGCTCGCAGGCCAGGACCCGCAGCGCCGCCTGCGCCGGCGCGGCCCAGGCCAGCAGCAACACGGCAGCCAGCGCGCAAGCCCCGGATTTGAAATTGTTCATCGACGGCTCCCGGGGCGCTCAGTAGCTGTGCGCGCCATGCGCGCCCAGGCTCATCTGGTATTGAAGCTGGATCTGCGGATCGCCTGCGCCCTGCCGGGCCTGATCACGCGCCAGTTGCAGGCGCACGCGCGAGAACTCGCTGGGATTGAAGTCCAGCATCAATGTGTGCTTGCGCGGGCTGTAGCCGGTGTTGGCCAGCAGGCCGGCATGGATGCCGTAGTCGGGCGTGCCGGCGTCCAGCCTTTCGGTGCGCAGGCCCACCCGCCAGCGCGGCATGAACTGGTAGACGCCCTGCAGATAGCCACCCGACTGCACTGCCCGATAGGCGCCGGTGCTGGCGCCATTGCCCAGGTCCAAGGTCAAGCTGCCGCTGCGGGTGCTGTGCAGGTACTCGCCTTGCAGCGTCAGGTTGGTCCGGGTCGGATTGCCGTCGGGCGCCCACTTCCAGACCACATCCGCCACCCACACCCGGGTGCGGCCGCTGAAGCTGGCGCTCAGCGCCTGGCCTGCCGGGTCCAGGCCGACCAACTGCTGCCCATCAGCCCGGGCCTGCAGCAGCGACAGGCCCGCACGCCAGCTGTGGCTGACGCCGAAATCCGCGCCGGTGTGCGCGGTGATTGCGGCCATGCCGGCGCCGTTGCGGCTGTTGTCCCCGCCCGGAAAACTGCGGCCCCGGCCCAGTTCCAGGCCCAGCTCGATGAATTGGTCAGTCGGTGCCAGCCAGGTCATCTGCACCCCGTCATCACCGTACTGGGTGCCCAGCAGGGCCTGGTAGGCCAGCGGGTTGTCGGCGAAATCCCAGGTGTGGGCATGGCGCGGATTCAGGTAGCCCAGGCCGGACAGAAAGCGGCCCGCCTTGAGCGACAAGCCCCCGCCCAGCGCGGTGGTCTGGAGATAGGCCTCCTCGACCGAGACCGCATTGTCTGCGTGCAGCGCGATATGGGCGGCACCGCGCAGCCAGGGGTCGATGCTGGCCGCGATGCCGAGCTCCGACTCGGTCAAGCTGAAGCCGCGCGGGCCCGGCCCGAGCTCGGCACCGGCCGGCAGCAGAAAGCCGCTGATCGCGTAGCGGGACGGGTCTTGCGAGCTGCGTGCGTATCTACCCGAAAGTATCAGCGACAGGGCCGGGTTGAAGGCATTGGCCCCGCCACTGGCGGTTGAAGAGGCCACAGCCGGCAGCACTGCGGCCGGCGCGGCCGAGCCCTGCGCAGCAGCGGCGCCCTGGGCCTCGGCCCGCTGGAGCCGCTGCTCCAGCGCCTGCAGCCGGGCCTCGTAGGCCGCCCGGATGGCGTCTATCTCCTGTCGCAGGGACGCGATGTCGGCAGGGCTGTCGGCCCATGCCGACAAGGGCAGGGCCAAGGCGAGGGCCAGGCCGACGCGCAAGGATTTGTGCATGTAAAAGGGCTCCAGACAATGACACCGGAAAGCGCCCGCCCGCTGTCACAGCGGCGGCGCTTCAAGAACCGTCAAAGTGTGGAGAAGGGCGGTGCGCGGCTCTGGTAGCCCAGCACCGCTGCCAGCTGCCAGACATGGCCAACGGCGCTGCTTGGGGCCGGATCGGGCCCGGCTTGCAGGGCGATACCGGGCCCGGTGGCCAGCAGTGGCCCGCCGGCCAAGGCCGCTGCCGCCAGGCACAGGTCGCAGGCCGAGGCTTGCGCGGCCGGGTCGGCGTCGCGCCGGTCCGTGGCAGCGGCGCGGTCATGCACATAGGTGTGCGCCAAGGCCACCGACTGGGCCAGCGGCACCAACAGCGCCAGCCAGAGCAGCCAGACGGCGCAAAGACTTGTGGTTGAACGGCGGCGGGGCGGATCCATGGCTTGCGCCGCCATCTTACGTCCGCCGGGCGTCCGGCCAGGCGGTCAGCCGCTGGCTACAGCAGCCGGATCGACCTGCGGTCGGGCAGGTGTCTGAAATCGGCCAGCGACAGCAGCTGCGGCAGCGCCAGTGCGCGCCAGCTCTGCCACAGCCGGCCACCGGCGGCCGGCAGCGCGGTCAGCACATTGCCGGGCGCCATCTGCGACATGAACAACTGGTAGACGCCTTCCTTGGCCCCGGCCAGCACCTTGCTGGCCAGCACCCTGCGACCCGCGACCAGGTAGGTTTGCAGATCGCCGAAGCCGATCAGCAAGGGTTTGGGTGCCGGCTTGAATGGCTTCAAGGCACGCCCGGCCAGGTAAAGCGTGGCATTGGCCGCCGCGTGGGCGCCCATGTCGATGGCGTTGTAGGCCTGCTTGCCGATGCCTTGGGGCAGCTGGGCCGCGTCGCCAATGACGAAACTGCGCTCGAAATGGCAGCTCTGCAAGCTGGGGTGCACCGGTGCCCAGGTCTGCGGCGGCGGAGCCAGGCCGGACATACGCAGCAGCGCCGGCGCTGCCAGCCCGGCAGTCCACAGGGTCAGGTCGGACCGCAGGCGCGTGCCGTCAGCCAGCAACACCCCCTTGGGCGACACGCTGGCAATCGTGGTGCCGGTGCGAAAACCCACCGCAAGCCCTTGGCAAAGGCGGCGCAGATCGGCATCCAGTGCCGGCGCGAGGCCGGGCAGCAGCCGGTCGCCGGCCTCGACCAGTTCGACTGACAGGCCGGCAAGTCCGCGGTAGCGGCGCAGGATTTCGCCCAGCGCCTCGATTCCCGAGATGCCGCCACCCGCCACCACGATACGCAGCGGTTTGCCCTGCTCGACCAGCGCGCGCAGCCGGTGCTCGATCGCCAGTGCATCGGCCACGCTGCGGAACGGCAGCGCATGCCGCGCCACGCCCGGGATGTGGTGGGTGTTCCACAGCGCGCCCACCGCGACGATGCAGGCGTCGAAGTCGTGCGCTTGCCCGGCGGCCGTGGTCAGCCGGCCCAGCGCCGGCTGCAGCCCGCCCACGCTGTCTTGCACGAAGCGGTGGCCAGCCTGCCTGACGATGGCCGCGCGGTCCAGGCGCAGGCTCTGGGGCGTCTTCACGCAGGACAGGATCTCGTGGATGTTGGGCATCCACTCGAAGTGTGCCGACGGGTCGAAGACCGTCACCGCATGGCGACGCGACAACTTGACGGCGGCGGTCAGGCCGGCGAAGTTGCCGCCCACGATGGCGATGCGCTGGCGTTTTTCGGACATGGGCTTTCGGCTTGCCGCGGCTGTGCAACTGCCAGTATGGCGCGCCGCGCCTGCCAGCCGACCGCCTAGGGCTTCATCAGCTGCAGCCGCAGCCCGGCATCCCGCGCCCGCGGGGCAATCACGCCGGTCTGGGCAAAATCACGGCCGATGGCATAGACCACCGGCTCCAGCACCAGCCCGTCATGCACCAGGCCGCGGCCTTGCGCATCGACAAACACCGTGGCACGGCGGATCTGCCGGCCCAGCGCCGGCAACAGCAGCCTGGCGCGGGCCGGCGCCAAGGTGTAGACCGGCAAGGTGCCGCGTGCCGAAGCCACAAACCGGCGGTGGTAGGACTGCCAGTCGGCATAGGCCTCCGACCCCACCAGGCGCTGGTCGCCCTGGTCCACCACCACCACCACGAACGGCCGGCCGGCACGCAGGTCGGCGGCAGGGTCTGCCTGCATACCGGCCGGCGCCGTGGCAGCCGAAGCGCGCGCCAGGCCCAGCATCAGCAGCAGCGCCAGCCCCAGCAGCGCGGCAAGCCTGGCTTTCATGCGCTGCGCACCGGGTGTTGCGCGGCGAAGGCCCGTTGCGCAAAGTAGAAGGAATGCAGGTATTGCGCCCCGGCGGGGTCGACCAGATCGTCGAAGTGGGGCGGGTCCTTGGGGCTGAAGTCACCGCCCCAGCGCAAACCCAGGTTCTTGGCCGCCTTGACCAGATCCTTGGCGCCTTGGGTGGCGCTGCCGGCCAGGAACATCGCCGCAAGGTTGACCACCGCGCCGTCGACGATGTTCAAGTCCACCGCATGGCCGATCAGGTGCTGGGATTTAGATGCCGGCGGCACCACGGCGCCCGAGACCGGCAGGCCTTGCACCCGGAAGGCCTGGTTGATGCGCAGCATGACCTTGTTGTCCTTGGCAGCGCCGTTCAGCACCTTGACCCAGGGCACAAAATCCTGGTGCACCAGCATTTCATCGGGGCCGGGCGAGGGGTAGTCCAGCAGCTCGAAGCCGACGCCCAGCTCGATATTGGACAGGCTGGTCACGCTCATTGCCACCAAGGGGCTGGTCAATTCGAAGCCTCCCTGCTGCCAGGCCAGCAACTCTGCCAAAGTGGCGGCCCGGACGAAACCATCGACCAGCAGGCCGGTCGGCGCGGTGTAGCTTTCAAGCACGCCATGCAATGCCCCGGCACCCGCCGAAACGCGCAGCCGCTGGCTGATGTGTCCCAGGTACCACTGCAGGCGCTTGACCGCATCCTGGGTCTTGCGGCCGAAGTCGCCGTCAGGCGTGGCACTCATCGCGCCCAGTGCAAGCAAGGCCTGCTGCAATTCGCGCACCGGCTGGCCGGCCATGCCCTTGCGCGGCTTGCCGCCCCATATCCGGCCGCTGTCGTTGTCGCCGCGTTGCAGGATGACATCTGCGGGCAGGCTGCTCAGGCTGAGCTGGGTCGGGGCTGACGGGCTGGTCACGGAGGGCATGCGACAACTCCAGGAATCCAATCGATACAGCCAGACTAGCACCTGCGCTTGGGCGGCAAAACGCCACTCTTGATGACGCCTGAAACTGCGACCGCGCGGGTGCCAGAATCGGCCGCCATGGCCGAAAACCATGACGGAAAGGGATGGGCTTGTGAGCGACATCGGCGGCGTTGTACTTCGGCCAGCACGGGCTGCCGAGGCCCGGGCCATGGCGGCGATGTCGCGCGAACTGGTCGAGGCCGGCCTGGGTTGGCGCTACACGCCGATCCGCATGGCCGCGCTGATCCGAGACCCGCAGACCGTGGTGCTGGTGGCCTGCGAGTCCGCTCGAATCCAGGGCTTTGCGGTGATGCAGTTTGGTGATGAGACCGCCCACCTGGTGCTGCTGTGCGTGGACCCGGCCGCGCGCCGTCGCGGTATCGGACGCGGCTTGACCGAGTGGCTGATCGAGTCTGCGCAGGTGGCCGGCATCGCGTCGATCGCCCTTGAACTGCGCGCCGACAACCTGGACGCGCTGGCCTTCTACCGCCGGCTGAACTTTATCGAAACCCAAAAGCTGCCCGGCTACTACAGCGGCTTGATTGCCGCGCGCCGCATGGTGCTGCCCTTGCGGCGCGATGGCGCGGCCTAGGAGCCTGTCGGGCTTGGGGCGTCGATCGGACAGCGCCCGACGCCGCCGAGCGCGCTTCGTGCTGCAATTTCTTGGCGCTTCGGCTTGCTGGACGCACAGAGTGTTGTGAGGGCGCAGCAGATTCGCGCCCAGCGCACTGACATGGGCCTGCGCACAGCGTAGATTCGCGGGCTCTGCACATTCTGCAGAAAT
>JANNZD010000073.1:0-2854 GCA_031410435.1 Betaproteobacteria bacterium | reverse complement strand
GTCGCCGGCCCTGGTCAAGGCGCTGTACCGCCTGGTGGCCCACCCGATGGGGCCGGCCGCGCATGTGATGCAGCCGCGCGCCAAGAAAATGCGCGAGCACCACCTGCCGCCGGTGCCGATGAGCTGCCTTTATTCGATCAGTGACGGCGTGGTGCCGCCGCAAGAGGCCACCATCGATGCCGCCGCCGACCGCCCCTACGAGAACATCCGCGTGGCCGGCAGCCACACCGGCCTGGGCTTCAACCCGATGGTGATGTGCATCCTGGCCGACCGCCTGGCCCAGCCCGAGGGCGGCTGGCAGGCCTTTCAGCCGGTGGGGCTCTCCGGCACTTTCTACCGCTGGATGACCCACCCGGCCGTGCCGATCTGAGGCTGCGGCCCGCGCTCAGGGCGCGCTGCGGTCCAGTGCCTCCCGGTGCTCGGGTGCCGCGAGATCGATCATCCGGGCCCGCCGGGCCTTCAGCGACAGCCCGCGCAGATCGGCCACCCCGTGCTCGGTGACAAACAGCCCGGCGTCGCAGCGCGGCGTGGTCACCGGCCCCGACAGCTGGGCCACGATGCGGCTGCGCGGCCCGGCGGTGGATGGCAGCGCGATGATCGGCAGGCCGCCCCGGCTGAGCCCGGCGGCGCGCAGAAAATCCGGCGCGCCGCCCACCGCACCCACATACTGCCCGGCCGCCACCTCGGCATTGACCTGGCCGCTCAGGTCCACCTCGATCGCCGAGTTGAGGGCCACCAAGCGGTCGATGCGGCGCAGCACGTCGGCGCCATGGGTGTAGTCGCAGCCGCGCAGCTGCAGCGCCGGGTTGCGCTGGGCAAAGGCCGACAGGCGGGCACTGCCCACCAGCAGCGCGGCGATGCTGATGCCAGTGTCGATGGGCTTGCGGGCGTTCGTCAGCGCGCCGGCTTCGGCCAGGGTCACCAGGGAATCGCCGGCGATGCCGGAATGGAAACCCAGGTCGCGCCGGTCGGTCAGCAATGCCAAGGTGGCCTCGGCCGTGCCGCCCAGGCCCACCTGCAGCGTGGCGCCGTCGCTGATCAGTGCGGCCACCCGGCCGGCGATCTGCGCGTCGGTGGCACTGGGCTGGCCGGGCACGGCAGTGATGGGTTCGAACTGCGCCGGGAAGTGGGCGTCGATGTCCTCGGCGCCCAGGGTGCGGGCGCCGAAGGTCCAGGGCACCGCCGGGTTGACCTCGGCGATCACCACCCGCGCGGTGTCGATCGCGGCCAGCAGAAAGTCATTGGCCAGGCCCAGGCTGTGGCGGCCCTGGGCATCGGCGGGCGCGACCTGCACCAGCACCGCATCCACCTTGAACGCGCCCTGGCGCAGCAGGCCGGCAAATTGCGAATAGGGGCCGGGCAGGATGTCGAGCAGGCCGGCCCGGGCCAACGCCCGGTTGGCGCCGGTGCCGCAATAGCTGCTGACCCGGAAGACGTCGCCATGCTCGGGCAACAGCGTGCCAGCGCTGGGGATGCCGATCACCGCGTGCAGGCGGCCGAAGGCCTGGCGTTGGGCCACCAGCGCGCGGGTCAGGGTCAGCGGCTCGGCATGGGCCTGGCCCCAGGTGACGGTGTCGCCGGCGCGCAGCCAGGGCCTGAGATCGGGCAAATCGGGTAGCGCCGGCACCGCCGCATCAGGCATCAGGCTCACTCACCCGCGCGCCGGCCGGCCGATCACGCGGCGGTCGACCAGCTGGCCGATGGCCGCGTCGGGCAGGCCCAGCAGCTCGGCCAGCACGGCCTCGGTGTGCTGGCCCAGGCGCGGCGCCGGCCGCGCCGGCTGGCGCGCGAAGGCCGAGAAAACCAGCGGCAGGCCAGGCACCAGGCAGGGGCCGATGCCGGGTTGGTCGACGCTGGCAAACAGCGGGTTGGCGGTGGAACAGGCGGGATCCGACTGCACCAGCTGGGCCAGGGTCTGGTAGCGGCCCCAGCACACACCGTGGGCGTCGAAAGCCTCGGCCACCTGGGCCAGCGCGCGCGCGGTGATCCACGGGCCCAGCAGCGCGGCGATGCGCTCGCGGGCGCGGAAGCGGTCGCCCTCGGTGTCCAGGTCCAGGCCCAGCTCGGTGGCCAGAGCCTGCAGTGCCGGCCCCAGGCCGGTGGCCGTGCACAGGCCGCGCCACTGCTTGGGCGTCAGGCCCACCACCATGATGCGTTGGCCGTCAGCAGTGGCGAAGTCGCGGCCGAAGGCGCCAAACAGGTCATTGCCGATGCGCTCGCGCGGCCGGCCCAGCCGGGCCTCGGCGATGAAGCCCAGGTGGCCCATCACCGCCAGCGCCATGTCCTCCAGCGCCAATGTCACCTGCTGGCCCTGGCCGCTGCGGCTGCGGTGGCGCTCGGCCGCCAGCAGGCCCACCGCGGCCATGTGGCCGGTGACCAGGTCCCAGGCCGGCAGCACATGGTTGACCACCGCGTCGGCCGCGCCGTTGCCGGTGACGAAGGGCAGGCCCAGCGCCGGGTTGACGGTGTAGTCCACCGCCGACCCGCCCTGTCGGTCGCCCTGGATGGTGAGCTGGATCAGGTCGGGCCGGCGCTGGCGCAGGGCCTCGAAATCGAGGAATCCCTTGGGCGGGAAATTGGTCAGCAGCAGGCCGGCCTCGGGCCCCGGCGCGGTGATCAGGGCCATCGCCAGCTCGCGGCCCTCGGCCGACGCCAGGTCGAGGGCCACCGAACGCTTGCCCTGGTTCAGGCCGGCCCAGAACAGGCTGACGTTGGCGTCGGTCACCGGCCAGCGCCGGTAGTCCAGCCCGCCGCCCAGCGCGTCGATGCGGATCACGTCGGCGCCCAGCTGGGCCAGCGTCATGCCGCCCAGCGGCGCGGCCACGAAGGCCGAGGCCTCGACCAGGCGCAGGCC
>JANNZD010000072.1:0-1689 GCA_031410435.1 Betaproteobacteria bacterium | reverse complement strand
CGCGGTTTCGCTGGTGCAAATGAGCGACAACTTCGGCAACTCGTCGACGGGCCAGGCCTACCAGTACCGTTACGCCAATGGCACGCACTACGAAAACCTCGGCCCGCTGGCCGCCCAGGCCACGTTCGTGAACATTGGCATGGCCAGCAAGCAAGGCTTCATCGCAGCCTACGCCGAAGCGCAGGCCTTCGGCGTCACGGCCGTGCCGGAACCCGGCACTTACGCCTTGATGGCCGCCGGCCTGCTGGGCCTGGGCTTTGTCGCCCGGCGCCGCGCCAAGCGCTGATGCGCACGGCCCCCGGTGCGCCGGGGGTGTTTTGCCAGCTTGCGGGCCCGATGGGCCCGTTTTTCATGGGTCGGCGCCAAATGGGTGCCGACATGCTGTCCCGGTAGAATGGCGGGTTGACAATTCAGACCTTGGCAGCCGCGCATCGCCGCAGGCTCGCCCAGCCAGAACCGCAGAGGACACCATGGCCGGACATTCAAAATGGGCCAACATCCAGCACCGCAAGGGCCGACAGGACGAAAAGCGCGGCAAGGTCTGGACTCGCATCATCCGCGAGATCACTGTGGCGGCGCGTCAGGGCGGGGCTGATATCAGCGCCAATCCGCGGCTGCGCCTGGCCATCGACCGTGCCAAGGCCGCCAACATGCCGGCCGACCGCATCAAGTACAACATCGACAAGGCCTCGGGCACGCTGGAAGGCATCCAGTACGAGGAAATCCGCTACGAGGGCTATGGCATAGGCGGCGCGGCCCTCATTGTCGACACCATGACCGACAACCATGTACGCACGGTGGCCGAGGTGCGCCATGCCTTTAGCAAATACGGGGGCAATCTGGGCACCGGGGGCTCGGTGGCCTTCCAGTTCAAGCATTGCGGGCAGTTCATTTTTGCGCCGGGCACGCCGGAAGACCGACTGATGGAAGTGGCGCTGGATGCCGGCGCCGAGGACGTGATCACTGGCGAGGACGGCGCCACCGAGGTGCTGTGCGCTGTGGCCGACTATGAGGCGGTCCGTCATGCCCTCGAAGCGGCCGGCTTCAAGCCCGAGATCGCCGAGGTGACGATGCGGGCCGAAAACAGCGTGGCCCTGACTGGCGAGGACGCCGAACGCATGCAAAAGCTGCTGGACGTGATCGAAGACCTGGACGACGTGCAAGCCGTCTTCCACAACGCTGAACTGACTGAAACCTGATGAATGTTCTGGTGATTGGCGGCGGTGGCCGCGAGCATGCGCTGGCCTGGAAGCTGGCCCAGAGCCCGCGCGCCCAGCATGTCTATGTGGCGCCGGGCAATGGCGGCACCGCCCGCGACGCGCGCCTGGTCAATGTGGCGCTGACCGACCCCGACAAGCTGGCCGACTTTGCCGAGAGCCACAAGGTGGGCCTGACCGTGGTCGGCCCCGAGGCGCCGCTGTCGGCCGGCGTGGTGGACATCTTCCGGGCCCGCGGCTTGCGTATCTTCGGCCCCACCCGCGCGGCAGCGCAGCTCGAATCGTCCAAGGCCTTTGCCAAGGACTTCATGGCCCGCCACCACATCCCCACCGCCCGATACGCCACCTTCACCGACCCGGCAGCGGCGCATGCTCATGTCGAGCAGACCGGTGCGCCCATCGTGGTCAAGGCCGATGGGCTGGCCGCCGGCAAGGGCGTGGTGGTGGCGATGAGCCTGGCCGAGGCCCACCA
>JANNZD010000071.1:0-4893 GCA_031410435.1 Betaproteobacteria bacterium | reverse complement strand
CAGGCCTGGCACAAGCGGGGTTTCAGCCTGGGCCTGGGCTGCGGCGTGGCGCAGGGCTATGCCACGCTGGGCACCATCGGCTTCGAGGGCCGCTGGGACTATGCCGCCATCGGCAACGTCACCAACCTGGCCGCCCGGCTCTGCGGCGAGGCCGCAGCGGGCCAGGTGCTGGTGGACCGCAAGATCATGGCCCGGCTCGACACCCTGGTGGACGCCCAAGCGGCCGGGCCGTTTGCGTTGAAGGGCCTGGCCCAGCCGGTACCGGCGTTTGCGGTGCTGGGCTGGCTGGCTTCTTGAGGCCGGTGGGCCCTGGACAGCCCGGCTTGAGACGCCAGCACCGGTCTTGCCGCAGCCGCACCGCACTACCGCGCTTGCGGGAATGGTTACTTGCACCTAAGATCAAAAAAACTGATATTCAACCTGACAGGTGGGCCGAGGGGGTTTTTATGAAGTCATTCGTGCTTTTCTTGCTGGCTGCACTGGCGTTGCCCGCCGGCGCCGGCGATAAATTGTCCGGCAGCAATGTCGACGTCCGCACAACCGTCACATTCAAGGTTTCAGAAACTGCCGTGCAGAAACTGATGCCCGACGGTTGGGAAAGCAGCCCGCCGCCGGCCGGCCCCTTCAAGGGTTTCAACCTTGCGGTGGTCTTGATCGATTCGATCTCGGCCCAGGATGCCGAAGGCAAGCCGATGGCACCGACCCGCAGCGCCGTGCTGGCGGTTCCCGCAAGAAAAAAGGGAAGCGACGCCACGGTAACCATGGTGGTTTACGGCATCACCCTGCGCGAAGGCGCCCCCGGTGCTTATGGGGTCTATGCGCCGGGGCAGGCCGCTGTCGAGCGCAGGGTGGGCGCTGGCACCGACGGCAGGTCAAACGCAGACGAAACCTGGCTCTTCACGGCCGAGGACGGCAATGCCATCGACCTCAGAATCCAGTATCAGCGCGGCGCCACAGTGAAATCGAAGGTCGAGCAAAAAACCTATTCAGGGGCAAGACCTGATTTTTACCGCATCTATCGCTGGGACCAGGTGGCGGATATTGTCCGCAGCACGCCGACCGGCACCGACCGGGTCACCAATATCTCGTTCAAGGCAACCGGTCCAAAGCTCGGACAGGTTTTCGACGGTGCGGAGCAGGTGGTTGGCGTGATGTCCATTCCGTCCTATTCTCGAATGGTCTTCCTGCCTGACTGAGCGATGCATCCATGCGCCGGCCCGGGCCGGCCGCCCAGCGGGGTGGCTTGCCGACGGGTGGCGGCAAGGTCGCGATCAGGCGTCAGCCACAAAGCGCGGCCAGGTACTGGCCACATATTGCAGAAAGGCCGGCCCCAGGCCCTCGGCCTGCAAATGGGCGCGGCTCACCGGCCGCTCGATGCAGCTGAAGGCCGGGTCAGCCAGCGCGCGGCGGGCAAAGTCGTGGTGCAGCATCGCGCCCCGGCCGATCAGCACGAAGTCGACCCCCGCGTCCAGGCAGCGCTGGGCGGTGGCGGTGTCCATGATCTTGCCGGCCACGCCCAGGCGGGTGGTGCCCCGGTCCAACGCGGCAAAGTGCTGGATCAAGGGCTTGTCGGCATAGGCCGGGTCGAGCGGCGGCTTGAAACAATCCCACAGCGACATGTCCAGGTAGTCGAGCTGGCCGCCGGCCAGCACCGCCTGGGCCAGCGCCAGCGATTCGGGCAAGGTGATGCCGAAGCGCTCGGGCGACAGGCGCAGGCCGAGCTGGAAGGCCGGGCCGCTGCGGGCGCGGATGCCGTCGATGATCTCGAACAGGATGCGGCTGCGGTTCGCCAAGCTGCCGCCGTAGCGGTCGGCGCGCTGGTTGTGCTCGGCGTCGAGAAACTGCGCCAGCAGGTAGCCGTGGGCGCCGTGCAGCTCCACGCCCTGGAAGCCGGCCTGTTCGCCGCGCACTGCGGCGGCGATGAAGTCTTGCACCAGCTGCTCGACCTCGGCGGTGCTGAGCGCGCGTGCGCCGGTCTCGGCATCATCCCAGGGCGCCACTTGTTGCTGGCCGGTGAGCTTGATGTCCGCGCGCCGGCCCGAATGCTGGATCTGCAGGCTGGAGACGCTGCCCGCCGCATGGATGCCCCGGGCCAACCGCGCCAGGCCGGGCAGGTGGGCGTCCGACCAGGCACCCAGCTGCCCCGGAAAGCCCTGGCCGCCGGCCTGCACATGGGCCGCGCAGGTCATGGTCATCGCAAAGCCGCCCTGGGCGCGCATCGTCAGCCAACGGTATTCGTCCTCGCCCAGCGTGCCGTCGGCATGGCTTTGCCAATTGGTGAGCGGGGCCAGCGTGATGCGGTGAGCCCAGGCCGGGCCGCGGGTCAGGGTGAGGGGGCTGGACAGGGTGGCGGTCGAGAGCGTCATCGGCGGGGCTGGGGCAGGTTGGAAGGGGGGCAAGGGCAGGCAGCGCAGGTCAGTCGGGCAGCACGATCACCGCGTCATCGGGCGGATCGGCATACAGGCGCTGCACCAGCGCGGCGCGCCGGTCCAGGCCGGCGCGCTGGTTGATATAGGTCCTGGCTGAGCAGCGAGTAGGCCGGCGAGAACGGCGCCACCGGCAGCCTGGCCTGCATTGCCGCCAGCGTCATCAGCGCATGGGCCAGCGAGTTGCCCGACAGGATGGCCACCGGGCGGCCGTCCGGCACCCGCAGGTCGAGCAGGGCCTGGGTCAGGCTGTCGACCTGGCGTTTGGCGTCGGCATAGCAAAGGTGTTGCCAGCTGCGCTGCGCACCCTGGCGCTGGGCCAGCCAGGTCTGGTCGGGCCGGGCCTGGGCCCAGCGCGCCAGAAAGGCCGGCACATGGGCCTCATAGGCCTGCAAGGCGTGGCGCGACTGCAGCACGATCACACCGTCGGCGCGACGCTCGACAGCAATGTCGCGCGGCAGCCAGTTCAGCTTGCGAAAGGGCGGCAGCGGCGCGTCGGCAGGGCGATGGCTCATGGGCATCCTGGGGTCGGTCGCGCGCGGCTGCGCGGCGGCCTGCCAGTGTGGGCGAGCCGCCGCACGGCCGGCAAACACCTGGGTGACAAGCGGCCGGCACCCGCCGGCACCCGCCCGCACCCGCCGGCACCAGCGTCGAGGCGCTCAGCCCGCTGCCGTGCCCGGCCGCACCAGCGCCAGCTGACGCGACTGCAACACCAGTTGCCCCGCCGAATCCCAGAGCGCACCGTCCTCGATCACCCGGCCGTCGCACAGATCATGCGACCAGAACTGGCCCAGCATCCAGCCCGGCGCCGGCCGGCGCCGCACATGCACCGTCAGCTCGACCGTGGGCACCCAGCCCACCATGCCGAGCAGGCCGAACACCGCCGGCGGGAAGGCGTCGGCAAACAGCAGGCAGGCCAGGGCGTCCGGCGGGCGGCCGTCCTGGAAGCGGATCCAGCCACTGACCCGGGCCGCGCCGGCCGCACCGGCCCGGGCCTGCTGCGGGTGCAGGCGGATGTCGAGCCGGCCCAGGATGGGCAGGCCCACGCCCTGGGCATCGGCCGAGCGGCCCACGCAGGCCTCGGGCGGCGGCATCTCGGGTGCCGGCAGGGTCAGCAGCGGCGCACCGGCCACCGGCGCCTGGCCCAGATCACCCAGACAGGCCAGCAGCTCGAGCCGGGCGCTGCCGTCCTGCACCAGGGTGGCCCGGGCGGTGCTGAGGCTGCGGCCGCTGCGCAGCACCTGGGTGTCGATCTGGCAGGGCTGGCCAGCCAGGCCGGGGCGCAGGTAGTGCACCGTGACGCTCAGCGGGTCGGGCTGGGCTGGCAGGGCCTGGCGCAAGGCTTCCACCGCCAGGGCTAGCAGGTAGCCCCCATTGGGGTTGGCGCCGATATTCCAGGCGGCATCCACCTGGCCGCTGAAGCGGACCCCGGCTGCGGGGTCGTGCGGGACGGGCGGCAGCCTGTGCAGGCGGGTTTCCTGGTCGAAAGCGCTGGTCATGGGCAGGGGCAGGGGCTGTGGTGGCGGGCAGCGGTGGATTGTCGGCCAGCGCGCGGCCGGCTGGGCGGGCTCAGTAAGACTCGCTGAACACCGCCCGCACGTCCACCCGCGCCTTCAGCCTGGCGCAAAGCAGGAAGGTGCCGACGATCTTGCGCTGCACGAACACCAGGTCGGCCGGCGGGGTGCGGGCGAAGCCGGCGCCCAGGAACTGGGCCCGGCCACGCTCGAAAGCGCGGCGGGACAGGTCGGACGCGGCAAAGTCATAGGGGCCGCGGTGGCGGAAGGGTTCACCCGCCAGGTAGAGCATGGCCTGCACGCCGTCGGCCTGGGCCGACGGGTCGCGCGGGTCCAGATAACCCACCTGCTGTGCGGCCGCGCGCAGGCGCGCCGCGTCGGCATCGCACAGCGCGCGAGCCAGGCTGCGCAATTGCTCGGCACGGGCCGGGTCCACCGCCTCGGTGGCGCCGAAATCGAGCAGCCAGACCCGGTCGTTGGCGGCGTCGTACAGGTAATTGCCGAAATTCGGGTCGGTCTGCACCAGGCGCAGCACGAACAACTCGCGCATCACCAGCCGGCACAGCGCGGTGGCCACTCGGTCGCGCACGTCTTGCGGCAGGCCCTGCGCAACGAGCTGGTCCACCGCCACGCCGGGTGCAAAGTCGGTGGCCAGGATCAGCGGGGTGCAGAAGGCGCGCCGCACCGAGGGCACGCTCAACATCGGGTCGCGCCCCAGGCGGCGCCGGTAGAGGCTGGTGGCGCGGGCCTCGGCGGCATAGTCGGTTTCCAGGTGCAGCTGGGCCCGCACCCGATCGAGCAGCGCGCTGACATCCAGGCCGGCCAGCAGCAGCCCGGGGGTGCGCGCCACCAGCGCCCCGTTGTGGACCACGCTGTGGATGCAGGCGGGCACCCCCCGGGACGGGTTAATAAGCGCCCCCACCAGGCCCGGGTGGGTGGCAGCCCGGGGCACC
>JANNZD010000070.1:0-26631 GCA_031410435.1 Betaproteobacteria bacterium | reverse complement strand
GCTGCGGTGGCCGAGCTGGCCGCAGGCGATGCCACCGGCGGCGGCAGCAACAACTGGGCGGTGGCGCCCGGGCGCACCGCCTCGGGCCGGCCGCTGCTGGCGGGCGACCCGCACCGCCAGTTCGAGATGCCCGGCATGTATGCCCAAACCCACCTGGCCTGCGACGCCTTCGATGCCATCGGCTTCACCGTGCCGGGTGTGCCGGGCTTTCCGCACTTTGCCCACAACGGCCAGGTGGCCTGGTGCGTGACCCATGCCTTCGCCGACATTCATGACCTGTATGTCGAGCGATTCCAAGGCCACGGTGACGCGCTGACCAGCGCGTTCCAAGGCCAATGGGAAGCCCACACCCGCCGCACCGAGACCATCAAGGTGCGTGGCGCCGACGACGTGCAGGTGGCTGTGGTCAGTACGCGCCATGGCCCCGTGGTGGCCGGCACGCCCGAGGCCGGCAGCGGCCTGGTGCTGCGATCGGTGCAGGTGCTGGACACCGACCTGTCCTTCGACTGCCTGCTGCCGATGCTGCAGGCCCGCAGCGTGGATGGCCTGTTCGATGCCTGCCGCAGTTGGGGCCTGATCGACCACAACCTGGTGGCCGCCGACACCCAGGGCCACATCGGCCACCTGGTGCGCGGCCAAGTGCCCCGGCGCGGGCGCCTGAACGGCTGGCTGCCGGTGCCGGGCTGGACCGGCGAGCACGAGTGGCAGGGCATGCTGCCTGCGCAGGCCATGCCGCGTGTGCTTGACCCGGCGCGGGGCTTCCTGGTCACGGCCAACAACCGCTTCATTGCCGACCAGCGGCCGCCTGAAGGCGGCGCCGAAGTGGCGAACGAAGCGCCGTACTTCCTGACCGACTGCCACCCGCCTTACCGCGCCCGGCGGATCGAGGCCCTGCTGGCCCAGCTGCCTGCGGCCACGTCCGAGGACATGGTGCGCATCCACCGCGACGTGCAGAGCCTGACTGCACCGGTGTTCCAGCAGGTGCTGGCAGGCTTCACCGCGGCCGATGCGGCCAGCGAAGCCCTGCGCCGCAGCATCGTCGATTGGGATGCGCAGATGCGGGTCGATTCGGTGGGCGCGGCGGCCTACAGCGCCTTCCGCTGGCAGCTGGCGCGGGTGCTGGCCGAGGCGTCGGGGCTGGACGGCGCCGCGGTCAACCCGCTGATCCGCCTGCCCCCCGGCACCCTGCCCGAGACCCAGCTGTGGTGGACCCTGCCGCAGTTGCTGCGCGCCAATGATGTGGGCCTGCTGGGTGGCTTGAGCTGGGCACAGGCCTGCCAGCAAGCCTTGTCACGCACGGCCGCTACCTTTGACGGCCGGGCCTGGGGCGAGCAGCACCCGGCCAAGCTGCAACACCCGCTGCAGGGCCTGTCGCCCGAAGCCGCCCGGCAATTCGAGCTGCCCGGCCTGCCGCTGCCCGGTGACAACGACACCGTGATGGCCAACGGCTGCCTGCCCGCACTCGGCCTGCAGGCGGCCTATGGCGCCATCGCACGCTATGTCTTCGACGTGGGCGATTGGGCCAACTGCCGCTGGATCGTGCTGGATGGCGTGTGCGGCTGGCCGGGCGATGCCCATCGGCGTGACCAGCACGCGCTGTGGGCGCGTGGCGAGTTGGTGCCCATGCACTACGACTGGGCCGGCATCGCGGCCATGACCCGCCCCGTCTCCTTGCAGCCCCTGGCACAGGACCCTTCATGAGCGACGCACCCCACACCGGCCCAACCCGCCCTGCACAAAACTCTTTCGGCCAGCGCGCCGCCGGCGACCCGCGCAGCGTACGGGCCATCAATGTGGGCCCGCCCCGCATCGGCCCCATGCATGCCGACGACGGCTGGCCAGACCGGCGCTGGTACGACTTCCCGCGCGAAGACCCGGCCTGGCCCGAGGTGCACACCTACACCGACCACATGAGCTATGGGCCGGGCGACGAGGTGTGTATCCACAGCAGCAGCCATGCCGGCCTGTGGTCGCTGGAGGTGGTGCTGGATGGCCTGCAGCCGCGCACCGTGCTCCAGCAGCACGACTTGCCGGGCGTGTTTCACCCCGCGCCCCCAGACGCTTACCTGCACGGCTGCCGCTGGCCCGAGAGCCTGCGCTGGCGCCTGCCCGACGACGCCGCGTCGGGCTTCTACAAGGTCATCTCCACCTGCCTGCGGCCCGATGGCGGGCGCTTTGTGCAGCACCACTTCTTCGTGGTGCGGCCCACCGCCCGCACGCAGACGGCCCGGCTGCTGATGGTCTTGCCCACCTCCACCTGGGCGGCCTACAACGATTGGGGCGGCGCCAGCAGCTACATCGGCGTGCATGGCGACGGCAACCAGGCCTCGCCCATCCTGCATGTGCAGCGGCCCTGGACCCGCGGCATGGTGTGGCTGCCCGATGGCGCACCGCGCATCTGCGCCGCGCCGGTGCCCGATCCGCTGACCGCGCCGCGCTACCACGTGAAGGACTGGGCCTGGAGCCATGGCTTCGGCTACTTCTATGCCGCCTCGGGCTGGGCCCAGTACGACCGCCATTTCGTCTGCTGGGCGCAGAAAGAAGGCATCAACTTCGACACCATCTGCCAGACCGATCTGCACTACCGGCCCGAGATCCTGGCGCGCTACGACGCGCTGGTGATCGTGGGCCATGACGAATACTGGAGCCGCGACATGCGCGACCATGTCGACGCCTTCGTCGATGGCGGCGGCAAGGTGGCGCGCTTTGGCGGCAACTTCCTGTGGCAGGTGCGGCTGGAAGACGAAGGCCGCCGGCAGGTCTGCTACAAGGGCCGCGCCGCCACCGACGACCCGGTGCGCGGCACCGCGCAGGCCCACCTGCTCACCGACATGTGGGAAAGCCGGCATGTCAAATACCCCGGTGCCAGCACCATGGGCGTCAACGGCGGGCAGGGCATCTACGCGTCCTGGGGCGGCTTCGCGCCGCGGGGCAGCAAGGGCTTCACCGTGTACCGGCCTGACCACTGGGCCTTTGCCGGCACCCAGCTGGGCTATGGCGATGTGTTCGGGCACGAGGCCAACATCTTCTCGTACGAAGTCGATGGGCTGGACTACACCTTCAAACACGGCCTGCCCTACCCCACAGGGGAGGACGGTGCGCCCACCCACATCAGCATCCTGGCGATGACGCCGGCCATGAAGGCCGAGGCCATGTTCCCCGGCGAAGGCTACCGCTACTACCTGGGCGAGAACGACATGCGCGGCGTGGCGCGATCGGTGCATGGCAGCACGGGCGAGGCCGCGCTGGCCCAGGTGCGCTACGGCTCGGGCATGGTGGTGCACATGGCGCGCGGCCAGGGCGAGGTGGTCACCGCCGGCACCTGCGAATGGGTGATGGGCCTGAAGCGCAAGGACTTCTTCACCACCCGCATCGCCCGCAACATCCTCGACCGCTTCACGGCCGAACCTTCTGATCAACCCACAGCCGACGCCTCGGCCAAGGAGCCCTCATGAACCCCATGCCCCTGTTCAAGCGGTTTGCCGGCGCGGGCCTGTTGGCCGCCAGTTGCGCCTTGGTTAGCCTGCTGGCCGCAGCGCCCGCGGCGGCCGAGCTCAAGAAGGGCGGCACGCTGCGTTATGCCTACGCGGCCGGCCCCGGCACACTCGACCCATATGTGTCGAGCAGCGCGGTCGAGCTGGAGGTGATCCACCACCTGTTCGAAGCCCTGGTCACCATCGGCGAGAAGTACGAGACCAAGCCCATGGTGGCCGAGGGTTGGCAGATCACCGACGACGCCAAGACCTTTACCTTCAAGCTGCGCCGCGGCATCAAGTTCCACGATGGCAGCACGCTCACTTCGGCCGATGTGCTGGCCTCGTTCGAGCGCTACCGCCGCATCAGCCCCAATGCGGTGGTGCTCAACGATGTGAAGAGCGTCGAAGCGCCCGACGCCGACACCTTCATCGTCAAGCTCAACAAGACCAATGCGGTGTTCGTCGAAATCCTGAAGAGCCCCGTCTACCCCTTTGTGATCCTGCCCAAGGGCCAGAAGGACAAGGCCCCGCGCGAGGTGGACATCATCGGCACCGGGCCGTTCAAGCTGGGCGAATGGGTGAAGGACAGCCACCTGGTGCTGCAACGCTTTGACGGCTATGTGCCCAACACCAGCTATGCCGGCAATGACGGCTATGCCGGCCGCCGCACCGTGTACCTGGACGCCGTGCGCTATGCCTTCATCGGTGAGCCCAATGCCCGCGTGGCCGCGCTGCAGGCCGGCGACACCGATGTGGTGGCAGGGCTGCTGCCCGACCTGGCCAAGCGCCTGGTCGGCAACCCCAACCTGCAGACCATCAGCGTGTTCCCGTACTGCATGCAGGTGTACGTGGTGAACAGCGCCCAGGGGCCCACGGCCAATGTCAAGCTGCGCCAGGCCATCAACGCGGTGGTCGATGTGGAAGAGATCAGCCTGGCCATGGGCGCGGTGAGCAAGCCCAATCACTCGCTGGTGTATGCCTTCAGCCCTTTCTACCAGGGCGATGCGATGAAGCGCTACTACGACCAGAAGAACCCCGAGAAGGCCAAGGCCCTGCTGAAGGAGGCCGGCTACAAGGGCGAGGAGATCACGCTGATGACCACCGCCGCCTACCCCAACTTCCGCAATGCCATCCTGGTGTTGTCCGAGTTGATGAAGGCCGTGGGCATGAAGGTCAAGGTGGAGGTCGTCGACTGGACCACCAACGCCAGCAACATGCAACGTGGCACCGGCACCTGGAATGTCTCGTCCACCGCCTTCTGCTCCAATCCGCTGATCGGGCCGCAGCAGTGGCGCACCATGTTCTACACCTTTCCGCAGGTCAAGAACGACAGCGTGCTGGATGCCGCCTACGAGCAGTTCTACACCTCGCTGGAGCAGCCCAAGCGCAAGGAGGCCTGGGACCTGATCGAGAACCGTGTGCTTGAGCAGGCCTACATGATCAAGATCGCCGACATGGGCACGATCAACGCGCTGAACCAGAAGAAAGTGGAAGGCTTTGGCAGCTTTTATCTGCCGCGCTTCTGGAACGTGGGCATCAAGTAGCCTGGCCCCACGCCGCCGGCCTCACTCATCCCCATCTGATGCGCGCGGTCTTGTTCCGCCTCGTGCAGGCCATCCCGGTGTTGCTGCTGGTGGCGGTTCTCGCCTTCTTGCTGATGCACATGCTGCCAGGCGACCCGGCGGTGGTGATCGCTGGGCCCGATGCTTCGCCCGCCGCCATTGAGGCCCTGCGCCACCAGCTGGGGCTGGACCGGCCGATCTGGACCCAGCTGCTGGCCTGGCTGGGCCACCTGGCCAGCGGTGATTTCGGCAAGTCGCTGATGCTGAACCAGGGCGTTGTGCAGGCGGTGGCCGCGCGGGTGCCGGTGACCTTGTCGCTGGCCCTGCTGGCTTTTGCCATCACCGTGCCGGTGGGCGTGGCGCTGGGCATCACGGCCGCCTACTGCCGCAACACCTGGATCGATTCGGCGGTGATGGCCGTGGCCCTCGTGGGCGTGTCGATCCCCAGCTTCTGGATCGCGATCATCTCGGTCATTGTTTTCTCGGTGCAGCTGCAGTGGCTGCCGTCGTCGGGTTATGCGCCGCTGGGCGAGGGCGTCGGGCCCTGGTTTCGCTCGCTGCTGCAGCCGGCGCTGATTCTGGCGCTGTTCCAGATCGGCTACCTGGCGCGGATGACCCGCTCTGCCATGCTGGACGTGCTCGACCAGGACTACATCCGCACCGCGCGGGCCAAGGGCCTGAGCGAGTGGCGCACCGTGGGCCGGCACGCGTTCCGCAACACGCTGGTGTCGGTGGTCACGGTCAGCGGCATCATCCTGAGCCTGTTGATCGGCGGCTCGGTGGTCATCGAGCAGGTGTTTGCGCTGCCCGGCATCGGGCGCCTGGTGGTGCAGGGCATCATCGCCCGCGACTACCCGCTGGTGCAGGGCGCCATGCTACTGCTGGGCCTGGCCTTTGTGCTGGTGAACGTGGCGGTCGATCTGGTCTACACCTGGGTCGATCCACGGGTGCGCTATGACTGATACCGCCAGCTTGATGGACGCGCAGACTGCGGGCCATGCACCGGCTTTCGGCACCCTCGATCTGGCACCCCGGCGGCGCTGGCTGGTGCTGCGCAAGTTGCTGCGGCACCGCTCGTTCATGGTGGGCCTGGTGGTGGTGCTGCTGCTGGTGCTGGCGGCCGCCGTGGGCCCCCTGCTCACCGGCATCGACCCCACCGCCATGAAGCTGCGCAACCGCTTCAAGCCGCCTTCGCCGGCCTTCTGGTTCGGGGCCGACCAGTTCGGCCGCGACCTGCTCAACCGGGTGCTCTACGGTGCCCGCCTGTCGATGAGCATTGGTCTGGCGGTGGCCTTGGCCTCAGGCCTGATGGGCACATTGATCGGCATCGCGGCGGGCTATTTCAAGCGCCTGGATTCGCTGCTGATGCGCTGCATGGACGCGCTGCTGGCCTTCCCGGCCATCCTGCTGGCCATTGGCATCAGCGCGGCCCTGGGGCCACAAACCACCAGCGTGATCGTGGCCTTGTCGGTGGCCTATGTGCCGCGCACCGCGCGCATCGTGCGCGCCTCCACCCTGGTGATCCGCGAGATGGAATACGTGGAGGCCGCACGTGTCAGCGGTGCCGGGCATGGGCGCATCATCGGCAAACACATCTTGCCCAACTGCCTGGGGCCGCTGGTGGTGCAGCTGACCTTTGTGTTTGCCTACGCCATCCTGGCCGAAGCGGCGCTCAGCTTCCTGGGCATCGGGCCGCCGCCGCCCGCGCCGAGCTGGGGCAACATCATTGCCGAAGGGCGCGACTTCTCGGTCGAGGCCTGGTGGATCATGTTGTTTCCGGGCCTGGCCATCAGCCTGGCCGCCTTGGGCATGAACCTGCTGGGCGATGGCCTGCGCGATGTGCTGGACCCGCGCCTGAAGGTGGAGACATGACCGATACGGCGCTGGTGCCCGGGCTGGCGAATATGCACGGCAGCGCGGCCACCGATCCGGTGCTGGCGGTGCGCGGCCTGTCGGTGCAGTTTCGCGGAGAACGCGGCTGGGCAACCGCCGTGCGCGATGTTGACTTTGAGGTCGGCCCGAGGGAATGCCTGGGCCTGGTGGGTGAATCGGGCAGTGGCAAGAGCGTGAGCGCGCTGTCCATCCTGGGCCTGCACGACAAGCGCAACACGCGGCTCAGTGGCCAGGTGCTGTTTGGCGGTCGCGATCTGCTGGCCACGCCCGAGCGCGCGATGCGGTGCATCCGCGGCCGCGAGATCGCGATGGTGTTCCAGGACCCGATGTCCTCGCTGAACCCGGTGCTCACCCTGGCCGAGCAGCTGATCGAGCCGCTGCGCCTGCACCAGGGCCTGGACCAGCGGGCCGCCCGCCAGCGCGCGCTGGCGCTGCTGGACATGGTGCGCATCGCCGATGCGGCGCGCCGTATCGACGACTACCCGCACCGCCTGTCGGGCGGCCAGCGCCAGCGCGTGATGATCGCCATGGCCATCGCCTGCCAGCCCCAGTTGCTGATCGCCGACGAGCCCACCACCGCGCTGGACGTGACCATCCAGTCGCAGATCCTCGAACTGCTGCGCGAGCTGCAGCAAGAGCTGGGCATGTCGCTGATCCTGATCACCCATGACCTGGGCGTGATCGCCCAGTTTGCCCAGCGTGTGGTGGTGATGTATGCCGGCCAGGTGATCGAGACTGCGCCCGTGGTCGGCCTGTTTGACCAGCCCCTGCACCCCTACACCAGCGGCCTGCTGGCGGCCGTGCCGCGCATTGACGGCCCGGTGCAGCGGCTGCAGGCCATACCGGGCAGCATCCCCGATCCGGCGCAGCCGATTGCCGGCTGCCGATTTCACCCCCGGTGCCCGCAGGCCGAGGCCGATTGCCTCAGGTCTGCGCCGCCGCTGGCCGCTGCTGGCCCAGGGCGGCAATCGCGCTGCCCGCCGTGCCTGCTGCAGGCCCTGGGCCCGGCCAAACCCGGGGAGGGCACGCCATGGGCCCTGCGGTGACCACCCCTGGCCCTGACCCCGAGGTCGCCCCGGCCGTCCCTGCCGCAGCGGACAGCATCGTCTCGGTGCGCGGCCTGGACAAGCACTTCCAGCTGCAGCGCCGGCTGGGCGAGCCGGCGCGTGTGCTGCAGGCGGTGCGTGGCCTGAACTTCGACATCGCCCGCGGCGAGACCTTTGGCCTGGTGGGCGAATCGGGCTCGGGCAAGTCGACCACCGGCCGGCTGCTGGTGGGCTTGCTGGCGGCCACACGGGGCTCGGTGCGGCTGATGGGCGAAGAGATCGCCACCGGCGCCCGGCCTGGCGCCTTGGCGCGGGTGCGGCGGCGGGTTCAGTTTGTGTTTCAAGACCCGCAGGGCAGTCTGAACCCGCGCATGCGGGTGGGCGAGGCGATCGCCGAGCCGCTGGACGTGGCCGGCAGTTTCAGCCGCGCTGACCGCCAGCAGCGTGTGCAGACGCTGCTCGATACGGTGGGCTTGCCGCGTGACAGCGGCGAGCGCTTTCCGCACGAATTTTCGGGCGGCCAGCGCCAGCGTATCGGCATTGCGCGCGCGCTGGCCCTGCAGCCTGATTTCATCGTCTGCGACGAGCCGGTCTCGGCGCTGGACGTGTCCCTGCAGGCCCAGGTGATCAACCTGCTGCTCGATCTGCAGCAGGCCCTGGGCCTGAGCTATCTGTTCATCGCGCACGACCTGGCGGTGGTGCGCAACATCTCCACCCGCGTGGCGGTGATGTATGCCGGCCAGATCGTGGAGCTGGCGCCGCGCGACCGCTTGTACGCGATGCCGCGCCACCCCTACACCCAGGCCCTGTTGCAGGCGATTCCGCGCCCGGATCCGCGGCGGCCCCTGGTGGCCAGCGTTCGGGGCGAGGTGCCCAGCCTGGTCAACCCGCCATCGGGTTGCGCCTTCCACAGCCGTTGTCCCCAGGCCGTGGCGCGCTGTCAGGCTGAGATGCCGCTGCTGCGCACCTTGGAAGGCGGGCAGCAGGTGGCCTGCCACCTGGCCTGACTGCGTTTGGTGTGGCCCGAACCGGCTGCATGGTCGACAGCGGTGACGAGATGATGGCAGCGTCCACGATGGTGCCGGTGCCCACCTTCATGCCCTTGTCTTGCAGCACCTGCCCGACTTTGGCGAAGAACGCAGTGCCATGCTTGTGCTTCTTCAGTGTGCGGCGGAACTTCAGCAGCGTGGTGCCGTCGGACGCGCGTTCGCGCCCCAGGTCGATCCCGACAAACCGCCGCGGAGCCACGCTGTCGAGCAGCGCTTCTTCGCGGGCCTCGTCCGCCAAGTTGAACCAGTGCTGCACGAAGTACACGTACAGCTTGAAACGACTGCGTGCCTTTGACCTCATTCAGCGTAGCCCCGAAAGCCGGTGCTTCGTCCCGTTTGGTCGGGCATCGTCGGCCCGGCGCCGACTGGACGGCCAAACGGTAAAGCTCTCCACGGGCCAGTTGCGGCTTCGCTACCACGCGGGCTTCGATCAGGAACGGCTGCTGACGCCAGGGCAGCCCGTGCACGTGACGCTTGCGCTGGCCTATGTGGGCCACAGGTTGCCGTCGGGAAGCCGGTTGCGCCTTTTGATCAGCGGCTCCAACTTCCCCTGGGCGGACCCCAACCCGCACACGGGCGAGCCGATCGCCACGGCCATGGCCATGCGCAGCGCGCTGCAGACCGTGTTTCACGACAATGACAGACCCTCCACGCTGACACTGCCCATCCTGCCATGAGCAACCAAGCCGACGTCATTGTTCTGGGTGCCGGCATGGCCGGCGCTTCGCTGGCGGCCGAACTGAGCCTGCACCGCAAGGTGATCCTGCTGGAGCTGGAAGACCAACCGGGCCGCCACTCAACCGGGCGATCCGCCGCCATGTTCTTCGAGAGCTATGGCAATGCAGCCGTGTGCGCGCTGACGCGGGCGAGCCGGGGTTTTCTGGAGCGGCCACCCGAGGGGTTCTGCGATGTGCCCTTGATGAGCCCGCGCGCGGCCATGATCGTGGCCGACAGCGAGGGTCTTGCGCGTTTGGAATCCCGCTACGGCGGCCCTGCTGCGCCTTCAACGATGCACCGCATCGCACGGCAGGAAGCGCTGGGCCTGGTGCCCATCCTGCGGCCCGAGTGGCTGGCGGGCGCCTACATCGATGGCTCGGGTTGCGACATGGACGTGGCGGCCATCCACCAGGGCTATCTGCGCTGGGCACGGCGTGCGGGAACACAAGTGGTGCTGGGGGCCGCCGACCTGGCCCTGGGTCGCAGCGGCTGCGTCTGGACCGTGCGTTGCCGGGCCGGCGACTTCAGCGCGCCGGTCCTGGTGAACGCCACGGGTGACTGGGCCGACGCCGTCGCGCGCCAGGCGGGCGCCGCCACCGTGGGCTTGCAGCCCAAGCGCCGCAGCGCGATGACGATCCCGGCGCCCGCAGCCCACGACAGCCGGCATTGGCCCATGGTGATCGACGTGGACGAAACCGTGTACTTCAAGCCCGATGCGGGCCAGTTGCTGCTGTCCCCGGCCAACGAAGACCCGGTGGAGCCTTGCGACGTGGCGCCTGAAGAACTCGACATCGCCATGGCCGTGGACCGCTTCGAGACCCTGACTTCCGAGTCGGTGAAGCGAATCAACCAGCGCTGGGCGGGCCTGCGCAGTTTTGTGGCCGACCGGTCGCCGGTGGCCGGCTACGACACCCAGGCCGAGGGCTTCTTCTGGCTGGCGGGCCAGGGTGGCTATGGCATCCAGATGGCACCCGCGCTGGCACGAACGGCTGCGGCATTGCTGATGGGCCAAGCTGTGCCTGCGGACGTGGCGGCGCAGGGCGTGCGAGCGGACGATGTGTCGCCTGCGCGCCCGGCCTTGCGCTGTGTGCCCAGCGCGTGACCGCAGCGGGCTTGTCTGTTCATTGACGCCACTGGCCTGGCCACGGCACTGCCGGGCGACGCCATTGCCACCCACTTTTTCGTGGTCGGTGCGGCTTTGCAGCTGGGCTGGTTTCCCGTGCCCCTGTAAGCCGCGGTGCGCCTGTTGGCGCCGGGCGCGGAGGCCGCTTGGTCCCCTGTTGAGATGTCCTTGGATGAGCTGGTGCAGCCCCGAGAACGGCATCTGACGGCCAAGGCGCCGAACCCAGACAATGCCTGGGTGCCGGACAAGGCGGCACGAATGCCCTGGGGGCATTCGACGCCCCCGTGACATCGACCCAGCCTTGCCATGAAGAACCCAGACGCCATGACCGAACGCGCTCTCAGCAACGACACCGATCCGCAAGAGACCCAGGAGTGGATGGAGGCGCTGGCGTCGGTGATTGCCAACGCCGGCCCGGAGCGCGCGGTGTTCCTGGTACAGGCCCTGCAGGACGAGGCGTCGGCTCAGGGCTTTGCGGCGCACGCCCCGCCGTTTTCGGCCTACAGGAACACCATCCCGCTGGAACGACAAGGCGCCTATCCGGGTGACCCGGCGATGGAAGAGCGGATCACAGCCATGATCCGTTGGAACGCCTTGGCGATGGTGGTGCGGGCCAACGAAGCCTATGGCGAACTGGGCGGCCACATCGCCAGCTATGCGTCGGCCGCCGAGATCTTCGAGCTCGGCTTCAACCACTTCTTCCGCAGCAGCGAAGACGGGCAGCACAGCGACCTCGTCTACTTTCAGCCGCATTCGGCGCCTGGCGTCTATGCGCGTGCCTTTCTGGAAGGGCGGCTGAGTGAAGGGCATCTGGCCCGCTACCGGCAAGAGGTGGGCGGCCAGGGCCTGTGCTCCTACCCGCACCCGTGGCTGATGCCCGATTTCTGGCAGTTCCCCACCGGATCGATGGGCCTGGGGCCGCTGTGCGCCGTGTACCAGGCGCGTTTCATGCGCTACCTGGCCAACCGGGGATTGCTGGACACGGCGGGCCGCCGCGTCTGGGGCGTGTTCGGCGACGGCGAAATGGACGAACCCGAATCGATTGCCGGCCTGACCCTGGCCGCGCGCGAACGCCTGGACAACCTCACCTTCATCGTTAACTGCAACCTGCAGCGGCTGGACGGCCCGGTGCGGGGCAACGGACAAGTCATCCAGGAACTGGAGGCCTTGTTCAACGGCGCCGGCTGGAACGTGGTGAAGGTGCTGTGGGGCAGCGAATGGGACGCCCTTTTCGAACGCGACAAGGAACACGTGCTGCTGCGGGCCTTGAGCCGCACCGTCGACGGCCAGTACCAGACCCTGGGCGCCAACGACGGCGCCTACAACATCGAACACTTCTTTCGCCAGGACCCCGCCGTCCAGAAGCTCGTGGCCCACATGAGTGAAGCCGAGATCGACGGCCTGAAGCGCGGCGGCCATGACTTCCGCAAGCTCCATGCGGCCTTCGCCGCGGCACGGGCCCATGAAGGGCGGCCGACCGTGATCCTGGCCAAGACCAAGAAGGGCTATGGCATGGGCGGCGTGGGCGAGTCGCGCATGACCGCGCATGGCGCCAAGAAGCTGGACGCGCAAGCCCTGCTCGCCTTCCGCGACCGCTTTGCGCTGCCGCTGTCGAACGAAGACGCGGCCACGCTGCAGTTCCTGCGCCCCGCCAGCGACAGCGCGGAGATGCGCTACCTGCAGCAATGCCGTGCGGCGCTGGGCGGCCACCTGCCGCGGCGCAATGCCAGCAGCCCGCCGCTGGCCGTGCCGGCCATCGAGACCTGGGCCGACTTTGCGCTCAACGCCAACGGCAAGGAAATGTCCACCACCATGGCTGCGGTGCGCGCCCTGGGCAACTTGCTAAAAGACGCCACGCTGGGCCCGCGCATCGTGCCCATCGTGGCCGACGAAGCGCGCACTTTCGGCATGGCCAATCTGTTCCGTCAGGTGGGCATCTACGCGCCGGACGGCCAGCACTACCAGCCCGAAGACGCGCACACGATGCTCTACTACCGCGAGCTGAAGGACGGCCAGCTGCTGGAAGAGGGCATCAACGAAGCCGGCGCGATGAGCTCCTGGATCGCCGCAGCCACCAGCTACAGCGTGCATGGCCTGCCGATGTTGCCGGTCTACATCTACTACTCGATGTTCGGCTTCCAGCGCGTGGGCGACCTGATCTGGGCTGCTGCCGACCAGCGCAGCCGGGGCTTCCTCTTCGGCGCCACAGCGGGCCGCACGACACTGGGTGGCGAAGGCCTGCAACACCAGGACGGCTCCAGCCTGCTGGTGGCCAGCACGGTACCGAATTGCCGTGCCTGGGACCCGGCCTCTGCGGGCGAGCTGGCGATCATCCTGCAGCACGGCATGCAACGCATGCTGGAGCAGCAGCAGGACGAGTTCCACTACATCACGCTGATGAACGAGAACCAGGCCATGCCGAGCCTGCCCGCAGAGTCTCGCGGCGACCTGCTCAAAGGCATGTACCGCCTGCGCCATGTGGACGCGCCCGATGCCGTGGCCCGCATTCGGCTGCTGGGGTCAGGCACTATCCTGCGTGAGGTGCAGGCGGCAGCAGAGATCCTGGCCCGCGATCACGCCATCTCCAGCGAAGTCTTCAGCGTCACGAGTTTCAGCGAGTTGGCGCGTGACGCGCGCGAACAGCAACGCCTGGACCGCCTGGACCCGCTGGCCAGCGGGCCCCGGCCAAGCCATGTCGGGCAACTGCTGGCTGGTGGCGCCGCCGTGCTGGCGGTCACCGACCATGTACGCGCCTGGCCGCAGCTGATTGCCGAGTACCTACCGGCGCGCTACGTCACCTTGGGAACCGACGGCTTTGGTCGCAGCGACACCCGACAGCAACTGCGGGACTTCTTCGAAGTGGATGCGCCCAGCATCGTGCGCGCGGCCCTGGCGGCGCTCGTGCAGCAAGGCCAGGTCGATCTGTCGGTCATGAAGACCCTGGCGGATCGTCGTGCCGGGGCAGGAGCCAGTTGGTCCCGCTGATCAAGAATCCACGGTCGCATCTTGGTCATCGCACGCCGCCGACGGTCCAGTTCGAGACCCCGACGCGTTGAGCCGTGCAGCGAACCGGCTTCACGCCGCAGGAGTCTGCATCACCTGTTGAAACCTGTCAGCCAAGGCCATGGTGCCGGTCGGTTGAAGCTCAGGCCGTCGGCGTGGCAAGGGCTGGGATCGAACCGCCCGGCGCTGTTTTCGAGTAGGTCTCGGCACTTGCCACGATGACGTGGCGTTCCACTGCCTGCTCGCGGTGCAGGTTGGCAGCGGCGTACTCGGCGGAGCCGACCATGTCGACGAAGGCTGCGCGCGAGGGGTAGCGCACCAGCACCACGTAGTCCCAGTGGTCGGTCACCGGATCGCCGAAGGCCACCGCCTCGCCATTACCTGCCCAGATGACGGTGCCGCCGCGCGACTTGATCAACGGCATCGCCAACTCGCTGTAACGCCGGTAGGCATCACGGTCGCGCAAGCGCAGCAGGTTGACCATGACCACGGGGCCGTGGTCCGGCAGGCCGGCGATCAGTTCGGCGTTGACATCCTTCAGCTCGGCCATCGGTTCCTCCGGGATGTATGGCCGCACCATTGTGCGACAGCGATGCCAGCAATGGTCGTCGCAGCCGGCGGCGCTGGTGCGAAGGTCGGGCTACCATGCCCTGGCGCGCCCCTGGTGCGGGTGCATCTGCCCGGCGGGCCAGGGCGTAGACAAACATGGTTTCGGCGCCGGGCAAATGGGTGCCCAGCTTCAAATGTCAGGAGCGGATGGATGGATCTGGATCGTCATTTGTGCAGGGTTCTGCGCGTCCTGGCCTTCACGGCCTGCACCTGCGGCGCTGCGCTGGCCCAGCCCGGCAAACTGCTGCTCACCGGCGGGGTCAGCAGTGTGGATGGTGCCGCCGGCGGTGGTATCACGCCCTGGGCCGTGATCGGCGGGCCGGCGACGGACGACCAATGGGCGGCCACGGCCTTTGCCAGCGTGGCCAGCACGCGGGATTTCCGATTGGCCGTGCAGGGCCTGGCGCTGGGCTGGGGCGACCGCCTCGAAGTCTCCCTGGCGCGCCAGGATCTGGACACCGGCCAGAGCCTGGCGCCCTTGGGGCTGGCCGGCCTGCACCTGCGCCAGCACATGCTGGGCCTGAAGCTGCGCCTGGCCGGTGATGCCGTGCTGGACGCCGATTCCGCGCTGCCGCAGCTGGCGCTGGGTCTGCTGCACAAACGTAGCGACCCCGGCGCCCTGGGGCCGACCTTGTTCGGGCCCCTGGGCGCGCGCAGCAGCGGTACCGAGGTCTACCTCAGTGCCACCAAACTCCTGTTGGCGCCGGGGGTGCTGCTCAACGCCACCTTGCGCGCCACCCAGGCCAACCAGGGCGGGCTGCTGGGCTTTGGTGGCGCGCAAGGCGCGGGCCTGCGCCTGCAGCCCGAGGTCTCGGTGGCCAAGCTGCTGAGCAAGCATCTGGCGGTGGGCCTGGAGTACCGCGCCAAACCCGACAACCTGAACCGGTCGGTGCTGGGGGCAGGCGCCTTGAAGGAGGACGACTGGTTCGATCTCTTTCTGGCCTGGGCGCCCAACAAGCAGGTCTCGCTGACCCTGGCCTGGGTCGACCTGGGCGCGATTGCGCCGGGCGTGCAGCCACGCCGCCAGGCCGGGGCCTACCTGTCCGCGCAGCTGGCCTTCTGATGCGCTGGCGGCCTGCACGCCGGGTGTGCGCTGCCGCGCACTTGGCCCCGACCGATCTGCCCGAGGACACCCCCATGTTCAAACCGTTGCACACCGCACTGGCCATCGCGCTCTGGCCCTGTTTGCTGGCCTGGCCCCTGCCGCTTTCGGCGCAGCCAGCGCTGGCTGACGACAGCCTGTACCAGGCCTGGGGCCAGCGCGCCGGCATCCAGGCGGTGATGGACGACTTCTTCACTCGCCTGCAGGCCGACCCGCGCACCGGCCCGTTCTTCAAGGACGCCGGCCGCAAGCACCTGGTCAAGCAGCTCACCGATCAGCTGTGCCAGCAGGCCGGCGGCCCCTGTGTCTATGACGGGCCGACGATGGCCGAGGCCCACAACGGCCAGGACATCCGCAAGCGCGATTTCAACGCGCTGGTGGAGGTGCTGCAGCAGAGCATGGATGCCTTGGGCATCCCCTTCGGCGCGCAGAACCGGATGCTGGCGCGGCTGGCGCCGATGCACCGCGACATCGTCAAGCAGCCATGATGTCAGCGTCCGCCCACAGCGCGTCCATCGCCTGCCGGTAACGGCTGGCCGTTGCCTCGGCCGCTGCCGCCTGCTGCGGTCCCCAGGCCCAGCGGCCCGCCACCATCACCTGCTGCCAGGGCCGCGCGGGGCTGCTGAACACCAGCGCGTCCAGTTGGCGGGCGGCCGGGATGCCCAGCAGCGCGCCGCAGTGGGCGTCGGCCACCAGCGCGTCGGCGCGGGCACCGGCCTGCAGGCCCCAGGCGCCCAGGCCCGCAGCCGCGGCACCGCCAGCCAGCGCACGGTCAAACAGGCGATGCGCGGTGGACGGCAGGCCGGCCTGCGGCGCCGCCGCCACATTGCGCTGGCGCAGCAGCAGGCGCTGGCCATAGTCGAGCCAGCGCAATTCCTCGCGCCAGCAGCGGCTGACATGGCTGTCCGAGCCGATCGCTAGCGGCACGCCGGCGCCCAGCCAGCCGCGCAGGTCGCACAGGCCGTCGCCCAGGTTGGCCTCGGTGCTGGGGCAGAGCACCACGCCGGCGCCGCTGCGCGCCACCGCATCGACCTCGGCGCGCAGGCTGTGGGTGGCATGCACCAGCTGCCAGCGGGCGTCGAGCAGGCCCTCGCGGGCCAGCCATTCGATGGGCCGGGCGCCGGTGGCGGCCAGGCAGTCGTCGACCTCGGCGGTCTGCTCGGCCGCATGGATGTGGATGGGGCCGGCAAAGCCTTCGGCCAGGCCACGCAGCGCGTGGATCGAGGCCGGCGCGGCGGCGCGCAGGGAATGGATCACCAGCCCCGCATTCAGCGGCGCGCTGCCTGGCGTGCCGCGACCGCGCGCCGCGATGCGGCCGGCCGACGCCCAGACGCTGGTGGCGCTGCCGGCGAAGCGGCGCTGGTCGTCGCGCAGCGCCGGCTGGCTGAAACCGGCGCGCTCGTAAAGGGCCGGCATCAGGGTCAGGCCGATGCCGGCCTCGGCCGCCGCATCGGCCAGGGCCCAGGCCATCTCGTCGGCGTCGGCATGTGGCTGGCCGCTGGCCTGGTGGTGCAGGTAGTGGAACTCGCAGACCTGGGTATAGCCGCCCTGCAGCAGTTCCAGGTACAGCTGCGCGGCGATGGCCTTCAATTGCGGCGGGGTGATGCGCAGCGCCACCGCATACATGCGTTGCCGCCAGGACCAGAAGTCGTCGGCCTCGGTCTCGCGCCGCTCGGCCAGGCCGGCAAAGGCGCGCTGGAAGGCATGGCTGTGGGCATTGACCAGGCCGGGCAGCAGCGGGCCGGCCAGTACCTGGGCGCCCGCGGGCGGGGTGGCCACACCGGGCTGCACCGTAGTCCAGCAGCCATCGGCACCGATCTGCAGCAGCACCTGGGCCTGCCAGCCTCCGGGCAGCCAGGCCTGTGGGGCCCACAGCAGGCGGGGCAGGGCGGCGTCAGGCATGGGGCCGCCAATCCAGCATCGTCTGCAGCAAGGCCCGCAGCACCGGCGTGACCCGGGCCACACGATCGGGTGCCAGCGCCCAGGGTGGGTCTTCGGCCATGTAGGTGGACCAGCACATCTCCAGTTGCACCGCCTGCACCCCGTCGGCCGGCCGGCCGTACTGGCGGGTGATGTAGCCGCCCTTGAAGCGGCCGTCGGTGACATGGCTGAAGGCGGTCTGCCCGGCCAGCACCTGCATCAGCGATTCGCGCAGCGCGGGGTGGCAGCTGCCGGCGTTGGCGGTGCCCAGGTTCAGGTCGGGCAGGCGGCCGTCAAACAGCCAGGGCAGCTGTGATCGGATGCTGTGGCCGTCCCAAAGCAGCGCATGGCCGTGCTGCGACTTCAGCCGGGCCAGCTCAGCGGCCAGCGCGTCGTGGTAGGGCCGCCAGTAGATGGCCAGGCGCTGCTTTACCTCGGCCTCGTCGGGCGCCTGGCCGGTCTGGTAAAGCGCATCGCCGGTGAAGAATCGGCTGGGGCACAGTTCGGTGTTGTTGGCGCCCGGGTACATCGGCGCGTTCTCGGGCGGCCGGTTCAGGTCGATCACATAACGCGAATGCTGGGGCACCAGGATGCTGGCACCCAGATCACGGGCAAAGGCGTACAGCGCCTCCAGGTGCCAGTCGGTGTCTTCCAATGCCATCGCGCGGGCCGTGTAGCGTGGCTGCAGGGCGGGCGGGATCTGCGTGCCCACATGCGGCAGGCTAAGCAGCAGCGGGGTGTGGCCAACGTGCAGGGTGTAGATCGGGGGGGTCTCAGTCATCGGGATGCTCCTGCCCGCCGCAGACCACGCGGGCTTGGGGATGCTGGCCGAGCCAGTAGGACAGCTCGGCCGGGTGGTCCAGCGGCCAGGCGACGAAATCGGCGCGCTGGCCGGCCACCAGGCGGCCGCGGTCTTGCAGCCCGAGTGCGGTCGCGCCGTGCACCGTCATGCCGCGCAGCGCCTCTTCGGGCGTCAGGCGGAACAAGGTGCAGGCCATGTTGAGCATCAACAGTGGCGACAGCGCGGGCGACGAGCCCGGGTTGTGGTCGGTGGCGATGGCGATGGGCACGCCGGCGGCGCGCAGCGCGGCCGTCGGCGGCAGCCGGGTTTCGCGCAGAAAGTAGTAGGCCCCGGGCAGCAGCACCGCCACCGTGCCGGCGCCCGCCATCGCGGCGATGCCGGTGTCGCTCAGCCATTCGAGGTGGTCGCAGGACAAGGCGCCGAACTCGGCCGCCAGTGCGGCACCGCCCTGGTCGCTCAACTGCTCGGCATGCAGCTTGACCGGCAGGCCGAGCGCGCGCGCGGCCTCGAAGACCCGGCGGGTCTGGGCCGGCGTGAAGGCGATGTGCTCGCAGAAGGCATCCACCGCGTCCACCAGGCCCTGGGCCTGCAGGCCCGGCAGCCACTGGCAGACCGCGCTGATGTAGTCGTCGGGCCGGCCGTCGAACTCGGGCGGCAGCGCATGCGCGGCCAGGCAGGTGGTACGCACCGTCAGCGGCAGTTGATGCGCCAACAGGCGGGCGATGCGCAGGCAGCGGGCCTCGTGCTCGGCCGACAGGCCGTAGCCCGACTTGACCTCCAGCGTGGTCACGCCCTCGGCCATCAGCGCCAGCGCCCGGGCCTGGGCGCCATGCCACAGCTCACCGTCAGTGGCGGTGCGGGTGGCGGCCACGGTGGACCGGATGCCGCCACCGGCGCGGGCGATCTGCTCGTAGCTGGCGCCCTGCAGCCGCAATTCGAACTCGGCCGCCCGCTGCCCGCCGTAGACCAGGTGGGTGTGGCAGTCGACCAGGCCGGGCGTGACCAGCTGGCCGTCGAGGTCGTGTTCGGCCGCATGCGCCGGGCCGGCCGGCAGGTGGGCCGCCGCGCCCACCCAGGCCAGGCGGTCGCCGTCGGTGATCAGTGCGCCGTCGTCGATCAGGCCCCAGCCGGCGGGGCCGGCCAGCGTGACGATGCGGGCGTTGTGCCAGAGGATGGTCATGGGTTTGCAGTCGGTTGGGCGGCCCAAAGCCACCAGGCCTCGGGCAGGGTGTCGGCGGTGGGCAGCACTTGCCAGCACAGGCTGAGCGGCGCCGTGGTGAACCAAAGCAGCGACAGGGCCGGCAGCCTGTGCGCGGACGGCCGGCCGCCGGGCGCGGTCACGCTCTGGCAGCGGCCAGGCAGGCGGCTGAACAGGCCGCACACCCCAGACGGCGGCTGCCAGGCCTGGCCCGACCGGGCCGGCAGCAGGCCGCCGGGGCAGCCGCGCAGCATCAGGTTCAAGTCGCGCGTGGCGCCGTCGATCAAGCGGCAATCGGTGTGCGCCGCGCCGTCGAAGTGCAGTGGTGCGTCTGTCAGGCGCTGCCGGTGCAACTGGCCGTCGATGGTCAGCGCCACGCCGGCGCCTTGCAGCACCGCGAACCAGCGCTGCACGCCGTCGAACACCGAGAAGGGCCCGTCGGCATCGATGTCGGCCACGCTCAGGCGCAACTGCCAGGCGCCGGGCGACGGCCAGGCCAACAGCTCACGGGTGCTGCCGCCGCCATTGCGCCAGGGTTGCGGTAGGGTGTCGGCCACGCTGATCAGGTTGGGCTTCATGCGCGCTCGTCGATCAGCAGCGGGAACAGCGCATGGTCCATCGGCGCGCCGGCGGGCAGTGCTTCGGCCAGGCCGGGGAAGGCGGGCGAGGTGGCCCAGCGCCGCGGCGCATGGGTGATGTCGTCGCCCAGGTAGCGGGCCGAGAACACCCGGCGGCGCCGGCCGGGCGCCACCCCGGCGGCGGCATGCAAGGTCAGCATGTGAAAGGCCAGCACATCGCCGGGCTGCAGGGCCCAGCCCAGGATGTTGTGTCGGCTGCGGTCGGCCTCGATGTCGGGCAACTCGGCCAGACTGCCCTCGGGGAACCAGCGCGCCTGGCCGGTGAGAAAAGTGCGCGGCATCAGCCAGGGGCCGAGGTGGGAGCCGGCCAGGAACTCCAGCGTCGAAGGCCGGCTGACCGGGTCGACCGGGATCCAGAAGCTGACGTTCTGCCGGCCGTCGATGTTGTAGTAGGGCTGGTCCTGGTGCCAGGGCGTGGGCTGGCGGGTGCCGGCCTCCTTGGTCAGCATGTGGTCGTGGTACAGGCGCACGCTGCGGCTGCCCATCAAGCGCTGCGCGGTCTCGGCCAGCGCTGAGCCGAAGATCAGCGCGGCGTAGTCGGGGTTGTGGCGCCAGTTGCAGAAATCCTCGATGAACCGGCCCGGGTCGTCGGGCTGGCTGGCAACGATGGCGCGCGGGCTGGGCGCCGCCAGGTTGGCATCGATGCCGCGGGTGAGTGTGGCCACCTCGTCGGGCCGCAACAACTGGCGCAGGCAGACCGCGCCGTCGCGCTGGAAGGCGGCCACTTCGGCCTCACCCGTTGTGGTGGCTGCGCGTTGGGCCAGACCGGCGGGGCGCGGTGCGGGTGCGTTCATGGCTGGAAATCCCCCTGCAGCAAGTAGCGCTGGCCCGGGTGCACCAGGCGGGCCAGCGTGATAGTGGCGTCGCGCGTGTGGGTGCTGCGGGTGATCACCAGGCAGGCCTCGCCCACCGGCACGCCCAGCAGGCGGGCCTCGTCGGCGCTGGCCGGCGCGGCCTCGATCGCATAGTGGGCGCGCCACAGCGCAGTGGTCTCGAACAGCACTTGGGTGGGCGTGGTGCGGCTGAAATCGGCCTGCAGGTAATGGGGCGAGCAGGCCGGGTTCACATAGCGGTCTTCACACTGCAGCGCCACGCCGTTTTCGAAGTGCACGATCAGGGTGTGGAAGACCCGGGCGCCGGTGGCCAGACCCAGGCGCTGGGCTAGCGCGGCGGGGGCCTTCTCGCTGCGCTGCAGATGCACCACCGCGTGGTGCTGGTGGCCGCGCGACTCGATCTCGGCATGCAAATCGCGGATGGTCAGGGTGGACGAAACCTTGTCCAACTGCGCCGCGAAGGTGCCCAGGCCCTGGCTGCGCTGCACCAGGCCGTCGGCCTGCAACTCGCGCAGCGCCCGGTTCACCGTCATGCGGCTGACATGGAACTGCGCCACCAGCGCGGCCTCGGACGGCATCCGTGCGCCCGGGGCCCATTGGCCCGCTGCCAGCCCGGCCTTGAGGAACTGCTTGACCACGGCATAGGGCGCCAGCCTGGCTGCGCCAGGGGATGCGGTAGAAACCATGAGGCCATGCTACTTGCGCCAACTTGTCTAGACAAGTAGGATGTACCCCGAATCGGCGTACCCGCCACACCCGCCACACCCGCCACACCCGCCGCAGCTGCGGCATCCTCAGCATTCATCCGGGGTTTGCCATGACCGACCTGTCCGCCGTCCACCAAGCCGCCCATGTCGTGGCCCAGCCCCACCCGGTGCGTGCCCCGCGCGGCAGCACGATCACCTGCCGCAGCTGGCTGACCGAGGCCGCCTACCGCATGCTGCAGAACAATCTCGACCCCGAGGTGGCCGAGAACCCCGACGCGCTGGTGGTCTACGGCGGTATCGGCAAGGCCGCCCGCAACTGGGATTGCTACGAGGCCATCCTGGCCAGCCTGCGCACCCTGGGCGACGATGAGACCCTGCTGATCCAGTCGGGCAAGCCGGTGGGGGTGTTCCGCACCCATGCCGATGCGCCGCGGGTGCTGATTGCGAATTCCAACCTGGTGCCCAAGTGGGCCACCTGGGAGCATTTCGACGAGCTGGACCGCAAGGGCCTGATGATGTACGGCCAAATGACCGCTGGCAGCTGGATCTACATCGGCAGCCAAGGCATCGTGCAGGGCACCTACGAGACCTTTGTCGAGGCAGGCAAGCAGCACTATGGCGGTGATCTGGCCGGGCGCTGGATCCTCACCGCCGGCCTGGGCGGCATGGGCGGCGCGCAGCCGCTGGCGGCCACCTTTGCCGGGGCCTGCTCGCTCAACATCGAATGCCAGCAAAGCCGCATCGACTTCCGCCTGCGCAGCCGCTACCTGGATGAGCAGGCGACCGACCTGGACGACGCGCTGGCCCGCATCGCCCGCTACACCGCCGAGAAGAAGGCCGTCTCCATCGGCCTGCAGGGCAATGCGGCCGAGCTGTTGCCTGAGCTGGTGCGGCGTGCCAGGCAAGGCGGCATTCGCCCCGACCTGGTGACCGACCAGACCAGCGCCCATGACCTGGTCAACGGCTACCTGCCGGCCGGCTGGTCGGTGGACGCCTGGCGTACCGCGCAGGCCGACCCGGCCACCCATGCCGGCCTGCGCGCCGCTGCCGCCCAGAGCTGCGCAGTGCATGTCCAGGCGATGCTGGATTTCCAGGCCCTGGGCGTGCCCACGGTGGACTATGGCAACAACATCCGCCAGGTGGCCTTCGATGCGGGTGTGAAAAACGCCTTCGCCTTCCCGGGCTTTGTGCCGGCCTATGTGCGGCCGCTGTTCTGCCGCGGCCGCGGGCCCTTCCGCTGGGTTGCTCTGTCGGGCGACCCCGAGGACATCCGCAAGACCGACGCCAAGATGAAGCAGCTGTTCCCCGAAGACGCCCCCCTGCACCGCTGGCTGGACATGGCCGGCGAGCGCATTGCCTTCCAGGGCCTGCCGGCGCGCATCTGCTGGATCGGCCTGGGCGAGCGCCACCGCGCCGGCCTGGCCTTCAATGAGATGGTCAAGTCGGGCGAGTTGAAGGCCCCCATCGTGATCGGCCGGGATCACCTGGACAGCGGCAGCGTGGCCAGCCCGAACCGCGAGACCGAGGCGATGCAGGACGGCAGCGACGCGGTCAGCGACTGGCCGCTGCTGAACGCGCTGCTCAACACCGCCGGTGGCGCCACCTGGGTCAGCCTGCACCATGGCGGCGGCGTGGGCATGGGCTACAGCCAGCACAGCGGCGTGGTGATCGTCTGCGACGGCACCGACGCAGCAGCCCGGCGGATAGCGCGGGTGCTGTGGAACGACCCGGCCACCGGCGTGATGCGCCATGCCGATGCGGGCTATGCCGACGCGGTGGCCTGCGCCCGTGAGCAAGGGCTGAACCTGCCCATGCTGGGTACTTCGGCCGGGGCGCGCTGATGCTGCTGCGCCCTGGACAACTCTCGCTGGACGAACTGCAGGCCATCCACGCGGGCGGGCATCCGCTGATGGTCGACCCTGCCGCGCTGCCGGGCATCAACGCCAGCGCGGCGGTGGTGCGGCGCGCGGCCGAGGGCACAGCCCCGGTCTACGGCGTGAACACCGGTTTTGGCAAGCTGGCGTCCACCCGCATCAGCGAGGCCGACCTGGCCACGCTGCAGCTCAATCTCATCCGCTCGCACAGCGTGGGTGTGGGGGAGCCGCTGGGCGCCCCGGTGCTGCGGCTGATGTTGGCGCTGAAGGCAGCAAGCCTGGCGCGTGGCCATTCGGGCGTGCGGCCGGTGGTGATCGACACCCTGGTGGCCGTTCACAACGCCGGCCTGTGCCCCTATGTGCCCAGCCAGGGCTCGGTGGGCGCGTCGGGCGACCTGGCACCTTTGGCCCACATGACCTTGGCGCTGATGGGCGAGGGCGAGTTCGTCGTCGATGGCCAGCGCCAGCCCGCCGCCGCGGTATTGGCCAGCCACCGCATCGTGCCGCTGCAACTGGCCGCCAAGGAGGGCCTGGCGCTGATCAACGGCACCCAGACCAGCACCGCGCTGGCCCTGCATGCGCTGCTCAGCTTCGAGCCGGTGCTGGAGGCCGCACTGGTGATCGGCGCGCTCACGGTCGATGCTGCCCGCGGCAGCGATGGCCCCTTCGACCCCCGCATCCATGCACTGCGCGGCCAACCCGGCCAGATCGACGTGGCCCAGTACTACCGCAGCCTGCTGGCCGGCAGCGCCATCCGTCAAAGCCATGTCGACGGCGACGACCGGGTGCAAGACCCCTACAGCCTGCGCTGCCAGCCGCAGGTGGTGGGCGCCTGCCTGGACCAGTTGCGCCACGCCGCGATGGTGCTGGTGCGCGAGGCCAATGCGGTGACTGACAACCCGTTGGTGTTCGTGCACAGGGACGACAGGGTTGGCCAAGCGGACGCCGCGGAGCCGGCTTTGCCGGGCCGCTGGCGGCGCCCCCCTGGGGGGGAGGCGGCCGAAGGCCGCTTCGGGGGGGATCTCATTTCTGGCGGCAACTTCCACGCCGAACCCGTGGCCTTGGCCGCCGACGGCATGGCACTGGCCATCGCCGAAGTGGGCGCCATCGCCGAGCGGCGCATCGCGATGCTGATCGACGCCGGCGTGTCGCGCCTGCCGCCCTTCCTCACGGCCGATGCGGGCCTGAACTCCGGCTTCATGATCGCCCATGTCACCGCCGCCGCCTTGGCCAGCGAGAACAAAAGCCTGGCCCACCCGGCCAGCGTGGACAGCCTGCCCACCAGCGCCAACCAGGAGGACCATGTCTCGATGGCCACCTTCGCGGCGCGGCGCCTGCAGCCGATGATCGCCAACACCGCCCACATCCTGGGCATCGAACTGCTGGCCGCCGCTCAGGGCATCGAGTTCCTGCGGCCGCTGGCCAGCTCGGCCGCGCTGGAATCGGCCCATGCGCTGCTGCGCCGGCACAGCCCGGCGATCCCGCAGGACCGCTACCTGGCGCCCGACATCGAGGCCGCCACCCGCCTGGTGCACGATGGCTCGCTGGCACGCATCCTGCGCTCGCTGGACGAGTTGCCGGCCTTGTGGACGCCGGCCTGAGCCCAGACCTTTCCACCCCTGAATCCCCCCCACCACCGAGGACTGCCCCATGAACAAGCCCTGGATCGCGACCCTGGCCCTGGCTGCCGCGACTGCCCTGATCACGCCCGCCCAGGCCGAGGACACCAAGGTGGCCATTGCCATCTCAGGCTGGACCGGTTTTGCGCCGCTCACCCTGGCCAAGGAAGCCGGCCTGTTCAAGAAGTACGGCCTGGACGTGACGATCAAGAAGATCCCGCAGAAGGACCGCCACCTGGCGATCGCCAGCGGTGACATCCAGTGCGCCGCCACCACGGTGGAGACCTGGGTGGTCTGGAACGCCAACGGCGTGGCCACCACCCAGATCTTCCAGCTCGACAAGAGCTTCGGCGCCGACGGCATGGTGGTCAAGCCCGGCATCGCCAAGATCAGCGACCTGAAGGGCAAGACCGTGGCCGCCGACGCGCCCGGCACCGCGCCCTACTTCGGCCTGGCCTGGATGCTCAAGAAAAACGGCCTGTCACTGAAGGACGTGAAGGTGGTCAACCTGAGCCCGCAGGCCGCTGCCAACGCGATGATCGCCGGCACCGACGGCGTTGACGCAGCCATGACCTACGAGCCCTACCTGGGTGCGGTGCGGGCCAAACCTGAAGCCGGCAAGATCATCGCCACCACGCTGGACTACCCGATGGTGATGGACACCTTTGGCTGCACGCCCAAGTTCCTGGCCGAGAACCCGAAGGCCGCCAAGGCCCTGGCCGATGGCTACTTTGACGCGGTGGCGATGGTCAAGGCCGAGCCGGCAAAGAGCTTTGCGATCATGGGCGCCGATGTCAAGCAGACCGCCGAGGCCTTCGAGGCCAGCCAGAAATACCTGCGCTGGCAGGATCGCGAGGCGAATCAGAAGTTCTTTGCCGGCGAGCATGCCCAGTTCAGCAAGGAGGCGGCCGATCTGCTGCTGGAGGCCGGCATCATCAAGGCCATCCCTGACTTGTCCAAACTGGCCGATACCCGCTACCTGAAGTAAGGTCACCATGAGGCCGCTCACCGCCGTCGAGCCCCGTCTGCGCGTGGCGCTGGGCATAGGCTTCTTCGTTGTCTTCGTGGCGCTGTGGTCGGCGGCCACCTTTGGCGGCTTCGTGTCCAAGACTTTCCTGGCCAACCCGCTGATGATGCTCAAGAGCGGCTGGCTGCTGCTCACCGAGATGGGCTTCGCCGCCGACATCGGCATGACGGTGTGGCGGGTGCTGGGCGGCTTCCTGATCGCCGCTGTGCTGGCCCTGCCGCTGGGCGTGATGATGGGCGCCTACAAGCCCGTCGAGGCCTTCTTCGAGCCCTTTGTCTCGTTTGCCCGCTATCTGCCGGCCAGCGCCTTCATCCCGCTGCTGATCCTGTGGGCCGGCATCGGTGAGGCGCAGAAGCTGGCGGTGATCTTCATCGGCAGCTTCTTCCAGCTGGTGCTGATGATCGCGGTGGTGGTGGGCAACACCCGGCGCGAT
>JANNZD010000069.1:0-9709 GCA_031410435.1 Betaproteobacteria bacterium | reverse complement strand
CGGCCTGTGGCTGAGCGCCGAGGAGATCCATGCCCTGCTGACGATGCAGCACCTGCTGTCCAACCTGGACGCAGGCGGCCTGCTGGGCCCGCACATCAACCCCTTGCTGGCGCGCCTGGGCAAGCTGCTGGACGGTGGCGTGCCCAGCCCGGCAGAGCTGTCGCGGCGTATCCGGGTGCAGACCGTGGGTGCACGCCAGGTGCAGGTGCCGCATTTCCAGGCGGTAGGCAGCGCGCTGCTGCGGCGCCAACGGCTGCAGATCAGCTACCACGGCCGGGGCAGCAACCTGGTGCGTGCGCGCGAGGTATCGCCGCAGCGCCTGATCCATTACCGCGACAACTGGTATCTGGACGCCTGGTGCCATTGGCGCAATGCCTTGCGCAGCTTTGCGGTGGACGCCATGCAGGCGGCCCGGGTGCTGGACCGGCCCGCCATCGAGGTGGCCGACGCCGAGCTGGACGCCGTGCTGGGGGCGGGCTATGGCATTTTTGCCGGGCGTGAGCTGCAGTGGGCGACGCTGCGCTTCTCCGCCGAGCGGGCGCGCTGGGTGGCGGCCGAGACCTGGCATCCAGCGCAGCGCGGACGGTTTGAGGACGACGGGCGCTATGTGCTGGAGCTGCCGTACGCCGACCCGCGTGAGCTGGTGATGGACATCCTGCGGCATGTGCCGGAGGTAGAGGTGCTGGGGCCGGAGGATTTGAGGGCGGGGGTGAGGGAAAAGTTGGTGAAGGGGTTGGGCGGGCTCACGCTGTGAGCTTGGGATCCCGGATCATCCGGTCATCGCTGCCGACAAACAGACCAGAAATCGCCATGACGACGCCTCACGATCCATCGACAGATTGGGCGCACTCGCCGCCGCTGGGCAGCGGAGAGCCAACCTCACCGCATGGGTTGGATGCCCATCTGCGCGCGGTAGCACGTCTGGCGGCATCGTTCGCCCCCCGATCAGCGCAAGTGTTGGCCCGGCTCGCCGGTCTATGGCATGACCTGGGCAAACGCCGCCCAGGCTTCCAGCACTACATCCGGCTGGCCAGCGGCCACGACGCCCATATTGAAGGACGAGTTGCCGACCGGGACAAAACACATTCGGCGGCCGGTGCGCTGTGGGCCGAACGCCTTTTCAGTGAGCGCATGGGCCAGCAGGGCCGTTTGTTGTCCCGCGTTCTGCAGTACGTGATCGCCGGCCATCACGCCGGGCTGGACAACTGGGAGGGCAACGGTCTGGCTGCACGGCTGGCGTCGGCAGACGCGCTGCTCGAACTTGAACAAGCCTTATCACGCCCGACGCCGGTAGATGTGCTATCGCCATCGGACTGGAACCTGTTGTTGCGAGAGTTGCCGATTGGCGACGAGAGAATGGCGCCGGGTCGCTTTGCGCTGTGGCTGCGCATGCTGTTTTCTGCGCTGGTGGATGCTGATTTTCTCGACACCGAGGCCTACATGGACACTGGCCGCGCCCAACGTCGAGCAGGCATACCCGATATCAGCCAGCTCCAGCGGGCCTGCAACGCGCATCTTGCTGGCCTGGCCACCGCAACGGCAGACACCCCGGTCAACCGCTGGCGCGCCGACATCCTGCACCAGTGTCGCGACAAGGCGCAGCGGCCACCGGGTGTCTTCACCCTCACCGTGCCCACGGGGGGTGGCAAAACCTTGTCGAGTCTGGCCTTCGCACTGGATCATGCCAACCGCCACGGCAAGCGGCGCGTGGTCTACGCCATCCCGTACACCAGCATCATCGAGCAGACAGCCGACGTGTTCAGGTCGGTGTTTGAGGCGTTGGGCGACGAAGTAATCATTGAGCACCACAGCAATGCCGAGAGCGAGCCCAGTCAGGAGACATCGCGCTCCAGGCTAGCCTGTGAAAACTGGGATGCGCCGCTGATCGTCACCACCAATGTGCAGTTGTTTGAAAGCCTGTTTGCGCGCAAAACCTCGCGTTGCCGCAAGCTGCACAACCTGAGCGACAGCGTGATCGTGATCGACGAGGCCCAGTTGCTGCCGGTGGAATTCTTGCAGCCTGTGGTGGACGTGCTGCGCTTCCTGGTGAAAGACCACGGTGTGACCTTGCTGCTGTGTACCGCCACCCAGCCGGTACTCAATTCCAGCACCAGCCCAGACCCGTCGCGTGGCTTGCGGCGGGGGCTCGAAGACTTTGGTGTCACAGAAATCATTGACGACTTGCCGGCGCTGTACGCGGCACTGGATCGAGTGCGAGTGCATTTGCCCGAAAGCTTTGAGCAGGCACGCGCCTGGCCTGAATTGGCCGACGAACTGGCCGCACAGGAGGCCGTTCTGGCCATCGTCAGTCGCCGCGCGGATGCCCGAGAGCTTTTTTCGCTGCTGACGAGGCGCGCGGCGTCTGGCTGTTGGCATTTGTCAGCGCTGATGTGTGCTCAGCACCGCAGCGATGTGATCGCCGAAGTCAAGACGGCATTGGCCGACCGCCGTGCAGCTCTGGCGGACGGTCGGCCGGCGCTGCCGGTGCGTGTCATCAGCACGCAATTGATAGAGGCTGGTGTCGATCTTGACTTTCCGGTGGTCTACCGCGCTTTGGCAGGATTGGATTCCATCGCCCAGGCCGCAGGCCGGTGCAACCGGGAAGGCAAGCTGGCGGGCTTGGGCGAGATGCATGTGTTTGTGCCGCCTACCGCCGCGCCGCCCGGCCTGCTGCGGCAAGCACGCGATACCTGCAAGCTGATCTGGCAGGACCGCCCTGCGCTGCCTTTTGCATTGCCCTTGTTCGAGCGGTACTTCAAGCGCCTTTACCACGACGCTTCGTCGGTGGATGAGAAGGGCATTTGCGACATGCTCAGGCTGCAGATCGACCCCAAGGCGATGGCCTTGTCGGTAAAGTTCAAGGACGCGGCCGACGCCTTCAGGCTGATTGACGACAAAGAGTCGGCCACCGTGCTGGTGCGCTACCAAAGCGTGAAGGCCAAGTACGACATCAACCACCTGATCGAACTGCTGGAGCGCATCGGCCCCAATCGCGATCTGATGCGCAAGCTGCAGCGCTACGGGGTCACGATTTACCAACACCAGCTTCGCCGGTTGATCGATGCCGGCGATATCCGTGAGATTCCGGTGTGCCCGGGCCTCTACGTTCAGATCGAAGACTGGGAGGGCTTTTACGATCCGGTCATGGGTGCGCGGGTGGACTCGGCGCCGGGTGATCCGGCGGCCTATGTACGGTAGGAGGTGCCCCGCCGGAGAAGGGGCACCCATGTGCCAGCTAATCAGAACCGTGCCAGCTTTGGTTTCAATCCACGCCTTGTGAGCGATCAGATCATTGTAGTTCAAAGGGAACTTTCACCTTGCCAACTTTGGAAGATGAAGCTGTAGACTCTTGCCTTGGCATTTGGTCAAGCAAGGCGCAGCGTGAACTACGAGAACATTCTTCGGGAACTCCGCGTGATTCGAGCGCAACCCGGGCAACGCTTCTACACATTGGTTGTCCTGGTTGCCCTGATGCTGTTGTGCAGGTCACTGGCAACGATTCTCATGTTGACGGTGGCTGCTTGGCTAAGTACAAACCAAGGAGGATGAATGAAGCCGTTCTGTCTTGAGGTGCGTGGCGACTACGCCTGTTTCACCCGGCCGGAGATGAAGGTCGAGCGGGTGTCGTACGACGTCATAACACCCTCCGCCGCGCGTGCGGTGTTTGAGGCGATTTTGTGGAAACCAGCCTTCCGCTGGCGCATCCGTCGTATCGATGTATTGAAACCGGTGCGCTGGATTAGTGTGAGCCGGAACGAGGTCGGGGCTGTTGTATCAACCCCTACGCAAGCGGCGATGAACGGCGGCCGCAGCGGGCCAGCACTATATGTCGAGGACATTCGGAAACAACGTTCGAGCCTATTTTTGCGTGACGTTGCGTATCGCTTGTACGCAGATATGGATTTACTTACCAACGAGGCCAGGACCAACCCGAATAAGTACGTGGCGATGTTCAATCGCCGCGCGGAGTTGGGCCAATGCGTAAATCAACCTTACCTCGGCTGCCGTGAGTTCGCCGCAAGATTTAGGGCGGTATCGCTGGTCAGCGACAGCCTAGGTGGTCATGAACCCGTAGCAGGAGAGCTCGATGCCCAAATCGAATGGACTGCCGACCTTGGCTGGATGCTGTACGACTTGGACTTCGCTTCGCCAGCTTCACCACAACCTCGATTCTTTCGTGCACAGGTTAATCGGGGAGTTTTGGACCTAACCGCAGCGGAGGTTCGGGGATGATCCTCCACGCTTTGCACGATTATTACCAGCGAAGACAAGCTGATCCGGACCCTGCTCGGCGCTTGCCGGAATTCGGGCGCGAGCAAAAGGAGATTGGCTTCATTCTAGAACTGAGTGAGGCGGGCCAGCTTATTGGCATCACCGACGTCAGGAAACAAGTTGGTAATAAGAAGGTAGGTACAAGCTACCTCGTACCAAAAAGTGTAAAGAAAACATCCGGTGTGGCCGCCAACCTTTTCTGGGACAACGCAGAATACGTATTGCGGGCGCCCGATGAAAAAAAGCTGGCAGCAGCGATTGCGAAGGGCAAGTCCAGCGCCTATCTGACGCGACTCGCCGAAATGCAATCAAAATTCAAAGAGCGCGTCCTGGAACTTCCTGATTCAGCCCTTTCAGACGCAGGAACAGTTGCAGTTCTGAACTTCCTCGACACCAATACTTTGGCCTCCGCACGTCAGTTCGAATGCTTCAGTGAAATCGCGACCACAAACCCTGTGATCACATTTCGCTTGACCGGTGACGACTCGCTAATTTGTCAACGGCCCGGGTTATCGCCATTTTTAGCCAATACCGAGTCGGAGGCCTATATAGATGCAGACATAGAAACAGAAACAAGCCCTGACTCCGATTTGCAGGCATATATCGATATAGAAGACGAGGCCGCGGCGAGTAAAGATACTGTGTCAGGCCAGTCCGGAGCTATATCTAGTTTGTGCCTAATAACAGGCAATCGAGCACCGGCGGAGCGTTTGCACACCGTGATCAAAGGTATATGGGGCGCCAAAAGCACTGGCGCCAACATCGTTTCTTTCAATCTCGAAGCATTTAATTCATTCGGAAAGACCCAGGGCGCCAATGCGCCAGTCAGTCGAGAAGCGGCATTCGCCTATACCACGGCCTTAAATTCACTGCTGGCAAAGGGATCGGGGCAGCGCATGCAAGTGGGCGATGCCTCCACGGTATTTTGGGCGCAGCGACAAGATCCAATGGAAGATTGGTTGGCCGAAATCATTGGCGGCGACGACCCGGACGCACATACCACTCAGGTCAAGGCATTGTTTGATGCTATTCATACAGGCGTATTTGATGGGGCCAGAGGCGATAACAAATTCTTTCTTTTGGGTTTAGCGCCCAACGTCGCTCGCGTTTCAATTCGTTTTTGGCATACCGCACCGTTGAGAGAAGTTGCTTGTCAAATTAGAACTTGGTTCGACGATCTAGAGATCTCGATGGCCGATTTTGATCGACCGCATCCAAGTCTGGGCAGGTTGCTGAGCAGCATTTGCCTACCGACGCGGGAGAAACCGCGCGGCGACCAGTCGAGGCTGCCACCGAAGCTGTCCGGAGACTTGTTGCGCGCCATCTTCGGCGGTGAGGAATTACCGCCTTTGATGCTGATGGCAGTGCTACAGCGTTGCCGGGCAGAACAGGCGAAGAAAGACGAACTGACAGGGAAACCAATTCGCCATGTGTCGGCGATCAGAGCTGCCATCCTGAAAGCGTACATAAATCGCGGCAACAGGGTACATACGCCCAACCAGAAGGAGATCGATGTGTCATTGGACAAGTCCAACGCTTTGCCGGCATATTTGCTGGGGCGTCTGTTTGCCGTATTTGAAAGAGTTCAGGAGCTTGCGGCAGGACGCGAGTTAAATAGAACTATTCGTGACTCCTATTTTGGCGCCGCAATGACATCACCCCAGTCTGTATACTCACGGCTTACACAGCTGAATCAGATTCATCTGCGAGACTTAAAGCGCGCAAATCCACGCGCAGGTGTCTATTTCGACCGGCTGATACTTGAAATCGCTGACAAGCAATCTCCCGCTACAGGCTGTCCGGCGAGAGCCATGCCAAAGGATCAAGGCATCTTTGCACTCGGCTATTACCATCAACGCCAGGATTTATTTGCCCGCCGCGACAGCAAAGCCGATACCACTGTAAACATAGCCTAAGGAGGAAATTGAAATGAATCTGACTAATCGCTACGACTTTGTGCTGCTTTTTGATGTCAAAGATGGAAACCCGAATGGCGATCCTGACGCAGGAAATCTTCCAAGATTTGACGCGCAAACCGGACACGGCCTGATGACAGATGTAGCATTGAAAAGAAAAGTTAGGAATTTTGTAGCCTTGACAAACAACTACAAGCGACCGCTGGACATCTATATTCGGGAGCGTGCCGTGCTTGGTCGCTCGCATGTTGAGGCATTCGAGGATATGGGCATCAGTCTTGGTCAAGAGAGTCGTGTCAAATTGGCGCAGGAGCACGCCAAAGCTATCAATGAACTGGATCTTCCTGACGGACTTTCGGTGGAAGATGCCGATGACGATTCTCAAGAACTGGTGATTGCAGGGGATGTGGACAAAAAAGCCATTCAGACCTGGCTAAAGGAAGCGAAACCGCCAGCTACCCTTAAGAAAGTCCTTAGCGAAGCTTTGAAGTTGGCAAAGGCAAGACGACCGACTCAGCAGGAATCAGACAGTGGCCGAGACTGGCTTTGCAAGAATTTCTTCGATATCCGCACATTTGGTGCAGTACTAAGCTTGAAGTCGGCGCCCAACTGCGGCCAAGTTCGCGGCCCTGTGCAACTGACTTTTGCTCGTTCAATCGACCCGATATCTGCAGTCGAGCACTCCATCACACGCATGGCCGTGGCAACCGAGGCCGAAGCCGTGAAACAGCAAGGCGACAACCGCACCATGGGCCGCAAGCACACCGTGCCCTACGGCATGTACCGCTCGCACGGCTTTGTCTCGTCATTCCTGGCAAAACAAACCGGCTTCTCGACCGACGACCTGGCGCTGTTCTACAAGGCGTTGGAAGACATGTTCGAGCATGACCGCTCGGCCGCTCGCGGCCAGATGGCCACCCGGGGGCTGTATGTCTTCAAGCACAGCAGCGAGTTGGGCAATGCCCATGCGCATGCACTGTTCGACAAGCTGACGGTGCGAAATCTGACGCCCGATGCGCCAGCGCGGGGCTTCGAAGCCTACGAAGTGCTGTTTGATGGCCAGCCGCTGGCCATCGGCGAGGAGCGTGAGGCGGCGCCCGGGGTCACTGTCCAGCGGCGCTGCTGACCGTCAATCGGCACTGGCCATGCTGGGCAACCGGGGGTGTCAATGCCGCTCTCGAACGGCCTTGCCCCCCAACAACACCAACAAAGCCCCCAAATCCACCGCATCCGCCCGCTGGCACCGCTCCACCAACCGCCGATCCGCCGTCACCAGCGGGCAGCCGCTGCGGCGGGCCAGCGCCAGGTAAAAGCAGTCATAAGCCGGGTGTTGCAGCCGTATGGACAAACCCACCGCTTCCGCCGTCAGCCCGGCGCACGGGTGCACCTGCAACGGCGCCTGCATCAACCAGCGCGCTGCAGCAATGGCGGTGGCGGCGTCCATCTCACCGCGCATTTGCTTCTTCCAGAAAATGTTGGCCAGTTCCGCAAACAGCAGATCGGGCACCAACAGCGCATCACCCAGCAACGCGCTGGCCTGGTCTGAGCCGTCTTCGGGCAGCAGCCATTTGGCCGCCACGCTGGCGTCGATCACCCAGGAAGCCATGGTGTGGTGCCGGCGGCCGGGTCAGCGCTCGTCCCGGCTTTCGCGCAGCAGGTCTTCCGATGGCGTTTGCGCCCGGCCTGCGCTGAGCGCACGGATGTCGGCGGCCAGCTGCTGCAGATCGGCGGTGTTGCCACCGGGCGGGCGGGTCAGCGCGCTGCGCACGATCTCGCGCAGCTCGGCGTTCATCGAGCGCTGGTGGCGCGCCGCGCTCTGGCGCAGTTTTTCCTTCAGGTCGTCGTCCAGGTTGCGAAAGACAAAGTCGGCCATGGCGGGCTCCACAGAAAGTGATGCTGATGATATCAACCGCATCGGATGAGAGGCCCGGCCCGGACGCCGAGCCACCCGACGCCATCGCCCTGTCGGCTCTGCAGCACTGGGCCTACTGCCCGCGCCAATGCGGCCTGATCCACCTGGAGCAGGCCTTTGACGACAACCTGCACACCCTGCGCGGCAATGCGGTGCACGCCCAGGTGGACAAGCCCGGCGTGGACACTGCCAAGGGCGTGCGCAGTGAGCGTGCGTTGCCGCTGTGGCATGACGATCTGGGCCTGATCGGCAAGGCCGATGTGGTGGAGTTCAGCGCGGGCGGCGCGCCCTACCCGGTGGAATACAAACACGGCAACCGCAACAAGGCCGCAGCCATTGCCGCCTGTGATGATCTGCAATTGGCGGCGCAGGCGGTGTGTCTGGAATTTGTCACCGGCCGGCCGGTGCCCGAGGGCGCCATCTACTACGCCAGTTCCAAGCGGCGCCGCGTGGTGCCCATCACGCCTGCGCTGCGCCAGCAGGTGGCCGACACCGCGGGCGCGGTGCGCGGCATGCTGCGGGGCAGCCGCTTGCCGCCGCCGCTGGCCGGCGCGATGGCGGCCCAGCGCTGCGGCGGCTGCTCATTGCACGACCGCTGCCAGCCGGAGGCGGCCGCATCCAGCGCGCTGGCCACCGCACGCGCCCGGCTGTTTGATCCCGACGCTTGATTGCCACTGCCATTGCCATTGCCATTGCCATTGCCATTGCCAACCACGCCACCGCCACCGCCACCGCCACCGCCACCGCCACCGCCACGATCAATATCGCCAATCCTCCGGGCCGCGCCATGCAACTGCTCAACACTTTGTACGTCAACACCCCCGGCAGCTACCTGCGGCTGGACAACGCCACCTTGCGGGTGGACGTGGAGCGCGAGACGCGGCTGCGGGTGCCGCTGCGCCACTTGCAATCGGTGGTGTGCTTCGGGCCGGTGGGCTTGTCGGCACCGCTGATGCATCGGCTGGCCGACGAGGCCATCGGCCTGGTGCTGCTGGACGACAACGGCCGCTTCAAGGCCCGGCTGGAGGGTGCCACCGCCGGCAATGTGCTGTTGCGGCGGGCCCAACATCTTCGGGCGATGGACAGCGCTTTTACGCTGGACACGGCGCGCGCCTTTGTGGCCGGCAAGATCAAGAATACCCGCCAGGTGCTGCAACGCGGTGCCCGCGAATCAAAGTCGCCCGATGAGGCCACCAAGCTGACCCGCGGCGCCGACGATCTGGCTGCCAGCCTGCGCGCGCTGCCGGCGGTGGCCGATCTGGACACCTTGCGCGGCGTGGAAGGCGAGGCCGCACGCCAATACTTTGCCCGCCTCAGCCTGCTAGTGCGCGCCGACGCCCGGCCGCACTTTGCGATGGACGGCCGCAACCGCCGGCCGCCGCGCGACCGCATCAACGCGCTGCTGTCATTCTTGTACGCGATGTGGATGAACGATTGCCGCAGCGCCATCGAGGCAGCGGGGCTGGATCCGCAGGTCGGGTTTCTGCATGCACTGCGGCCTGGCCGGGCGGCGCTGGCGCTGGATCTGATGGAAGAGTTCAGGCCCTATGCCGACCGGCTGGCGCTGTCGCTGGTCAACCGCGAGCAACTGAGTACCAACAGCTTCGTG
>JANNZD010000068.1:0-9478 GCA_031410435.1 Betaproteobacteria bacterium | reverse complement strand
CACAAATGCCCAGACCTGGTACAGCACCACTGGCAGCGCCACCAAAAACGCCGCCATCAGCGTGATCTTGAGCGGCACGATAAACGGCGAGATCACATTGGTGGCAATCAGCGTGGTGCCTTTGGGCAGGTGGGCCACCAGTGGTGCAGCCAGCATGTCATACAGCCCGGCCGGGCCTGGCCACAGGCACAACACGGCAAACACCACGCCAACCGCGATGAAGGCGCGCACCAGCCGGTCACGCAACTCCACCAGGTGCGAGACAAAGGGTTGCTCGGTGCCGGCCAGTTCGTCCTGGGGATCAGCCATGCTGCGTCAACCCCGCGCTGCAGGGACGACCGGCGGCCGGTGGCGCGCCACCCGGGCCGCCCCCGACTGCACATGGCCACGCACGCCGGCGCGCTGCTTGTACCAGCGCGGCACGGCGCTGCGCTTGAGGCGCCAGCGCTTGTTCGGCCGCTTGTATTGCGGCGGCGGCGCCACATAGGGCATGGGCGTGCCGGTACTGTCGCCGCCCAGGGCGTTGTTCAGGTCCTGGAACTGGCTGCCGAAGGCCTGTTGGGCGTCATTGACTTCGCGGCTGACGGTCTGCTCGACATCGCGCGCCGCGGTCTCGAACTGGGCCTTCATCTTCTGCAGTTCTTCCAGTTCGATCGAGCGGTTGACCTCGGCCTTGACATCGGCCACGTAGCGCCGCGCCTTGCCCATCAGGGTGCCCACGGTGCGCGCCACCCGCGGCAGCTTTTCAGGGCCGATCACGATCAGGGCCACCGCGCCGATCAACGCGATCTTGTCGAATCCGAAATCGATCATGCGAGGTCAGCCGGCTGCGGGCCGCCCCGGGGCGCGGGATTCAAGACTTGGTCTTGGCTTCGACATCGACCGTATTGCCGTCGGCCACCTTGTTGGCCCCCACCTGCTGGGGCGGCGCACCGGCGGCGGCATTGGCGTCGGCCGAACCGGTGCCGTCCTTCACGCCGTCCTTGAAGCCCTTGACTGCGGCGCCCAGGTCGCTGCCCACATTCTTGAGCTTCTTGGTGCCGAAGATCAGCACCACCACGACCAGCACAATGAGCCAGTGCCAGATGCTGAATGAACCCATGGATGACTCCTGAAGACCAGAGATGCAGAACTGCGGATTCTAGGTCAGCCAGCGGCCCGACCCTGGCAGGCCGGGGCTATCACCCCCGCAACCAGGGCCGAGCGCCACCCATCACGTGCAGGTGCAGGTGCATCACCTCCTGCCGGCCGTCGGGCCCGGTGTTGATCAAGTGGCGGTAGCCGTTGGTGACGCCCAGCTCGCGCATCAACCGGGGGCTGATGGCCATCATGTGGCCCAGCAGGGCCTGGTGCTCGGGCGTGACGTCGACCATGCTGGTGATATGCAGCTTGGGCACGATCAGGATATGCACCGGCGCCCAGGGCTGGATGTCATGGAAGGCCAGCACATGCGCGTCTTCGTGCACCTTGCGGCACGGGATCTTGCCGGCAACGATCTTGCAGAACAGGCAATCGGGTTCGATGGACATGGGGGTTTCAGGCATCAAAGCAGGCCGCTATCAGACGGGCATGGGCCGGCGGTCGTTCAGGGCCAGCCAGCCGCGCAGCACACGGTAGAGGAACCACAGCGAGATCAGGCCCCAGGCGATCCAGCCGGGCGCGATCAGCAAGACCCACAGCGGCGCGGTGACCGCATAGAGGATGGCGCAGAACAGCACGCTGCGAATGCGCCAGCGGAAATGGCTGGCCTGCCAGCTGCCGGCGGCGTCGCCGCGCTTGAACAGGTCGAGCAGCACGGCCACCAGCAGCAACAGCACGCTGCCCTGGGCGCCAGGCAGCACCGCGCCCACGGCCACGATGGCGTGCAGCGCATAGCTGATGTGGCCGACGCTGCGCAGCGCGGCCTCGGTCTCGCTGCTCAACTCCACGGTGGTGGAAACTTGGTTCATCAGACCGCTCCTTGGTCGCGTTGGGCCGCCTTGCGCAGCGCAAATTCTTCCAGGCCGGACAGGCCTTCACGCCGCAGCAGCTCGGCCAGCACATCGGCCGGCGTCAGGCCGAAATGGGCCAGCGCGATCATTGAATGAAACCACAGGTCGGCGACCTCGTAGACGATCTTCTCGGCCACGCCGTCCTTGCCGGCCATCACCGCCTCGGTGGCCTCTTCGCCCACCTTCTTCAGGATCGCATCGGTACCCTTGGCAAACAGCCGGGCCACATAGCTCTTGTCGGGGTCGCCGCCGTTGGCAGGCTTGCGCGACTCGATCACCTGGGCCAGCCGGGCCAGCAGGTCTTGCGATGCCAGGGGCAGCGGGGTGGCACTCATTTGCGGTAGATGCGATCGGGGTCTTCAAGCACCGGGGCGGTGCTCAGCCACTGCTGGCCGTCAAGCTTGCGGAAAAAACAGCTGTGCCGCCCGGTATGACAGGCGATGCCGGGCACATGGCCGAGCTGGATGACCTGCAACAGCAGCACATCAGTGTCGCAATCGATGCGGATCTCCTGCACCTGCTGGAAATGCCCGCTTTCCTCGCCCTTGTGCCACAGGCGCTGGCGTGAGCGGCTCCAGTACACCGCCTGGCCCCGCTGCGCGGTGAGTTGCAGCGCCTCGCGGTTCATGAAGGCAAACATCAGCACATCGCCGCTGCCGGCCTCCTGGGCAATCACCGGCACCAGGCCGTCGCGGTCCCACCGAATCGAGTCAAGCCATTCCATCATGGCAGTGTAGCCAAGCCGCCCCGGCGGCGCCGGGCCGCTCAAGCGTGCAAGGGCCCGGCGTGGCCGCGCTCCTGGGCAAACCAGCGCAGCACCGGCACGGTGCCGGGCAGCACCGGCTGCAAGGCCACCGGCAGGCCCGACCAGGCCATCTGCTGCTGCTCGCGCATCTCGAAGGCACCGGCCCACTCGTAGACCTTGCAGAAGTGCAGGCGCACCCGGGCGTGCGGGTAGTCGAACACCGCCTGATGCCAGGGCTGCACCGCACCGATGGTGATGCCCAGTTCCTCGTGCAGCTCGCGGCGCAGGGCCTGCTCGACCGACTCGCCCGGCTCGAACTTGCCGCCCGGAAACTCCCAGTAGCCGGCGTAGACCTTGCCCGGCGGGCGGCTGGTCAGCAGGAAGCGGCCCTCGACACCGGCCGCATCGCGCTCGATCAGCACCCCCACGGCAACGTCCACCGCCGGCCGTTCGGCGCGCTGCAGGCCATCGACCGATGTCACCGCCTCAGGCATGGTCCAGGCCGTCCGGGCCCGCGCTGTCAATGCGCCGGGGCGCGGCAGCGCGCTGGCTCTCGGCCCGGCCGGCCCAGTCACGTGCAAACTGGTAGGCCACCCGGCCCGAGCGCGAGCCGCGCTCCAGCGCCCACACCAGCGCGGGTTGGCGCGCGGCCTCGACAGTGCGGTCATCCACCAGGAAGTGCCGCAACCACTGGGCCACGATGGCCAGGTATTCGGGCTGGCTGAAAGGGTAGAAGCTGATCCACAGGCCGAAGCGCTCGGACAGCGAGATCTTTTCCTCGACCACCTCGCCGGGATGCACCTCGCCGTCGTCGGTGTGGGTGTAGCTCAAGTTCTCCTTCATGTACTCGGGCAGCAGGTGGCGACGGTTGCTGGTGGCATAGACCAGCAGGTTGTCGCCGGCCGCAGCGATGCTGCCGTCGAGGATGCTCTTGAGCGCCTTGTAACCCGGCTCGCCCTCGTCGAAGCTGAGGTCGTCGCAGAAGACGATGAAGCGCTCGGGCCGGTGGGCCACCAGGTCGACCAGGTCGGGCAGGTCGACCAGGTCGGCCTTGTCAACCTCGATCAGGCGCAGCCCCTGGCCGGCAAACTGGTTCAGGCAGGCCTTGATCAAGGAGCTCTTGCCGGTGCCCCGGGCGCCGGTGAGCAGCACATTGTTGGCCGGCGCGCCGGCCACGAACTGGGCGGTGTTGCGCACCAGCCTGTCCTTCTGGCCGTCCACCTCCTTCAGGTCGCCCAGGGCCATCGGGGCGACCAGGCGCACCGGCTGCAACCAGCCGGCCGAACCGCGCTTGCGGTAGCGGAAGGCGATGGACGCGTCCCAGTCGGGTGCCGACAAGGACTGGGGCAGCAGTTTCTCCAGGCGCGCCATCAGGTGGTCGGCGCGGATCATCAGGGCATCAAAGGGCGTGGAACTCATCCGGCCAGTGTAGCCAGCGGCCCGCCCTGCCCGCCCTGCCCGCCCTGCCCGCCCTGCCCGCCCGGCCTACACCGGCAGCACGGCAGCGGGGTCGCCGGCCAGCACCGCAAACACCTGTGCCCCGGCCGCGCGGGGCAGCGCATGCAGGCCGGTAAAGCCGCCAAAGGCGGGCAGCAGGCCGACCTGCGCGGCAAAGTGAAAACAGGGCAGGCGCAGGCGGTCATGGGCCCGGCCCTGCAGCACCACCGCCGGGTGCACATGCCCGGCCAGCGCATAGGCCCCGGGCACCGGCGCCGGATGATGCTGCAGCGCCCACGGCCCCAGGCGCAGCGGCTCGTCCACGCAGCGCACCGCCAGCCCGGACGGTGGATCACCGGCCCGGCGGTCGTGGTTGCCGCGCACCAGGGTCAGGTCCAGCCCCGGATGGCGCAGGCGCCAGGCCAACCACAGGGCCAGCGCCGCGCTCTGCCGGGCCTGCACCGAATGCAGCAGATCGCCCAGGAAGACGATGCCGCGGGCCTGCGTGGCGCCGAGCAGCGCGTCCAGCCGCTGCAGTGCATCGGCGGTGCTGCCTGCCGGCACCGGCACGCCCAGGCGCCGGAAGGAAAACGCCTTGCCGATATGCGCGTCGGCCACCAGCAACAGGCCGCTGGCGGGATCGAACGCCGCCTTTTGCGGCCACAGCTGCAGCCGGCCCTGCCCGCCGGGCAGGTCGAACCAGGCCGTGCCGGCCGCTGGCGGCCCGGCTGCGGCCATCAAGGGACCCAGCGTGCCAGCAAGGTGTCGAGCTGCTCACAGGGGCTGCGGCGGAAGCCCGAGCGCACAAAGCGCTGCAGCCGGCCCAGCGCCAGCGCGCTCAGGCCCGAGGCCAGCCACTGGGCCTCGGCGCTGCGCGCCGCCAGGCCCTGGCCTTCATCCGACTGGCGCAGGCTCTGGCGCAGCTGGCCTTCGACCCGGTCGAAGAACTGGTTCATGCGCGCGCTCAGGCGCTCATGTTCCAGCACCAGCGCGTCGCCCACCATGACCCGGGCCATGCCGGGGTTCTTCTCGCCAAACTGCAGCAGCAGCGTGACGATCATCCGGGCCTGCCGATTGCCGTCGGTTTCGCGATCAGCCACCTGGTTGATCAGGCTGAAGACGCTGGTCTCGATGAATTCGATCAGGCCTTCGAACATCTGCGCCTTGCTGGCGAAATGGCGGTACAACGCGGCCTCGCTGACCTGCAGGCGGCCCGCCAGGGCCGCCGTGGTGACCCGCTCGGCGCCAGGCTGCTGCAGCATCTCGGCCAGGGTCTGCAGGATCTGGATACGGCGCTCGCCAGGGCGCGGACGCTTGCGTGGCGCTGTCTCGCCGCCGGGCTGGCTGCCCGGCGCTGCATCGACCTGCTGAAGATTGCGTACCAGGCGGACAACGGCGCCGGCGGGCTCGGGCAATTCAGGCATCGCGGCGGCAGGGCTAGTTCGGCGTCTAGGGGTCTCGCACGATTCTTGCACAGGGCCTGGCATGGACCGCCCGCAGGTAAATACCAAGCCCCGACCGCACGCCCGGGCTGGGCGTCCGTCGCTTGGCGGACGACAGCCGGCGCGGCCCAGGGCACAGTGCGGCCACTTGCCTGCCCCCACCGTGCCCCAGCCCTGCCCCGCCCTTGCCCCCAGCCGCCGTCCGCTGCGCCATCGCGTGCGCCGAAGTTGGCCGACGGGGCTGTTGCTGGCCGCACTGGCGGTCGGCGCGGCCGGCACGGCGGGCGCCGCAGGGCCAGCGCCGGGGCTGCCAACGCGCGGCGGCCCCGTGCAAGGCCGACCCGCCGCCGCACCGGCCCAGGCAGACCTGCAGGTTCAACTGGCGCTGGTCGATCAGGCCGCCCGGGATGAAGGCGAGCCCAAGCCCCCGACCGCCAGCGCGGAACGCGGGCCGGCGGCGGGCGCCGACCTGCCCAGTGACGGCGCCTTGCTGGGTGCCGCGTTGCTGGCCTTGGTCTGGCTGCAAAGGCGCAGCCGTACGGCCTGATCGTTGCGCCAGGGCTCAGCGCCGCAAGAGCTGGCCCAATTGCCTGACCCGCCGGTCCACATAGGCTGGCTGCATAGCCCAGCGTGGCGCGGCCGGACCGGCCCCGGGATCGCGTCGGGCGTAACGCTGCATCCATACCGTGCCCATGCCCACCTTGCGCGCCGCCTTCTGGTGCACCAGCGTGTCCTCGACCAGCACGCAGCGCCAAGGCAACACCCCCAGGCGCAGTGCGACGCTGCGCAGCATGCGCGCGTCGGGCTTGGGCCGCAGCTGGCGGAACTGGGCCATGTCCTCGATGGTCAGCACCGCGTCGAACAGCGCGGTGATGCCCAAGGCCCCCAACACCCGCAGCGCATAGGCCCGCGGCGCGTTGGTCAGGATGACCTTGCGCCCCGGCAGCCGGCGCAGCGTGGCCAGGTCATGGCGGTGGCCGGTGACGCGCTGCTCCAGCCCCGGCAGGCGGTGGGTCTGGTGCAGAAAATGCGCCGGGTCGACAGCGTGGTGGCGCACCAGGCCCAGCAGGGTGGCGCCGTAGCGCTGCCAGTAATGCAGGTTCAGGCGCGCGGCCTCGCCGGCATCCACGGCCAGGGCCTGCTGGATATAGGCCCGCATCGACACTTTGAGATCGCCAAAGACCTGGGCACCGGCATCGTGCAGGGTGTTGTCCAGGTCGAACAGCCAGACCGTGCCGCGATCCAGGCGCAAGCCCATGGCCGGGCCGGGCTCAGTGGGAACGGATCATGGTGCCGTAGGCCTGGTCGGTGAGGATCTCCAGCAGCAGCGCATGCGGCACCCGGCCGTCGATGATGTGCACCGCATTCACCCCGCTCTTGGCCGCGTCCAGCGCGCCAGCGATCTTGGGCAGCATGCCACCGCTGATGGTGCCGTCGGCGAACAGCTCGTCGATGCGGCGCGCGGTCAGATCGGTCAGCAAGCGGCCCTGCTTGTCCAGCACGCCCGAGATATTGGTCAGCATCAGCAGCTTCTCGGCCTTGAGCACCGTGGCCAGCTTGGCCGCCACCACGTCGGCATTGATGTTGTAGCTCTCGTTGTTGGCGCCGAAGCCGATCGGGCTGATCACCGGGATGAAGGCATCGTCCTGCAGGGCCTTGACCACGCTGGGGTCGATCGACTCGATCTCGCCGACCTGGCCCACGTCATGCTCCTTGGTCGGGTCGTCCTTGTCCAGCATCTTGAGCTTGCGCGCGCGGATCATGCCGCCGTCGCGCCCGGTCAGGCCCACTGCCTTGCCGCCGGCCACGTTGATCAGGCCGACGATGTCTTGCTGCACCTCGCCGCCCAGCACCCATTCGACGACTTCCATGGTCTCCTCGTCGGTGACCCGCATGCCCTGGATGAAGGTGCCCTTCTTGCCGATCTTGGCCAGTGCGTCGTCGATCTGCGGGCCACCGCCATGCACCACCACCGGGTTCATGCCCACCAGCTTGAGCAGCACCACGTCCTCGGCAAAGTCCTGCTGCAGCGCCGGGTCGGTCATGGCATTGCCACCGTACTTGATCACCAGGGTCTTGCCGTGGAACTTGCGGATATAAGGCAAGGCCTGGGCCAGGATCTCGGCCTTGTCGCGCGGGGCGATGTGGGAAAGGTCGACGTCGGCAGTAGGGGCATGGGCCACGAGAAATCCCTGGGTGCATTGCAGCAATACTGTGGATTGTAGAAACATGCCCGGCGTAGCATCGCGCCATGACCACGCATCAGCACGATCTCGGCCCGTTTCGCCACAGCCATGCCTTTGGCGATGCCGGCGAGGCCTCGCGCGGCCGGGCCCTGCTGGCAGTCACACTGGTCACGCTGATCACCATGGTGGTCGAGCTGGCTGCCGGCTGGTGGACCGGCTCCCTGGCGCTGACCGCCGACGGCTGGCACATGGGTACCCATGCCGCAGCGCTGGGCGGCGCGGTGCTGGCGATGCGCTGGTCGCAGCGCGCCCGCGACCACGAGGATTTCGCCTTCGGCGGCTGGAAGATCGAGGTGCTGGCGGCCTACACCAGCGCGCTGCTGCTGGCCGCAGTGGCCATCGGTCTGGCGGTGGAAGCGGTGCGCAAGCTGGTCAGCCCCGAGCCCATCGCTTATGGCGAGGCGATGGCCGTGGCAGTGCTGGGCCTGCTGGTCAACCTGGCCAGCGTGGCCTTGCTGGCGCGCGCCGGCACGGACACGCCGGGGCATGGCCATGCGCACGGCCACAGTCATGGGCATGGGCATGGGCATGGGCATGGGCATGGGCATGGGCATGGTGGACATGGGCACGGGCAGGCCGACCACAATTTCCGTGCGGCCTATGTCCATGTGCTGGCCGATGCCTTCACCTCGGTGCTGGCGATCGCAGCGCTGGCCGCCGGGCTGTGGGCCGGCTGGTCCTGGCTCGACCCGGTGGTGGCATTGGTCGGCGCGGCGGTGATCGGCCAGTGGAGCTGGGGCCTGCTGCGCAGCAGCGCCCAGGCCCTGGTGGACGCCAGCGCCGGGGCCCCCATGCGCCAGGCGGTGCGGGCCGCGATCGAGGGCGATGGCGACGCCAAGCTGGCTGACCTGCATGTCTGGCAGGTCGGCCCGCAGGCCTGGAGCGCGGTGCTCAGCGTGGTGGCCGACCATCCGGCCAGCCCGGCAAGCTACCGGGCGCGCCTGGCGCCCCTGGCGGGTTTGCGGCATGTGACCGTGGAAGTGCACCGCTGCAGCGGCGGTGCCTGAGCCCGGACCGCTGGCGGCCACCCTGGTGTACGACACCCGCGCGCGCTTGCGCCAGGCGGAGGCCGAGCGGGCCGGCTTCCTGGCGAAGGGCCGCCTGCAGAACAAGCTTGAACGGCAAGCGGGCAGCGTGGCGGCCTTGGCCGAGACCCTGAACAAGCAGGTCCCGGGCGAGCACCTCGGCACGCGGGTGGGGCAGCGGGCATGAACCGCCTGCCGCCACCCCAGCCCGGCAACCCGCTGCATGGGTTGACCCTGGAAGCCATCGTCAGCGCGCTGGCGGCCTACTATGGCTGGCCGCGCCTGGCTGAACAGGTGCCGCTGCGCTGCTTCGCGGTAGAGCCGAGTGTGTCGTCGAGCCTGAAGTTCCTGCGCAAGACGCCCTGGGCCCGGGCCAAGGTCGAGTCGCTCTACCTGTTCATGCTGCGCGAGCAGCGGCGCGACGGCGCAGCGCGCTGAGCGCGCCGGTCCTGGCCTCAGACCTGACTTTGACAGTTACAAGTGACACGCCCTCGTAAGCCCGCGCAGCGCAACACGTTTCCGGTCCGACGCCGGAAGGCCGTGTATCTATGGGGTTTGCCCGTATCAGGCGAGTTGCAGGATTGGCGGCGGG
>JANNZD010000067.1:0-5773 GCA_031410435.1 Betaproteobacteria bacterium | reverse complement strand
GTCGCGTCGCTCGGTGGTTATGCCGACGTGTTCCAGCGCAACGTGATGGCCAGCGGAGTGATCCCGCAGATCAGCCTGATCATGGGCCCCTGCGCCGGCGGCGCGGTGTACAGCCCGGCCATGACCGACTTCATCTTCATGGTCAAGGAAAGCAGCTACATGTTCGTCACCGGCCCCGAGGTGGTGAAGACCGTGACGCATGAGGAAGTGACGGCCGAGGAACTGGGCGGGGCCAGCGCCCACACCACCAAGAGCGGCGTGGCCGACCTGTCTTTCGAGAACGATGTCGAAGCCATCCTGATGCTGCGGCGCTTCTACAACTACCTGCCGCTGAACAACCGCGAGAAGCCGCCGGTGCGCCCCAGCGGCGACCGCGCCGACCGGCTGGACCTGTCGCTCGATACCCTGGTCCCCGACAACCCCAACAAGCCCTATGACATCAAGGAGCTGATCCAGAAGGTGGTGGACGACGGCGACTTCTTCGAGCTGCAGCCCGACTATGCCAAGAACATCGTCATCGGCCTGGGCCGCATGGAGGGCCAGACGGTGGGCATCGTGGCCAACAACCCGCAGGTGCTGGCCGGCTGCCTGGACATCAAGAGCAGCATCAAGGCGGCGCGCTTCGTGCGCTTCTGCGATGCCTTCAACATCCCGGTGGTGACCTTTGTCGACGTGCCCGGCTTCATGCCCGGCACCGCGCAAGAGTACGGCGGCATCATCAAGCATGGCGCCAAGCTGCTCTACGCCTACGCCGAGTGCACCGTGCCCAAGGTGACGGTGATCACCCGCAAGGCCTATGGCGGCGCCTATGACGTGATGAGCAGCAAGCACCTGCGCGGCGATGTGAACTTTGCCTGGCCGAACGCCGAGATCGCGGTGATGGGCGCCAAGGGCGCGGTGGAGATCATCTTCCGCGAGGACAAGGGCGACCCGGTGAAGCTGGCTGCCCGCGAGGCTGAATACAAGGCCCAGTTCGCCAACCCCTTCGTGGCCGGCAGCCGCGGCTTCATCGACGACGTGATCCAGCCGCACGAGACGCGCAAGCGCATCTGCCGCAGCCTGGTGATGCTGCGCGACAAGAAGCTGGATAACCCGTGGCGCAAGCACGGCAACATTCCGCTTTGAGCGCTGCGAATCGACGCCTTACACACTTGTAAGGAAACCTTGGAGCATTGCCGCCATGAGCACCGCCACGCTGACCAGCAAGGGCCAGATCACCATCCCCGCCGACGTGCGCCGCACGCTGGGCGTGCAAACCGGCGACCGGGTCGAGTTTGTCGAAATCCAGCCCGGCCGCTTCGAACTGGTGGCCGCCACGCGCTCGGTGCGCGAGTTGAAGGGCATGCTCGGCAAGCCCGCGCGCACGCTCTCGATCGAGGACATGAACCGCGTGATCGCCGAGCAGGGCGCCAAGGCCGGGCTGCGGTCGGGGCGCTCGAAGTGATCGGGCTGGACACCAATGTGCTGGTGCGCTACCTGCTGCAGGACGATGCACGCCAGTCGCCGCGCGCCAGCCGCCTGATCGAGTCGCTGAGCGTGGACGAGCCGGGCTTTGTTCCCATGGTCACCCTGCTTGAACTGGCATGGGTGCTGGGTGCCGGCTACATGCTCCCACGCGCCCAGCTGGCTGCGATGCTGGAGACCCTGCTGCGCAGCAAGGAACTGGTGATTGACCGTGCCGACCTGGTGATCCAGGCACTGTCCCGGTTCTCATCCGGCAGTGTTGACTTCGCCGATGCCCTGATCGAGCGCACGGCTGCCGCTGCGGGTTGCACGACGACGATGACCCTCGACCAAGGTGCAGCCAAGTCCGCCGGCATGACGCTGGTGCCCTGAGCCATGGCTGCGATCCACGACTTGATCGCCCAGGTAGCCGATGGTGTGCGGCTGAAGACGTTGGCGGCCGCGCCGGGCATTGCGGTGGCCGAGCCCCAAGGCACGCATGACGTGGAAGCGTCAGATCTGGACATCGAGCGCCACTTCGACATTCTGGAGCCGCATGACCCGAGCCGCGACGACAACGTGGACAAAGCGCGGGCGCTGGCGCGCTTCGCAGAGCGGCATGGCGGACAGTTTGGACGCATCCCGCTGATCCGGAAGCGCCGGACGGCAGGCGGCGGTGCGCAAATCGTCCGTCTCGAAATCAATCGCCGGGACGCATGGCAGCAGGTGCTGCTGGTCACCACGGCAGCACAACTGGACAGACTGTTTCAAGGAGACCACTGATGTTCACAAAAATCCTGATCGCCAACCGTGGCGAGATCGCCTGCCGCGTCATCAAGGCCGCCAAGAAGATGGGCATCGCCACCGTGGCGGTGTATTCCGAGGCCGACCGCGACGCGCTGCATGTGGACCTGGCCGACGAGGCGGTCTTCATCGGCGCGGCCGCGTCGCGCGAGAGCTATCTGGTGGCCGACAAGATCATCGCTGCCTGCAAGGCCACCGGTGCGCAGGCGCTGCACCCGGGCTACGGCTTCCTGTCCGAGAACGAGGCCTTTGCCCGGCGGGTGGAAGAAGAAGGCATCAGCTTCATCGGCCCCAAGCACTACAGCATCGCGGCGATGGGCGACAAGATCGCGTCCAAGAAGCTGGCCATCGAGGCCAAGGTCAACACCATTCCGGGCTGGAACGCGGCCATCGAGAGCGCCGAGCGCGCGGTGCAGATCGCCCGTGACATCGGCTACCCGGTGATGATCAAGGCCAGCGCCGGCGGCGGTGGCAAGGGCCTGCGGGTGGCCTTCAACGAGGCTGAAGCCTTCGAGGGCTTCACCGCCTGCCGCAACGAGGCCCGCAACAGCTTTGGTGACGACCGGGTGTTTATCGAGAAGTTCGTCGAGAGCCCGCGCCATATCGAGATCCAGGTGCTGGGCGATGCCTTCGGCAACTGCGTCTACCTGAACGAGCGCGAATGCAGCATCCAGCGCCGCCACCAGAAGGTGATCGAGGAGGCGCCGTCGCCCTTCATCAGCGCAGCCACCCGCCAGGCGATGGGCGAGCAGGCGGTGGCGCTGGCCAAGGCCGTGAACTACCAGTCGGCCGGCACGGTGGAGTTCGTGGTCGGACGGGACCAGAGTTTCTACTTCCTGGAGATGAACACCCGGCTGCAGGTGGAGCATCCGGTGACCGAGGCCATCACCGGGCTGGACTTGGTGGAGCAGATGATCCGGGTGGCAGCCGGCGAGAAGCTGGCCTTTACCCAGGCCGAGGTCAAGCGCCAGGGCTGGGCGATGGAATGCCGCATCAATGCCGAAGACCCCTTCCGTGGCTTTCTGCCGTCGACCGGGCGGCTGGTGCGCTTTGCCCCGCCGCTCACCACCATGGAAGCGTCGATGCCCGTACCCGAGGGCGGTGGGGTGCGGGTGGACACCGGCGTGGTCGAGGGCGGCGAGATCCCGATGTTCTATGACTCGATGATCGCCAAGCTGATCGTGCACGGCGTTGACCGGCTGGATGCGATCGCCAAGATGCGCGAGGCGCTGAACGCCTTCGTGATCCGCGGCGTCTCCAGCAATATCCCCTTCCAGAGTGCGCTGCTGGCGCATCCCAAGTTTGTCTCAGGCGACTTCAACACCGGCTTCATCGCCGAACACTACCCGCAGGGCTTCCGGGCCGAGGACGTGCCGCATGACGACCCCGATTTTCTGGTGGCACTGGCCGCTGCCGCCTACCGCCTGTACCGGGTGCGTGCAGCCGGCATCAGCGGCCAGATGCCCGGGCACGAGGTGCAGATAGGCCGCCAGTTCGTGGTGGTGGTCAAGCGCCCGGGTGGCGCACACCGGCATGTGCCGGTGGTGGTGCAGCTCAGTGGCCCGACCACGCTCACGGTCGAGGTCGAGGGCCGGGCGCCCTATGCGATCAGCACCGACTGGTCCTTTGGCAGCATCCGGGCCACCGGCAGCTGCAACGGCCAACCCTTCACCGCGCAGATCGTGCGCCAGGGCCTGTGGTACCGGGTGTCGCACAACGGTCTGGTGATCGACGCCCAGGTGATGATCGCCCGTGCCGCCGACCTGCTGCGGGTGATGCCCTTCAAGGCGCCCGCCGACATGAGCAAGTTCCTGCTGTCGCCGATGCCGGGCCTGCTGGTGGATGTGGTGGTCAAGCCCGGCCAGGTGGTGCAGGCCGGGGAGCGCCTGGCGGTGATCGAGGCGATGAAGATGGAAAACATCCTCACTGCGGTGCAGGACGGGGTGGTCAAGGACGTGCTGGCGACCAAGGGCGAAAGCCTGGCCGTCGACCAACCCATCATCGCGTTTGCCTGAAGGACCTGGCCATGAACGACCCCAAACCCTTCCGCATCCTCGGCATCCAGCAGATCGCCATTGGCGGGCCAGACAAAGCCAGATTGAAAGGTCTGTGGGTGGACATGCTGGGCCTGACGGTCAAGAGCACCTTTGTCTCGGAACGCGAGAATGTCGACGAGGACATCTGCGCGCTGGGCAGTGGCCCCACTGCGGTAGAGGTGGATTTGATGCAGCCCATCGACCCCGACAAGAAACCAGCGGTGCACACCACCCCGCTCAACCACGTGGGCCTGTGGGTGGACGACCTGGCCAAGGCGGTGGATTGGATGACGGCCCACGGCGTGCGTTTTGCGCCGGGCGGCATCCGCAAGGGCGCGGCGGGCCATGACATCACCTTCATCCACCCCAAGGGCAATGAGCAGTTCCCGCTGGGCGGCGAGGGGGTGTTGATCGAGCTGGTGCAGGCGCCGGCCGAGGTGGTGGCGGCGCTGGGATGAAGGCCATCGCATCGTGCTTCGTGTGCACTGAAGCCGTGTACAATTTCAGCACTGGAGTGCAGGATGAAAAACATCACCCTCAGTGCCGATGGCAGCTTGATCGAAGCGGCGCGCGAACGTGCCTTGGCCGAGAGCACCACGCTCAATGAGCAGTTCCGCCGCTGGCTGGCCGGCTACGCCCGGCGCGATCAGCGTGCTGAGCAATTCGACACCTTGATGGTGGAGCTGCGCGGTGCGGTGACGGTGGGCCGCAAGCTGAGCCGGGACGAGATGAATGAGCGCTGAGCGCTTCATCGACACCAACGTCTTCGTCTACCAGGTCGATTCGCGTGATGCGCGCAAGCAGGTGATCGCTGAGCGCATCGTGCGCCAGGCCTTGATCAGCGGTGACGGCTGCATCAGCTTTCAAGTGGTGCAGGAGTGCCTGAACACCGTCACCCGCAAGGCGCAGATACCGTTGAGCTTGTCGCAGGCACAGGCTTATCTGGACACCGTGCTGGCGCCGCTGCAGGCGGTGAATGCCAGTGCCGGCCTTTACAGCCGCGCACTCGGCTTGCAAGGGCTTTGGCAGTTCAGTTTTTACGATTCACTGATCATCGCCGCCGCGCTGGAGGCGGGCTGCACCCGCTTGATCAGTGAAGATCTGCAGCATGGCCAACGGGTGGAATCACTGGTGATCGAGAACCCCTTCCGGGATTGAACCGGGGTTGAACTTGGGTTGATCAAGCCGGCGTATCGTCGCCGTCAGTGCCATCCCCGCGCAACAACGCCAGCATGTCCGCCGCACCCAGTACCGCACCGCCGCCACTGTCCTGCCCGGCCAGCACCCCCTCGGCCAGCGCCCGCTTGCTGTGGTGCAGCTTGACGATGCGGTCTTCGATCGAGCCCTGGGTCACCAGCCGGTAGACCGTGACCGGCCGCTGCTGGCCGATGCGGTGGGCGCGGCCGCTGGCCTGGTCTTCGGCGGCCGGGTTCCACCAGGGGTCGGCAATGATCACGTAGTCGGCCATGGTCAGGTTCAGGCCGAAGCCG
>JANNZD010000066.1:0-14686 GCA_031410435.1 Betaproteobacteria bacterium | reverse complement strand
GACCCGCTACGGCATCGACGACCTCGACCGCGCCATTGCCGACGGCACGGCGCAGGGCTATGTCAAGGTGCTCACCGTGCCCGGCAAGGACAAGATTCTGGGCGTGACCATCGTCGGCACACATGCCGGCGACTTGCTGGCCGAGTACGTGCTGGCCATGAAGCATGGCCTGGGCCTGAACAAGATCCTGGGCACCATCCACACCTACCCCACGCTGGCCGAGGCCAACAAATACGCGGCCGGCGACTGGAAGCGCGCCCATGCGCCGCAAGCCCTGCTGGCCTGGGTGAAGAAGTACCACGACTGGGAGCGCTCATGACCGTATTGCAACCCACCGGCCTGCTGCGCCGCCGCAGCCTGCTGGGCGCTGGCGCCGCACTGGCGCTGGCCGGCAGCCTGCCCGCCCGCGCCCAGGCCGGCTTCGACCACAGCCACGCGGCCTGGACGGTGTTGCTGAAGAAGCATGTCAAGCTGATCGACGGCGGCAAGGCCAGCGCGCTGCGCTATGCCGGCATGGCGCAGGACCAGGCGGCACTGCGCGCCTATGCCGCCAGCCTGTCGGCGGTGCCGGCGGCCACCTTCGACGCCTGGGCCCCGGCCCAGCGCATGGCCTTTTTGATCAATGCCTACAACGCCTACACGGTAGAGCTGATCCTCACCCGCTACCCCAAGCTGGCGTCGATCAAGGACCTGGGCAGCCTGATCAGCAACCCCTGGAAGCCCAAGTTCATCCCGCTGCTGGGCGGCATGATGTCACTCGACGGCATCGAGCACGAGACCCTGCGCGCGCGCGGCCGCTATGACGACCCGCGCATCCACTTTGCCGTCAATTGCGCGTCCGTCGGCTGCCCGATGCTGCGCGAAGAGGCCTTCGTGGCCGACCGGCTGGACGCGCAACTCGACGAGCAGACCCGGCGCTTCCTGGGCGACCGCAGCCGCAACCGCTACAACCCAGCCAGCGGCAAGCTGGAGGTCTCGAAGATCTTCGACTGGTATGGCGATGATTTCAAGCAGGGCCACCGCGGCATCGCGTCACTGGCCAGTTTTCTGGGCCGGCACGCCGATCTGCTGGCCGATGCGCCGGCCGACCGCGAGAAGCTCAAGGCCGGCGGGGTGCCGGTGGGCTTTCTTGACTACGATTGGAAGCTCAACGACGCAGTGTGAAGGCAATCGATGACCGGCCCCTGCGTGCCCTGCGTCGCGTTCGGGCTCGAAGGCGGCGGCTGAAGGTCGACTTGCCTTGCGGTCGGTGCCGGCGGATGACGACCCAAAGCAGACGCACGAAACTTCGACTGACCGTCCCTGAAGCGGCCACTCGGTGCGCCAGATTCTCAGTGTCCCGCGCTCCAAATGTGAGGCTGACTATCCGCCAGAATGCAGGCATGGATTCGCCCGACCTGCGCAGCCGCCTGCTGGCCGTGTTGGCGGCAGATGCCGCCGGCTATTCGCGTCTCATGTCGATTGACGACCGAGCCACCGTTGTGGCGCTAGATGCCGCGCGCGCCGTGTTCAGGGAACAAGTAGCCGCCCAAAATGGTCGCGTCATCGACATGGCCGGGGACTCGGTGTTGTCAGTCTTTGAGACCGCCAGTGGAGCCGTCAACTGTGCCCTAACGGTACAGCGCGAACTCTCCGAGTCCGACGCTGAGCTGCCCGAAGAGCGTCGACTGCGTTTTCGCATCGGCATTCACGCCGGAGACGTGATTGAGAAAGCCGATGGCACGGTGTACGGCGACGGTGTCAACATCGCCGCGCGGCTGGAGGGCTTGGCCCTGCCCGGTGCATCAGTCGTGTCGCAAGCCGTGCACAGCATGGTGGCGCGGCGTGTGGAAGGCATCTTCGAAGACATCGGTGATCAAACGGTAAAGAACATCGCGCACCCTGTGCGCGCCTACCGAATGCGTCACTGCCTGCGCGGCGAGTCTGCGACTGCAAATTTGCAGGCCAGCGAGACCGCGAACTCGTTGCGCTGAATCTGACCGAAGTACGGCCGGATCTCTACGGCCGGGACGATGATGTCGCTGCGCTGAAAGCGTTGGTCGATTCGCACCGCCTTGTCAGCGTCGTCGGTGCTGGCGGGATCGGCAAGACCAGGCTCGCTCAAGCGGTTGCGCATACGTTGCGCGCCGTATTCGCTGATGGTGTCTGGATGGTCCCCCTTGCGCCGATAGCCGATCCGGCCCTGGTGTCTGGCGCAGTCGCGCAAGCGCTGGGCGTCACCCTTTCCGGGCACAAGAGCGCGCAGGACGAAGTAGTCGATTTACTGCGCAATCGTGCGCTGCTCCTCGTACTCGACAACTGCGAGCACGTTGTGGAAGCCGCCAGCCTGCTCGTCGACGCCGTTGTCAAGGGCACCGCAAGGGTTAAGGTGTTAGCCACCAGCCAAGAGTCGCTAAAGGTCGACGGAGAGCACCTTTATAGGGCATCTACGTTAGCTGTACCTTCGACCCTCGACCTGGCTGCAGCAGGGAATTCTGGTGCAGTCGCGCTGTTCGTCGCTCGAGTCGGCGCATTGCAGCCCACATTCGCACTCACCAAACAGAACGTAGCAGACGCCGTGGAGATCTGCCGACAACTGGATGGGCTTGCGCTCGCCATCGAGCTGGCAGCGACGCGGGTGCCGCTGCTTGGCGTTTCGGGGGTGCGCAACAGGTTGAATGAGCGCTTTCGTGTGCTGACCGGCGGGGCGCGGCTGGCTGATCGCCGCCACCAGACCCTGCACGAGACACTTGACTGGAGTCACGGGCTGCTGACCGTCGAGGAGCGCCTCGTCTTCCGCCGCCTCGGCGTCTTCGCCGGCAGCTTCAGTATGCAAGCGGCCCAGGAAGTTCTGGCCGCTGATCAGTTCGATGAATGGGCAGTCCTGAACCACCTCGGCTCGCTTGTTGACAAGTCCCTAGTCGTCGCCGAGGTCCGAGATCCGCCACGCTACCGATTGCTGGAAAGTACACGTGCGTACGCACTTGAGAGGCTCCTTGAGGCCGGGGAAACCAGTGCCTGGCAGCTGCGCCATGCGCGGGCCGTGTTGGCAATGTTCGAGGTTTCTCATGGACAGCAGGCGGAGTTATCTGCCTCCGAACGGCACGGACACCAACTGCTGGATGTCGACAATCTCAGATCAGCGTTGGATTGGGCAGCGCGAGCCGACGGCGACGCCGAGATTCTGCTCGCGCTGACCGCTGCCTCGGCATCGTTCTGGGATTGGGCCGGTCTTCGCCCTGAAGGTGTACGCCGCTGCACGCACGCAATCGCTCGTGTCGATAGCGCAACCCCGCCTTCTTTAGAAGCGCGTTTGCAGTTGGGCTACGCGAACCTCGCGTTTCCACTATTCAACGCAACGGTCCGATGGACCTATGAGCGGGCTGTCGAGCTGTATCGCGCAATTGGCGATCAGCGCGGACTCGGTAGGGCACTGTGTGAACTGGGGGCATATCTTTCCAGAGTGGGCGACATTGACGCAGCCGAACGCCTGCTTCGTGAAGCCGAGCAACTGATCGATGAGTCCTGGCCCCGTCACCTGCGAGCAGGCTTACTGCAAGCGCGCGCTACGTTTTTTGGAGCATCAAACCGTTGGGATGAATCAAGGGCGACTTTCGAAGCCGTCTTGCGCGCGGACCGGGAGACCGGTGATCCGGAGAATGTCGCCATATCGTTGACAAACTTGGCCAACGCAACGCTGGCCGTGGGTGATTGCGCAGAGGCAATTCGCGGTCTTCGTGAAGCGTTGGCGTTAGCGCGGCGTGGTCGTTCAATCCTGGGTGCAGGAATCAGTTATACGCTGGCCATGTTGAGCGCGGCGCTCACCCAGAATGAGCAACTCGACGAAGCGTTGCCAATAGCGCGAGAGGCCTCACAGCTGCTTCAACAAGAAGGTGACTTGGTGCTCTTTCTCGATCACTTTGCGATGCTGGCGTTCAAGTTGGGACGCATAGCCGACTCCGCACGGGCGCTTGGCTGCGTCGAATTGTTGCGCACTCAATGTGGCGCCAAGCGCGAAGTCAACGAGCAGCGGGTTCGCGACACGTTGCTGATGACGCTCAAGGCGGCCTTGCCGAAAGATGATCTTGAGGGCTTGATGCGGGAAGGTGCAGTTTTGCGTGACGAGGAGGCGGCCCGCATTGCTCTTGCGATGTGACCGTCGATTATTCATCTTCGCGGGTGAGATGATTTAGACACGAGAGCACCGAAGCGCGTTCGTATCACTCTCCAGCGCGGGTACTCGTGAATGAGCAGACTGGCCGAGACTTCGTTCAGCAGGCAGCAGCTGCGATGGCGCTCATCTTGAGCGTCAGTTCGCCGCCGTCGAGTCCAGTTCGCGAATGGTGGAGACCTGCCCACTCCCGCTGTTCGCCAAGTCAAGTCGACTGACTCAAAGCAGTCACAGAGGACGCGAATGACTACCATCAATGCATGTCCGGCCATGCTGACCAACACATCGTTCCCCAGTTCCTGCTGAAGCATTGGCATCGCGGCGCCGACGAGAGGCTCAGCGCATTTCGCTGGGCCGACGGCAAGCTTCGAAGTTCGCGCTTCAAGGCGAAGAGCGTTGCCAAGGCCAGGCACATCTATTCGATGCAGCGGTCGAAGGCGGCACCCGACGTGCGCGCCGAGCGTGATTTCCTGGGCCCGAAGGTAGACGACCCCGCCGCAGTGGTGCACAAGGAGATCCTGGAGACCGGCGTGCGATCGCTCAACGACGAAGACAAGCAGACTTGGTCAGCATTCCTAGTTTCGTTGATGCTGCGCGGCCAGTCGATGATGCTCCACATGCGCGCACGCGGCCGGGCGATTCTTGGTGCCGGGCTCGACGAAACCCCAGACGAGTATCAGGCGGTGCGTGGCGACGATCCTGCTCCGACGCTGCGCGCCTGGATCGAGAAGCACCACCCCGACCAGTTAGAAGACTTGGCCGCGCAGGCATTGCCGGAGTTGGTGTTCTCGCAGAAGCTGAACCTGCCGCATCTCAACGGTTGCACTTCGGCCACCCGACGCCTTTCGACCGCGCCCCACGATCTGCTCATGTCCGATAGCCCGTTGATCTACGTCGGCACGTTGGACAAAGGATTCATCGTCGCGTTGCCCATTGCCTCGCAGATGGCGTTTTTCGCGGTCAAGCCGCGCGAGACGTGGGACAACATCGCGAAGTTGACCGATAGGGCCATCGTCAGGGAGCTGAACCTGCACATCTGCCAGACCGCTGACCAGTACGTTTACTCGACGGGGATTGCACAGGAACTATTCATCAAGAAGCACTTGCCTCACCGACACCGACGAAGTCACGCTCGTACGCGAGCCGACACGCCGGGGCATGGGCAAGCTGGTCGCCAAACAGCCTGCGGTGAACCGGGCCCTGGCGCGGGCGCTGTCAACGGCCAATGAAGAGGGCGCCGTCCAGCACTTCTCCTCTGTCATCAAGGTGCCGACATCCCTGCCGGGGCGCGAGTGGGCGATTCAACTGTCCCGTGTCAGCCCCGGCTCTGGCTTCAGTGCCGACGGGCAGGTCCCCGATGTAATTGCCTTCCTTACCGACGCCAAGGGTCCCTTGGACCTGGCGCCGGAGCTTCTGTGCCTGAGTTATGGGTTGACGCGCGCAGAGGCGCGGGTGGCCGTCGCCGCCACTGCTTCGCACTCGATCGAGCGGATTGCCGAAGGCCTGTCGGTGGGGGTGAACACCGTGAAAACCCATCTCAGGCATGTCTACGAAAAGACCGGCGTGAGGAGCCGAGCCAAGTTGGTGCGCCTGCTGCTCAATCTACAGCGGTGATGCAGCGCTGATGTCGTTGCGCGCCTGCGTGGCCGTCGTCAGCGCCCGCCAGGAATGATCCCGAGAACCCTCGGACGTAGCCGACTCCAGCGGCCCGCGTCGCCGGGTCGCCTGAACGGTCGGGGTTGGGCGACGTCAGGCCGCTTGAAGCTCCTGGCAGCGCCCGGGCCTGAAATCCCAGGTGCGTGAGGATCTTCTCGATCACCGGTTGCTCCAGGATCGCCACAATAATCTTCAGCTCACCGCCGCAGTTCGGGCAGTGCTCCATCGGCAGGACGTTCACGGATTCACCGCAAGCCGCCTCAGGTCAGACGACCCCAAAGCGGCCGCTACCGAATACCCGCTGATGGCCGTTCAGCAACCGTCAACCCCCGCAACCGCGCCAGCCTCCAATCATCTGCAACCAGCCCAAGTCGGACAGCCTCGTCCTGCAGCTCGAGCCGCGCTTCAGACCCCGCCCACCCGGCCCGCTCCCTCCACCACAAAGCTCACCACGGTGGCGCAGCTGCCGCCGATGTTGAGCGTCTGCAGCCGCCGCGCACCCTCGATCTGGCAGGCGCCGGCCCGGCCGCTGACCTGCAATGCGGCGTCCCACAGCATGCGGGCACCGGTGGCGCCCACCGGGTGGCCAGCGCCGATCAGGCCACCGCTCATATTGATCGGGCAGGCGCCACCGGGCTCGATGCGGCCGTCCTCCACCGCCTGCCAGCTCTGGCCGGGGGCGGTGAGGCCGAAATGGTCGATGGCCATGTACTCGGTGATGGTGAAGCAGTCATGCGTCTCGATGCCGTCAACGGCGTCCACCCCCGCCACGCCGGCGCGCTGCCAGGCGGCGGCGATGGCCTCGCGCACATGGGGGAACACCAGCGCCTGGTCACGGCTGCGCGCGAACTTGTCCTTCAGCCGCAGGCCGGCATTGCGGTGACCCCAGCCGGTGATGCGGGGCAGGGCTGGCAGCGCCACGCCCGTGCGGCGCGCATGGTCGGCGGCAAAGGCGGGTGAGGCCAGCAGCAGGCTGCAGGCACCGTCGGTGATCTGGCCGCAGTCCTGCCGCCTTGTGCCGGGCTCGATCACCGGGTTGGCCTCGTCATCGTCGGTGAAGGCCAGCGCATCAAAAGCCCACTTGCGGGTCTGCGCCAGCGGGTTGCGTTTGGCGTTGGCGTAGTTGAGTTCGGCGATGCGGTTCAGGTGGCGGCGGTCCAGGCCGTAGCGCTGCCCGTACTCGGCCGCCAGCAGGCCGAAGGCGGCCGGCCACATGAAGCGGCAATCGATGTCCTCATGGCCCTGCCAGGCAGCGGCGTTCTGGTTCTGCGACGCGATGTCGCCCGGCAGGTTCTTGAACTCTTCGGCGCCCACCACCAGCACGCAGTCATAGCGGCCGGCCTCGATCTCGGCCATGGCCGTGAGCACCGCCAGCGACGCCGACGCGCAGGCGCCCTCGTGGCGCATCGCCGGCACGCCCCACAGTTCAGGCAGCACCTGGGCCACCATAGCCCCCAGGTGCGCCTGCTGGCGTTGCAGTTCGCCAAAGGCATTGCCGACATGGATGCTTTGCACCGCGCTGGTATCGACCTGCGCGGCGTCCAGCGCACCCAGCGCCGACTCGCGCACCATGTCGGAGATGTCCTGGCCCTGGCGCGACCAGACCTTGGCAAAGTCGGTCTGGTGGCCGCCCAGAATGAAGGTTGGGTTTTTGCTCATGCGGCGCTCCAGTTTGAGATTCGATTCGCAGCGATCCAGCAGCCGTGGAAGCCGGTGGGGATGTGGCGCGGCACCGCCACCTGGGCCACCGGGCCACGGCCCAGATTGCGCGCGTCGAAAATGTCCAGGGTCTGGCGCTGCAAGCGGGCGTTCCACTGGAAAGCGATCAGGTAGCCATGGTCCTCAGACTGCGCCGCTTCGGCCGCCGCGAACCAGGGCTCGCTGTACCAGCTGTGCTCGGGGTCCTCGCTCCAGGCCGACAGCATTTCGCCGCTGTCGAGGTCGTATTTGCGGATGCCGGGCCATTGCAGCACCACATCCTCGCGCTGGTCGCACAGGTAGCCATAGCGGGTGCGGCGGCCGGTGAGCGCGCCGTTGCAGGTGGGGAATTCCACATTGCGCCCGGCGTCCAGCGCCTGCTCATCGCATGCGCCGGTCTTTAGGTTCATGCGCCAGCGCCACAACCGGGCGCGCTGCACCAACTCGGCCACATCGCGGGCGGTGCGCGGCGCGTCGATCTGGCCGCTGGCGCTGCGGGCCGGCATGTAGCGGCAGCCCACCATCACCACCCAGTCGCCATCCTCCCAGGCATTGACCACGTGGTAGAGAAAGCAGGGCGTGAAGTCGAACCAGCGTATGGATTCACCCGCACCGAAGCGCGGCAATACGCCCAGGCGCGTGCTCATCTCGGGATGGAACTCGATCTTGTGGCGGCCCAGCTTCAGCGCGTCTGCGTTGTGGAACAGCGGCAGGTCGTGCAGCACCGTGTAGTGCTGGGTGATCGCCATGTCATGCGGCAGGCGCGGGCCGGGCAGCGCGATCGGCACATGGTGTTGGAGCTGCCCGTCGGCCCCCACCACGCCGTAGTGCATGTAGGGCGCGTCGATGCCGTAGTCGAAGAACATCATCTCGCCGCTGACCTCATCGACCTTGGCATGCGCCGAGATCGCGCCGCCGCTGGCCTGGATGGCCTTTGACTTGCCCAGGGTCTGCAGGCTGATGGGGTCGAACTCCCAGGCCTCGCCGGCCATGTACCAGAGGGCCAGCGCCTTGCCGCCATGGCCCACTAGGTCGGTGTTGCCGCTGTCCTTCAGGCGCTTGTCGGGGCGGCCTTTCAGCGTCTCGCGGATGCCGTGGAAGGTGGCCTGGCCGGCTTTGTCCTCCTCGACAAAGGCGTCGGTGCGCAGCCAGCGGTTGCGGTAGGTGAGCCGGCCGGCCTTGAACTGCGCAGCATGCACCATGCCGTCGCCGTCGAAGGGGTGGTAGCGGCCCTGGGGTGCGAAGCGCGGGTTGGGGCCGGCGCGCATGTAGACGCCGTTCAGGTCAGCGGGGATGGCGCCGCTGATCAAGGGCAAGTCAGTGGCCGTGGTCTCGTCGAAGACCGGCGCAAAGGGGCCGGTGAGCAAGGGGCCGTAGTCCTCACCAAAGGGTTGCAGGTCGTCGGCACGGATGGGGGCGTTCATGGGGTCTCCGATACGGTCGATAGGCTCAAACGGTCACAGCAGGCCAGCTGGCCAGGCGCGCGCGGGCAGTGTTGAATTCAGCCTCGATGCGGGCCACCACCGCCGCAATCGGCTCGATGGCCTGCACCGCACCCACCCCTTGGCCAGCTGCCCACACATCCATCCAGCGCTTGCTGGCCAGGTCCTGCTGGCTGTTGTAGTTGCGCTCGGGCGCGGTGGGCAGGGCGTCCGGGTCCAGCCCGTTGGCGCGCAGTGAGGGTTTGAGCCAGCTCGCCGGCGTGCCGGTGAGGCCGGCGCTGATGATCAGGTCCTCCAGCGTGCTGTCGACCAGCATCTGCTTGTAGGCCGGCTGGGCCAGGCTCTCGGTGGTGGCGATGAAGCGGGTGCCCATGTAGACATAGTCGGCACCGGCCGCGATGGCGCCGGCCAGGCCCCAGCCATCGCTGATGCCGCCGCCGATAACCACCGGGCCGGCAAAGAATTCACGCACCGCGCTGACAAAGGCAAAGGGGTTGATCTGGCCGGTGTGGCCGCCGGCGCCGGCGCAGATGCAGGCCAGGCCGTCAGCGCCGGCCTGCACCGCCTTGCGGGCCAGCGCGAGGGTGGTGACGTCGGCCAACACCTGGCCGCCATAGCCCTGCACCACCGCTATGGCCGGCTTGAGGCTGCCCAGGGCAGTGACCACCAGCGGCGGCTGGTACTTGGCCAGCAACGCCAGATCCTCGGGCAGGCGCTGGTTGCTGCTGTGCGTCACCAGGTTGGCGCACCAGGGCGCGATGGTGTGGGCCGGCTGCTCGTCGCGGGCCCGTGCCAGGCCGTCGGTGATCTGCCGCATCCAGGCGTCCAGCACGGCGATCGGCCGCGCATTGGGCGTGGGAAAGGCGCCGACGATGCCGGCCTTGCAGGCGGCAATCACCAGCTCGGGCCCGGAGATCAGGAACATCGGCGCCGCGAACAGCGGCAACCTGAGCTTGAAATGCGGCACCGGCTTCGCGTTCATTCGCTGGCCTTGAAGCCCGACAGTTTCACGGCCTCGGCCCAGCGTTTGGATTCAGCGCGCTGAAAGCGGCCGGCTTCGTCGGGCGTGGTGGGCAGGGTCTCGAAGTCCACCGCCCGCCATTTGTCGCGGATCTCGGCGCTGCCGAGCGCCTTGACGAACTCGGCATTCAGCCGCGCCACCAGCGCATCGGGCGTGCCGGCCGGCACCACCAGCGACGACCAGATGTAGATCTCCAGCTCGGGGTAGCCCAATTCGGTGAAGGTGGGCGCCTGGGGGAACAGCGGCGAGCGCTGCGGGCTGCTGACGGCCAGCACCCGCAGCTTGCCGCTGTCTACATGGGGCTTGACGGCCAGCGTGGTGAGAAAGGCGCCATGCACCTGGCCGCCCACCAGGTTCTGCACGGCGGGCGGCGTGCCGTTGAAGGGCACATGCACCATGTCCAGCCCGGCCCGCCGGTTGAGGATCACGCCGGCAAAGTGCGACGAGTTGCCGGCCGTGAAGGACGCGAACGACACCTTGTTGCCCTGCGGCTTGGCCCAGGCGATGAACTCGGCCAGCGTGGTGGCCGGCACATTGGCGGCATTCACCACGAACACCAGCGACGCACCCAGGAAGTTGGTCACCGGCTTGAAGCTCTTGTCGGCGTCGTAGGGCAGCTTGCTGAAGGTGTGCGGGTTGATCGTCAGCATGCTGGTGTTGCCCAGCAGCAGGGTGTAGCCATCGGGCGCGGCGGCCGCGCCGGCCTGCGCGGCGATCACCCCGGCGCCGCCGGGCTTGCTGTCGATGATGAGGCCCTGGCCGGTGTTGCGCTGGAAGACCTCGGCCACCTGGCGCAGCGACGTGTCGAGCGTGTTGCCGGCGGCAAAGGGCACGATCACCCGCACCGGCTTGTCGGGAAAGGTCTGGGCGGTGGCAGTGGCTGCCAGCCCCAGTAGAAGGGCGGCTAGCGACAGCAAACGGCGTGATTTCATCGGGGGTGGGTCCAGTCAGGCAATGGGGTCAGTGGGGGCGGCGGTCTGAACCCGCTGCAGCAGATCGTGCAGCGCGGCGGCCAGCTCGACCGGGCGCTCCAACGGCAGCATGTGGCCCATGCCGGGTAGCAGGGTCAGCCGGGCGCCGGGGATCAGATCGGCCATCTCCTGCGACCAGGCCGGCAGCGTGATCGCGTCGTCGGCGCCACCCACCACCTGGCAGGCCAGGCGCAGCGCGGGCAGCCCAGGCCGGCGGTCGGGCCGCCGCATCAGCGCCCGGGTCTGGGCGGTGGCCGCCACCGGGCCCACGCTGTGCATGATGGCCTTGACCTCGGCCAACAGCGCCGCATCGGCATGGCCGGCGGAGGTGAGCGCAAAGCGGCACAGGCCATCGACGAACTTGCCAAAGTCCGAGGCCATCGCGGCGATGGCCTTGTCGCGGTTGGCGAGGCTTTCCGGCGTGTCGGCCCGCGCCGAGGTGTTGATCAGCGCCAGGCCCTGCACTACGCGTGGGGCATCGGCCAGCATCTGCCAGGCCACATAGCCGCCCATCGAGAAGCCGGCTATCACCAGCGGCCGCTGCGCCGGCACATCGGACAGCTGCGCCCAGGCGTCGGCCGCCATCGCGGCCAGGCTGGCCTGGGTGTGCACCGTGGCGATGCGCAGATCGACGGCCGAGCCCAGTGGAGCGCGCAGCCGATCAAACACCGCCGGGGTGTTGAGCAGGCCGGGGATCAGCAGCAGCACGGGTGGGTTCATTTGGCCTGGGCCTCTAGTGCAGGGTTCGACGCTGTTCGCAACAGAAAGCCGCGTCTTTGCCCCTGTGGCGTCGTTGCAAATCCTCGCCATGCCACTGGGCATGTCTGCGGTTTGCGCCTAGCCACAGCGGCAAATCCATCGGCTTTCTCAAGTTGCTCACAGCATCGAACCCTGCACCAGCAAATCACGCAAATCGCGCTTCTGCACCTTGCCCACCGGGTTGCGCGGCAAGGCCGGCAGCAGCAGCAGGTGCTCGGGCAGTTTGTACAGCGCCACCTGGCGCTGGCTGCGCAGGTAATCCACCAGTTGCGCCAGCGTGGGCGTGCTGCCGGGCGCGGCCACCACGCAGGCGCACAGGCGCTCACCCAGCAGCGCATCCGGCTGGCCCACCACCGCCACGTCGGCCACGCCGGGGCAGGCCATCAGCAGGGTCTCCACCTCCAGCGCCGAGATCTTCTGGCCGCCGCGCACGACGATGTCCTTGCAGCGGCCCACATAGCGGTAGAACTGGCCCTGGTCGCCGGCGATCTCGAACAGGTCGCCGGTGCGGTAGCCGCCCTGGGCGTCAAAGGCTTTGGCCGTCAACTCGGGCGCGCGGAAGTAGCCGGCAAAGATCGTCGGCCCGCTCACGCGCAATTCGCCGGGCAGGCCGGGGCGGGTGATCTCCACCTCGGTTTCCGGGTCCACCAGCCGGCTGCGAATCTTGGCCGCGGTAGAGATCACCGAATGCGCCTGCCCCACCCCACCGCGCGCAAAGTACTGGGCCCGCAGTGCCGGGTCGGGGATGTCGCGGGGTGATCCGGTCAGCGCCGCGCCCTCGTTGCTGCCGAAGTAGTTGACGATCTGCACGCCGCGCTCGGCCCAGCCGGCCACCATCCAGGCCGACAAGGGCGCCGAGCCCGAGCCGATGCGCGACAGGCGCTGGAAATCGATGCCGGCCAGCAGCTGCGGCTGCTGCAGCAGCAGGTTCAAAATCGCCGGCGGCGCCACGGTGTAGTCGATGCGCTCGTCACGCAACTGCTGCAGGAAGACGGCCAGGTCGAAAGGGTGGTGCTGCACCACCGTGCCTTCCAGCGCCAGCCAGGCGGCAATGCAGGTGGACCAGCCGGCCATGTTGACCAGCGGGAAGGGGTTCAACAGCCGCGCCCCGGGCTGCAGATCGGCCGCCTCGATGATCGACGGCGCAATCACCGACCACTCGTTGTGGCTGCGCGGCACGCCTTTGGGGCTGGCTTCGGTGCCCGATGTCCAGCACAGCGTGGCGATGTGGTTGGCGGTGATGTCGGCGGCGCTGGCGGCTTCCTCGGCGGCGGCCCCGTCCAGCGGGCCGGCCAGCGCGGCATCCAGCGCCAGCGCGCCGGCCGGCACTTCATGGCCGAAGCACAGCACCTGCAGACCGTCGGGCTGTTGGGCGGCCAGTTCACACCACATCGCTGCGGCCGCGAACTTGCCCACCCGGCTGGCCGTGATCACTGCCCGCGCACCGGTCAGGCCCAGGATGTGCTGCAGCTCGAACTCGCGGTACTGCACCGGCACGGGAGAGACGATCAGCCCCAGCCGCAGGCAGGCCAGGTAGACGCTGTACTGCTCGACCGAATTGACCAGCTGCACGATGACGATGTCGTCAGCGCGCAGGCCCTGGGCATGCAGCACGGCGGCCATCTGCGCCACCTCGCTGGCCAGCGCGGCATAGCTCAGGCGGCGCGGCGCGCCGTCGGTGAGCTGTTGGCGATTGGACGGGTCCACCACCGCCTCGCGCTGCGGGTGGCGCGCCGCCACCGCGCGGAACTGCGTGTCCAGCGTCTGCGTGCCCCACCAGCCCTGGGCGCTGTAGTGGGCGATGTGTTCGGGTTTGGCCAGGATCATGGCGACGTCTCAGCGCCAGCGCTCAAGCACGGCCTGGCTGACGAAGGTGGCATGGAAGCCGTTGGGCACCCGGCGCGGCAGTGGCACCCGGCAGATCGGGCCTCGGGCGAAATTGCTGCCACTGGCATCAAACACCTGCACCTCCGAGCGCTGCTCGGCCGGGTTCCAGGCGATGGTGACCAGATAGCCGTCGTCCTCGGCCGTGGCGCCGTCGCGCGGCGCAAAGCCGGGCTCGTTGTAGAAGGCATGCGGCCCCTCGCTCCAGGCCTGCCAGGCGCCGGTGCGGTGGTTGATCTTGGCCAGGCCGGTGAAGCGCACCTCCTCGCGCCCGCCGGGCGGAAAGACGATGTGGTAGGAGTGCTGGCTGGGCCGCCCCTGGTAGGCCGAGTTGATCACCGGGAACTCGGCGTTCAGCACATCGTCGATCACACCCTCGGTGGTCTGGCCGGTGCGCAGGTTGAAGCGCCACTGGTAGAGCACGAAATCGCGCTGGCGGTAGTGGATGGTGCGCTCCAGCTTGCGGGCGTCGATGCGGCCGTCGTCGGTTTCGTGCAGGCGGTAGGGCGTGCCCACCATCACGATCTCTTCGCCGGCCGGGCCGTTCTCTTCCCAGGCGTTGACCACATGCAGCATGTAGTTGGGCTTGGCCTCGAACCAGCGGATTTGCTCGACGCTGCCCTGGCGCGGCAGCACCGCGAAACGGGTCGGCTTGTCAGGATGGAAACGCAGCTTGTAGCGACCCACGGCCAGTGCGTCGTCGTCCAGCAGCAGCGGGAAGTCATGCAGGATCGAATAATGCTCGGTCACCGCCATGTCGTGCGGCAGCCGCGGCCCGGGCCGCGGGATCTCGATCTGGTGCTTGAGTCGCCGGTCGGCGCCGATCACGCCGTAGCGCATATAGGGCGGCTTCGTGTCGTAATCGAAGAAGATCAGCTCGCCGGTGTGCTCATCAGGGCGCGAGTGGGCCGACAGGCGGCTGATGGCGCCGCCAAAATCGGCCGGGCCCAGCGGTGCCAGCGTGTAAGGGTCTACCGCGTAAGGCAGGCCCGAGCGATACCACATGGTGATCAGCCTGCCGGCATGGAACTTGACATCGGTGTTGCTGGTGTTCTTCAGCGGCTGATCGGGCGTGTCGCGGCGCGGTGCCTCTTTCAGGCCGGTC
>JANNZD010000065.1:0-11636 GCA_031410435.1 Betaproteobacteria bacterium | reverse complement strand
CGGTGCTGGACGCGATGAACAACGTGGTCACCCGGCGGGTCGGCAGCTTTGCCGACGTGCCGGCGGTCGACATCGTGCTGCAGTCGGCCACCCGCAGCCAGTAAGGTCGGCGCCGGGTCGGCCGTTGGGCCCTTGGGCCGTTGTGCCGTTGTGCCCATGAGTCGATCGGCTGGCGGGTCGCTTGCCCGGCCTGGCGGGTCAAAATCACCGGATGTCACCTTCCGCCGCTGCTGCGCGCGCTGACGCGGCCCTGCTGCACAGCGCCTTCTACCGCTTGACGCCGTTGGTCGACCCGGCCGCGCTGGCGCAGCAATTGCCAGCGCTGGCCGCTGGCTTGCTGGGCAGCATCGTGGTGGCGCCCGAGGGCCTGAGCGGCGCCGTGGCCGGCAGCCCGGCCGCGATCGAAGCCTTTGAAGCCGCGCTGCAGCAACCGGCACTGCTGGGCGGCGCACTGCAGGGCATGGCCTTCAAGCGCAGCGCCTGCGGCAGTGCGCCCTTCGGCCGGCTGAAGGTGGTGGTCAAGCCCGAGGCCGTGGCGCTGGGCCTGCCCCCGCTGGCGGTCGACGCTGACGCCGCGCTGGCCCAGGCTCAGGCTCAGGCCAGCCCGGGGCCGGACGCCAGCCACCTGGGACCTCAAGCCTGGCAGGCCCTGCTGACCCGCCCGGAACTGGTGCTGCTGGACAACCGCAACCACTTCGAATTCCGCCTGGGCCATTTCAAGGGCGCGCTCGACCCGCAGGTACACAACTTCCGCGACTTCAGCGCCTTTGTGCTGGCCGCCGCGCCGGCCTGGCGCGCGGCCGGCCGGCCCGTGGCGATGTACTGCACCGGCGGCATCCGCTGCGACAAGACCGCGCCCTGGATGCGCAGCCTGGGCTTGGCGGTCTGGCAGCTGGACGGCGGCATCCTGGGCTATCTGCAGCAGGCCGGCGCGACCGATACGCTGTGGCAGGGCGAATGCTTCGTCTTCGACCGGCGCATCGCGCTGGACAGCCGGCTCCAGCCCACCGGCACCCGGGCCGAGCAGGTGTTCGACCCCCAGCACCCCGATGAGGCCTGGCGCCTGCAAAGGGCCCGGCGCCTGGACCGGCCGGGCCCCTGAGCCGGCCGCCGCACACCCGACCCCCGAGACCCGCAAACCCTTGGCACGCCCCGCGCCCCTCTGGACACCGGCCTTGCGCAACGGCGTCAGCGCCAGCCGGGTGGCGGTGCCCGCCGGCCCCTGGCCGACCGTGCTGGCTTTTCTGCAAGCCCGCTTTCCAGCGGTGGCGGCCAGCTGGCCGGCGCGCCTGGACCGGGGCGAGGTGCTGGATGTCCAGGGCCACCCGCTGCCGGCAGCGGCGCCCTGCCCCGTCGGCAGCCTGCTGTGGTACTGGCGCAGCCCGCCGCCCGAGCCGCGCGTGCCCTTCGAGATCGAGTTGCTGCACCAGGACGCCCATCTGGTGGTGCTGGACAAGCCGCATTTCCTGCCGGTCACGCCGGGCGGGCGCCACCTGCACGAGACCGTGCTGGTGCGGCTGCGCCAGCTGCTGGGCCGGGCCGACCTGGTGCCGCTGCACCGGCTGGACCGCGAGACCGCCGGCGTGATGCTGTTCAGCGCGCAGCCATCCAGCCGCGATGCCTACCACGGCCTGCTGCGCGGCCAGCAGATGCACAAGGTCTACGAGGCCATCGCGCCCTGGGACGCGACCCTGGCCTGGCCGCTGCTGTGCCGCAGCCGCCTGCAGGACCGGGCCGACCGCGGCTTCATGCAGGCCCAGGTGGTGCCGGGCGCGCCGAATGCCGAAACCCTGATCGAGCTGATCGGGCGGGTCAGCCCGGCGGGCCTGCCCGGCGCCTGGGCCCATTACCGGCTGAGCCCGCGCACCGGCCGCCGACACCAACTGCGCGCCCAGCTCAACCACCTGGGCCTGCCCATCCTGGGCGACCGCATCTACCCCCGGCTGTGGCCCGAGCCGGCCGCCGATGGCGCGCCGGACTACAGCCAGGCGCTGCAGTTGCTGGCCCGCAGCCTGGCCTTCACCGACCCGCTGAGCGGCCAGCCGCGCCACTTTGCCAGCCGGCGCAGCCTGCAATGGGCCGCCCCGGCCGGCGCGCCGGACTCTCAATAGCTGCCGATGTAGTCCTTCTTGCCCACGTTCATGCCGTTGTGTCGCAGGATGGCGTAAGCGGTGGTGACATGGAAGAAGAAGTGTGGCAGCCCGTAGTTCAGCAGGTAGGACGCGCCGGCGAAACGCTTTTCCTTGGGCGTGCCGGCCTGGGTGACGATCTCGCGGCCGGCGCTGCCTTCGAACTGAGCCGGTGTCAGGCTGTTGATGAAGTCCAGGGTCTTGGCGATGCGCGCCTGCAGGTCGGCAAAACTGGTCTCGTTGTCCTCGAAGGCCGGCACCTCGGCGCCGGCCAGCCGGGCCGACACGCTTTTGGCAAAGTCGCAGGCCACCCGCACCTGGCGCAGCAACGGGAACATGTCGGGGGCCAGGCGGGCCTGCAGCAGCGCGGCCGGCTCGATGCCGCGGGCTTCCGCCTGGGTCTGGGCCAGGTCCAGCACGGCGGCCAGGCCGCCCAGCATCTGTTTGAACACCGGCACGGCGGTGTCGTAAAGCGAGGAGGTCATGCGGTCTTCCATCCAGAGGGGGTGGGGGCCGGCGGCCCCCCGGCGGTATTGGACCACCCGGCGTGCACCACCCGGAACGCGGCCGACCGCCCGGCCCGCCACACCGTCATCGGCAGGCGCCGCTGGCCAGTACGCGGCAGCTGGGCTAGGCTGCGGCTAGCCGGCCCCCGCCCGGCGCCCCAGGAGCACACAAACCATGGCCAAGCCCCGCAAGACACCGGCAGCCACTGCCAGCCCCGCCCAAACTGGCGCCAGCCCCGCGCGGCAGCTGACCTGTTTCGTGGTCACCGGTTTCGGCAACAAGACCGACTACGCCACCGGCCGGGTGCTCGACCTCGACAAGACCTATGAGCAATTGGTGCAGCCGGCCTGCGATCTGGTCCAGGTCAACGCCTTCCGGGCCATCGACGCCAACCTCACCGGCAGCATCGACGCGGTGATGTACCGCTGGATTTACCAGGCCGATCTGGTCATCGCCGACCTGTCCACCCTGAACGCCAATGTGTTCTACGAATTGGGCGTGCGCCATGCCCAGCGCCCCAACACCACCCTGATCATTGCCGAATCGGTACTGATCAAGCGCTTGCCCTTCGACCTGAGCAGCTTCGTGGTGCACCAGTACGAGCATGGCGGCGACCGCATCAGCGCGGCCGAGCAGACCCGCTTCGTGGCCCTGCTGGCCGGGGTGATGCGCGAGCTGATCGCCGCTGAGCACAGACGCGAGGCAAGCGCAGCGCAGCTGGGCCGCCAGACCGACAGCCCGGTCTACCTGTCGCTGAAGAACATGGCGCCGCCGGCCTACACCGCCGACACCTTCATCGAGCCGCCGGCCTATGTGGCACCGGCCCTGCGCAAGCCCAAGGACCCGCAGGCCGGCCCCTCGCTGGCCAGCATCATCGACGCCGCCGAGGCCGCCAAGAAGCGCACCGATTTTGCCGAAGCGATCCGCCTGTTCAGCCTGGCCATCACGCGCCAGACCGAGGGCCGCAATGACAGCAAGCCCGACCTGTTCCTGGCCCAGCGCCTGGCCCTGGTGACCTACAAGCACGGCGAGCGCAAAGACCCCGCCACCGGCCAGACCGACCCGCAGACCGCCATCAACGCCTTGCTCGACGCCCAGCAGATCCTGGCGCGCTACTGCGAGCCCGGGCTGTCCAACGACCCCGAGACGCTGGGCCTGTCGGGCGCCATTCACAAGCGTCTGTTCGACCTGCCGCCGCACGATGCTTACCACCTGGAGCAGGCGATCCGCTTCTACGAGCGCGGTTTCTATGTCAAGCGCGACTACTACAACGGCATCAACGTGGCCTTCATGTACAACCTGCAGGCACAGCTGCAGACCCGACGCTTCGACGCCATCGTCAGCTATGGCCATGCCAACCTGATCCGCCAGCGGGTGGCCGAGCTGTGCGAGGACCTGATCCAGGACGAGGCCGCCTTCGCCCAGCGCGGCGACCAGGAATGGGTCTACCTGAGCCTGGCCGAGGCCTACCAGGGCCTGGGCCGCCAGGCCGACGAGGCCCGGCTGGCACAGACCATCCAGCGCGTGGCCAGCCCCTTCGGCCTGCAGACCTACCAGCAGCAAAGGGCCAAGCTGCAGGCGGCGATGGACCGCTTTGCGCAGCAGGTGTGCCCGGACCTGGTCGACCCACCAGACTCGGCCGACCCGTCGCCTGGCGACGCCCCCACGCCCGGCGCCCTGCCCTGCCCGACCGGCCCGGCCAGCGGCGCGCGCCGGCCGATCAGCATCGATGCCGACATCCTGCCCGGCCGGCAGGTCAAGTCCATCGAGGTCCACTGCAAGATCGAATACAGCTGAGCCTGGTATGGCGGCGCAGGCTCAGGCCGGGCGCCGCGCCCGGTAGAGCATGTCCAGCGTGATGTGGCGCACCTCGGTCTTGCTCTGCGCGATATGGGCGCGCAGCAGGCGCTGGGCTTCTTCTGCGCGGCGCCGGGTGAGGGCGCCCAGGATGCGGGCATGCTCGTCATAGGTGGCGGCCACCCGCGCGGTCTTGGTGAAGTCGAGCCGGCGGATGATGCGGATGCGCTCGGTGATCTCGCGGTGCACCCGGGCCATCTCGCGGTTGCCGCTGCCCTGCACCAGCCGGGCGTGAAATTGTTCGTCGAGCCGGCCCACCTCGGCACCGTCGGCCAGGCGCTCGGCCTCGGGCAGCAGCCAGACCTCGGCCAGGGCCTGAAGCGCGGGGCGCTGCTCGGCCTCGCTCAGCAGCTGGGCGGCATGGCATTCGATCAGCGTGCGCAGGTCGTAGAGCTCGTCGAAGACGTCGAAGTCCAGCGGCGCCACCTGCCAGCCGATCTTGGGACTGACCTGCAGAAAGCCCTCGCGCTCCAGGCGCTGCAGGGCCTGGCGCAGCGGCGTGCGGCTGATCGCCAGGCGCTGGGCCAGCTCGCTCTCGCTGCAGCGGTCGCCCGGCATCAGCGTGAAGTCGAAGATCAGCTGCTTGAGCCGGGCATGGGCCTGGTCGGCCAGCGTGGCCGGCGCCAGCGTGGGCGCGGCACTCAAGGTCGCGGCGGTGGGGGGCTGGGCGGGGCGCTGCGGCATGGGCCGGCGCTGATACGCAGCGGGCCGCTCACAGGCTGGCCCGCCAGGCGCGCCAGCCGCCAAAGGCGCTGATGTCGAGGGCGCCGGCCAGCGCTGCGCCCTCGCAGATGAAGCCCTTGACCCAGCTGGCGTCGGCCAGCTGCAGCGAGCCCAGGCCCAGCGGCGGCGGGATCAGTGCCATGAACGAGCCCACCGCCGCCAGCGGCATCTCGTAGACCTCGACCTCGATCGCGCAGCCCGGCTCGGCAGCACCCTCTGCCACCCGGGCCAGGCCGGGCTTGGGCGGTGTGGTGCCGGGCAGCGCATACAGCCGGTACTGCGGCGCGGTGCGGGTGCGCTCGCGCAGCCGGCAGCCGCGCTCGACCAGCTGGCCGTGCAGGGGCATGCCGGCCAGGTGGGCCCCCACCACCGCCAGCGCCAGGGTCGGTGCGGCCGCCGGCAGCGCGGCGGGCGCTGGGGAGGACAGACCGGGCGCAGGACCCGGCGCAGTAACTGGCGCAGCAACTGGCGCAGCAAATGGCGCAGCAAATGGCGCAGCAAATGGCGCAGCAAATGGCGCAAGACCCGCCGCGGCCGGCCGCAGCCGGCGGCCCAGCGGCAGCGCGCGGGCCGCCTCCCAGCGCCGCCCCAGGTCGACCAGCGCCGCGTCGCTGCCGCCCGGCGCGATGAAGGTCACGCCAAAGGGCAGGCCGCTGCTGGCAAAACCGCTGGGCAGGGCCAGCGCCGCTTGCCCCAGCAGGTTGACGAAGTTGGTGTAGCGGCCCAGCTCGCTGTTGCGCAGCACCGGCTCGGCCGCCACCGCTGCACGGGTCGGGCAGGTGGGCGTGGTGGGCACCATCAGCAGGTCGATCTGCTGCCACAGCGGCGCGATGCGGCGGCGCAGGTCTTCCAGCGCATAGCGGGCCTTGAACGCGGCCACCGCGTCGAAGCCGCGGGCGCGCTCGATCACCCGCCGCACGGTGGCGTCCAGCACCTCGGGCCGGCCTTCGATCAGCGCGCTCACCACCGCATAGCGCTCGGCCACCCAGGGGCCGTCGTAGAGCAGCCGGGCCACCTCGAACAGCGGCGCCATGTCCACCGGCTGAGGCGCCAGGCCCCAGTCGCGCAGCTGCGCAACCGCCGCGTCGAAGGCCAGGTCATAGCCCAGCCCGGCGTCGCAGCCGGGCGCGGCCGGAACCCCCACCCGCAAGGCCCGGCCGGTAGCGCCCAGCCAGGGCGGCTGCAGCACCGGGGCCTGGAAGGCGGGTTCGGCGTCGGCGCCTTCGATCACCGCCATCACCTGGGCGGCGTCGGCTACCGTCAGCGCGAAGATCGAGACCACGTCCAGCGTGCGACAGGCCGGCACCACGCCGGCCATTGGCACCCTGCCCGGCGTGGGCTTGAGGCCGACCAGATTGTTCAGCCCGGCCGGCACCCGGCCCGAGCCGGCGGTGTCGGTGCCCAGCGCAAACACCGCCAGCCCGCGCGCCACCACCGACGCCGACCCCGAGCTGCTGCCGCCGCTGACATAGCGGCCGTCGAAGGTATTGGGCACCTCGCCATAGGGCGAGCGGGTGCCCACCAGGCCGGTGGCGAACTGGTCGAGGTTGGTCTTGCCCACCAGCACCGCGCCGGCGTCGAGCAGGCGCTGCACCACGCTGGCATGGCAAGCGGGCGTGTAGGCGAAATCGGGGCAGGCGGCGGTGGTGGGCAGGCCGGCCACGTCGATGTTGTCCTTGACCGCAAAGGGCACGCCGTAGAGCGGCAGCTGGCGCCGGTCCAGCCCCGCCAGGCGCTGCAGCTGCGCGGCCATGAAGTCGGCATCGCAACGCAGGATCCAGGCCGGGTCGGCGCCATTCAGCTCCAGCCTGTCCATCAGGTCCGCCAGCAGGTCGGCCGGGCGGGCGCCGCCGGCATAGGCGGCCTGCCAGTCGGGCAGCGTGAGCAGCACAGCGGTCATGGCAAACCTTGCAAGCGGGACAGGGCCGCGATCAGGTCGGCCGACGCGGCCACCCAGCCGACGATACCGCCCTGGGCGGTGATCATCGCCAGCGTGGCGGCCTTGTACTCGGGGAAGTAGCTCTCGGTGCCGTCCTCGACCAGCAGGGCGTCGTAGCCGCGGTCATTGGCCTCGCGCATCGTCGTCTGCACGCAGACCTCGGTGGTGACACCCATCAAGACCAGCTGGGTGATGCCACGCGCCTGCAGCTCGGCCTGCAGCGAGGTGGCATAGAAGGCGCCCTTGCCCGGCTTGTCGATGACGATCTCGCCGGCCACCGGCGCCAGCTGCGGCACGATCGCATGGCCGGGCTCGCCGATCACCAGCACCCGGCCCATCGGCCCGACGTCGCCGATGCGCAGGCTGGGCATGCCGCGGTCGCGCTTGGCCGGCGGGCAATCCGACAGGTCCGGGTGGTGGCCCTCGCGGGTGTGCACCACCAGGCCGCCCGCAGCGCGCCAGGCCGCCAGCACCGCGGCGCAGGTGGGCAGGATGGCCTGCAGCCGGGTCACGTCATTGCCCAGCGATGCGCCGAAGCCGCCGGGCTCGACGAAGTCGCGCTGCATGTCGATGATCAGCAGCGCGCAGTGCGCGAAGTCCAGCAGGAAGTCGAAGGGTTGGGCGAGGATGGCGGTCACGCGGCCTCCGGAGTCAGAGCGGCCTGGCCAGCTGGCGCGGCGCTGGCGGGCTGCGGGGCGCCATGCGCCTTGCCGCCCATGAAGGCGCCCAGCTCGCGCCGGTCGGCCAGATGGGCCGGCACATCGTGCACGATGCGGCCCTCGCTCATCACCACAATGCGGTCGGCCAGCAGCAGCAACTCGTCCAGGTCCTCGCTGACCAGCAGCACCGCGGCACCCCGGTTGCGCGCAGCCATCAGGCGGCCGTGGATCTCGGCCACCGCGGCAAAGTCCAGCCCGAACACCGGGTTGCTGACCAGCAGCAGCGCGGCCTCGCCGGCCAGCTCGCGCGCCAGCACCGCGCGCTGCACATTGCCGCCCGACAGCGTGCGCATCGCCGCCCGCTCGCCCTGGGTCTTGACGCCGTAGTCGGCGATCCAGGCCCGGGCGCGCTGGCGCAGCCGGCCCCAGCGCACCCACCCTCCCGTGGCAGCGGGTGTGGCGTACGGCGATTCGTCAAACTGCCGCAGCCCCATGTTGTGCGACACGCTCAGCTCGCCGACGCAGGCATTGAGCAGCGGCTCCTCGGGCAGCGCGCGCACCTTCAGGCGCCGGTTCTGCGCCCGGGTGGCGGCAAAGGCCTGGCCGGCCACCTGTACATCGCCGGCCTCGCGCGGGCGCTGGCCGGTGAGCGACTGCATCAGCTCGCGCTGGCCATTGCCCGACACCCCGGCCACGCCGACGATCTCGCCGGCGCGCACCTGCAGCGACAGCGCCTGCACCGCGGCCTCGCCGCGGTCGCCGGTCACCTGCAGGCCGCTGATGGCCAGGTGCACCGCGCCGGGCGGGCGCGGCGCGCGGGTCAGCGCCACGGCCACCGCCTTGCCCTGGCCCACCATGGCCTGGGCCAGGGCCTGCGGCGTGGTGTCGGCCACTGCCACCGAGGCCACCAGCGCGCCGCGCCGCAGCACGCTCACATCGTCGGCATGCGCGGTGACCTCGCGGAACTTGTGGGTGATCAGGATCACCGAGCAGTCGCCGGCATGGGCCCGCGCCCGCAGCGCGCCCAGCACCTCGTCGGCCTCCTGCGGCGTCAGCACCGAGGTGGGCTCGTCCAGGATCAGCAGCCGGGGTTGCAGGAACAGCTGTTTCAGGATCTCCAGCTTCTGCTTCTCGCCGGCCGACAAATCAACGGGCAAGGCGTCCAGGTCGAGCTGGAAGGGCGCGGTGGCGAGGAAGGCGCGCAGCTCGGCGCGCGCGGCCGGCCAGTCGATCACCGCCGGGATATGGCCGCGCGCCAGCAGCAGGTTCTCGGCCACCGTCATGCCCGGCACCACGGTGAAGTGCTGGTAGACCATGCCGATGCCCAGGTCGCGGGCCACGGTGGGGCTGTGGATGTCCTGCTCGCGGCCGTCGACCAGCACCGCGCCGTCGTCGGGCCGGTAGTAGCCGACCACGCATTTCACGAAGGTGCTCTTGCCCGCGCCGTTCTCGCCCAGCAGCGCATGCACGGTGCCGGGGCGGATCTTCAGCGACACGCCGTCCAGCGCGGTGAAGGCACCGAAGCGCTTGGTCAGATTGAAGGTTTCCAGCGTCAGCGCATGGCTCATGGCGACCGCCTCACAGGGCCTGCAGCGCCGCGATCAGCGCGGCCGACTCGGCCACCGCGCCGAACACCCCACCCTGCATCTGCACCATCTTCAGCGCCGCGGCATGGTTGCCGGCATCGGTGGCGCCGGTGCAGTCGGCCAGCAGCAGGCACTCGAAGCCGCGGTCATTGGCCTCGCGCATCGTGGTGTGCACGCAGACGTCGGTGGTGATGCCGGTGAGGACCAGATTGCGGATGCCGCGGCTGTGCAGGATCAGTTCCAGGTCGGTGGCACAGAAGCTGCCCTTGCCGGGCTTGTCGATGATCGGCTCGCCATCCAGCGGTGCCAGCTCGGGGATGATCTGCCAGCCCGGCTCGCCGCGCACCAGGATGCGGCCGCATGGGCCCCTATCGCCAATCCCCACACCCGCGGCGCCGATCTGCTGCGAGCGCCAGCGCTTGTTGGCCGGCAGGTCGCTCAGGTCCGGCCGGTGGCCCTCGCGGGTGTGGATCACGTGCAGGCCGGCGCGGCGGGCCTCGGCCAGCAGGCAGCGAAGGGGCGCTATCGGCGCCCGGGTCATGGCCAGGTCATAGCCCATCTTGTCGACATAGCCGCCCACGCCGCAAAAGTCGGTCTGCATGTCGATGACCAGCAGCGCGGTGTTGGCCGGGCGCAGGTTGCCGTCGAAGGGCCAGGCGTAGGGGCGGCTGTCGAGGGTGGGCATGGGATCGGTCGCTCAGGCGCGCTTCAGGGCCGGAGCGGGCGGGTCCATCACCGGGTTGGGCTCGGGTCCGCGGTAGGCGCGCTGCGGTGGCGCGAAGCCGCAGGTCGTGCCGTCGGTCACCGCCACCGTGGCCTCCCAGGGCCAGCGGAAATGGCCGGCCACCATGTCCTGCATGAAGGTGTAGGGGCAGTCCATCGCCCCGCCCTTCACGGCCACATAGCCGCGGTGCCCCAGCTGGTAGGGGTTGTTCTCGACGCCCCAGCCGGCGCGCGCTTCGCGCACCAGGTCGGGCCGCAACTCGGCGCTGATGATCTCGTCGGCTCGGCCGCCGCCCTGAGCGATCACCGTGCCGTCGAAGTTGCAGAACATCGCCTCGCCCATCGAGTCGAAGCTGCCATCCGATCCGCACAGGCAGACGCTGGCGGTGATCGCCAGGTTCTGGAACGCATTCGACTGGTTGGTGATCTGCCAGGCATGGCGGATCGGCGCGGTGTAGCCTGCGGTGCGCAGGATGATCTCGGCGCCTTTGTAAGCCGCCTCGCGGGCCATCTCGGGGAACATGCCGTCATGGCAGATGATCAGCCCGAGCTTGACGCCCTTGGGCCCCACGCACACCGGCACGCCCAGGTTGCCGGGCTCCCAGGGCTCCACCGGCACCCAGGGGTGCAGCTTGCGGTAGTAGAGCTGGATCACGCCCTGGTCGTCGATGACCAGTCCGCTGTTATAGGGGTTGCCATCCGCCACACCAACCGGGTTGGCCTCCATGATCGAGAAGCAGCCCCAGATGCGGTGCTGCACACAGGCCGCCTGGAAGGCCGCCACCTCGGGGCCGTCGATGCGCACCATCAGCTCGGGCGCGGTGTTCATGCTCAGGCCATGCAGCGCGTACTCGGGGAACACCACCAGGTCCATCGTGCCCAGGTTGCGCCGGGCCTTGCCCACCAGGCTGCAGATGCGCTCGGTCTGCGCCGCCAGCTGGGCCGGCGTCTCGATCAGGGGCAGCTGCATCTGCACCAGGCCCATCACCACCCCTTGGGCCGATTTGTTGAGACCGCCGAGACCGCTCATCGTGAGACTCCGAGTTCCATGGGTGCGCCCTTGATCGCGCGCTTGGGTGAGCAAGTGGCCACCAGGATGGCCAGCGTCAGTGCGTAGGGCATCGCATTGAAGAGGTAGTAGCCGCCGCTGACGCCCACACTTTGCAGGGCCGGGCCGATGGCGCCTGCGCCGCCGAACAGCAGCGCCGCGCCCAGGCAGCGCCAGGGGCTCCAGCGCGCAAAGATGACCAGCGCCACGGCGATCAGGCCCTGGCCGCTGGACAGGCCTTCGTTCCAACTGCCGGGGTAGTACAGGCTCAAGGACGCCCCGCCCAGCCCGGCGATGAAGCCGCCCGCCGTGGTGGCTGCGATGCGCACGCCGTTGACCGAATAGCCCAGCGCCTTGGCCGCGTCACTGCTGTCACCGGCCATGCGCACCACCAGGCCCCAGCGGGTATTGCGCAGGCCCCAGGCCAGCAGCGCGGCCAGCGCCACGCCGACAGGAAACAGCGCG
>JANNZD010000064.1:0-46258 GCA_031410435.1 Betaproteobacteria bacterium | reverse complement strand
GTCCAGCGCCGCCGCCATGCCGCGCGGCAGGTCCAGGGGCTGGCGCCAGGCCTGCTCCACCTCGGCCAGCACCCGGCGGGCCTCGGCCGCCGGTGCGTCGGCCGGCAGCGCGGTCAGGCGGGCGATCCAGGCCTCGCGCTCGGCCTGCTGGCCGGCGGCCTCGGCATCGCGGGCGTTCCAGACGGCCTGGCGTTGCGCAAACACCGCATCCACCGCCGCGCGGAAACGACCCCACAGCGCCGCCTCGACACCGCGGGCCAGCGGCAGCTCGCGGGCCTGCTGCTGCCAATCAGCCTGCAGATTGCGCACCTGCTGGGCCACATCGTCCGGGCCGGGCCGGCGTGAAAACTCACCCGGGCCGGGCCGGTTGGCCGGGGCCGGCTGGGCGGCGCGCGCGGCCAGGGCTTCGGCCTGGGTGATCAGCAACTCGCGCCGGCCGGCTGCCTCACGGCGGGCTTGCTGCAGCGGGGCCTCCAGGCGGTCCAGCGCACGCTGCTGGCGCTGGCGCAGCGCTTCGCGGGCACCGGCCGGCACGGTGTGCTCCAGCGGGCCGAGCTGGCGCCAGGCGTTGTGGAAACGGTCGAGGGCGCGGATGCGATCCTTCCAGGCGCCACTCTCGACAGGTTCATCGGCCGGCTCAGCGCTGGGTTCGGCGCTGGGTTCGGCGGTCGGCGGCGTGACAGCGACCTCAGTCTCGGCGGGCGCCGCAGCCTCACCTGGCGCCGGGCTGTCGATGGCCTGGGGTTCACTGGCTGGCAGCGGGGCTGCAGGCACGCTGCCGGGCCAGGCTTCCAGTGCCGCCAGCAAGGCCTCGCGCTCGCGCTGGTTCTGCAGGCGCTGCGCCTTCAGCAAGGCCTGACGCTCGGCCAGCGGCTGGTAGGCGTCCTTCAAGGCGGCGTCAAAGCGCAGCCACAGCGCCTGGCTGGCAGCGGCGCCCAGCCGGTCCAGCTCGCGCCAGCGGCTACGCAGCGCGTTGATGGCCTCGGCATGGGCTTTCAGGTCGAGTTTGGGGGCATCGGCCAGCGCCGGGTCGGCGGCGGCGGCAGTGGCGCGGGCCAGCACCTCGGCCTCGGCGGCCAGGTCGTCACGGGCCCGGCCACCGCCCCATTGCTGCCAGCTCTTCAAACGCTGGTGCTCGGCCTGCAGCGCAGCGGCGCGCTGCAGCAGGCCGTCGCCCGGCGCCAGCGCCGGGCCGCGCGCCAGGGCCTGTTCAAAGGCCTGCAGCTGCTGCTGCAGCGGGCCCAGATGGCCCTCGGCCAGCGCGGCCTCGGCCTGCTGCAGGCGCTTGTCCAGGGCCTCCAGCTGGGCGGCCGACCAGACCGGCGTCGGCGCAGCCGCCCGACGCGGCGGGCGCACCACGGGGCTGGCGGACGCCGGCCTTTGCTGGCGCTGCCAGGCCGCAAAGCGCTGGTCGAGCGCGGCAGCCCAGGCGGCCTGGCCGATGGCCGGCAGGTCGGACCAGGCCGGCGCGGGCGCAGCGGCGCTTGCCGGCGCCTCAGCGGCGACCAGGGCGGCGGCTTTTTCGACGCTGTCGGCCGGGGCAGCCACAAGTGGCTCGGGCGCGGCTGCGGCGCTGTCTGCGGCCATGGCGTCAAGCGGCGCGGCATCGGTCGCGGGTTCAGCAGCAGCTTCGGCCACAGACGCATCGGCGGGGGCGGCGTCGGCCGGCTCGGCCAGCGTGCTCTCGGCCTCGGCGGGCGCTGCGGCGCTTGCCGCATCCTGGGCTTGCTGATCGACCTGCGCTGCATGCGCCTCATGCGCCGCCTGGGCCGCCATCAACCATTGCAGCCGGGCCTGCAGCGCCTGGACATGCTGCAGCGCGGCTTGCAGTGCCTGGGCCAGCGCAGCGTCCAGCGCCGGCTCAGCGCCAGCGTCGAGCAAAGCCTGCACCGCGTCCCGCGCCGCGCCCAGGGCGCTGAAGTCCGGCGCACCGGTGGGGGCGTCGTCCAACAAGGCCTGGCCCGCCGCCTGCAGGGCCGCCAGGCCCTGTCGCGCCTGATGCTGACGGCGCTGCGTGCGCTGCTGCAACTCGGCTTGCGCTTGCGCCAGGCCGCCCAGCGACTGGCGCACCTGGGTGAAGCGCTCGACCAAAGGCGCGTCCAGCAAGGCCGGGTCAAGGGCGGCCCAATCGCGGTCCAGCGCCACCAGGTGGTTGACCGGCACCAGGCCCTGGCCGGCCAGCACCTGGGCACTGACCAGCAAGGCCTGGCCGCGCGCCAGCGACTCACGGCGCAGCACTGCCGCCTCGTAGCGGCGCTTGGCCAGCTGGTGCACCCGGCGGTCCTTGTTGCGGAAGGCGATTTCGGCCTGCCGCAGCGCGTCCTCGGAGACCAGCGCCTGCACGGCCGATTGGCGCAAGTCCAGCACCGGGCAATCCAGCGCCACCTTCAGCAGCGCCGCATCATCGCCCAGTGCGGCTTGCCAGCGCGGCGCCCAGACGGCCTGGTCCTGCTCGGCCTGCCGGGCCCGGGCGTCGGCCTTGCGCTGGGCCTTGTCGGCCGAGGCGGCTGCGCTGGCCTGGGCTGCAGACTGGCCCGGCTTGGTGGACGGGGCCGTCGGGGTGGCCGGCGCAGGCTTGGCAGCAAAGGGGCTGCGGTACTTTGAAAACCAGTTCAGCATGGACGTGCCCGGGACAACATGGAGGGGTGGCGCGGCACGGGCCGAGAGGCTCCGGTGCGCCAGCGGCAAAAAGCCCTGCAGTGTAGGGCGGCAGGCGCCGCCGGAATGCGCCGAGCTTGCTGCCACTCCGCAGCCACCCGGATGGCGCCAGGCCCTGGCCTGTGCGCCAATCCGGCCACTGCCCACCCCCGCCCACCCGGCGGCTGGCCGGCCCACACGGGCGGCCGGCGCCGCCCCACCAGGAACCCCGCCCCGATGAAAACCGGCGTCTTCAACTTTTTGGCCCAGGACCGCGTGCATTTCGGCACGCCGGCGGCCCAGGCCCTGCTGGCCGAGGTCGACTTGCGCGGCGCAAAGCGCATCTTCGTGGTGACCGGCCGCACCCTGAACCGCAAGACCGACGCCGTGGCCGGCGCGCTGGCGCAGATCCAGGACCGGGTGGTCGGGCTGTTCGACGAATGCACCGAACACACCCCGCGTGACAGCGTGATCGCGCTGGCGCAGGCGGTGCGCGCGGCCCGGGCCGACCTGATCGTCAGCATCGGCGGCGGCACCGTCATCGACACCGTCAAGGTGGCGCTGGTGGCGCTGGCCCAGGGCCTGGAGCGCATCGAGCAGCTCGACGACTGGCATATGCGGGTGGCGCCGGATGGCAGCCGCGTGGTGCCCCAGCCGGGGCCGCCGCCCTGCCGCCAGATCGCCGTGCCCACCACCCTGTCGGGCGCTGAGTTCAGCGATCTGGGCGGCTGCACCGACACCCGCTTTGGCACCAAGCACGGCTACACCGGCGCGCTGATCGGCGCGGCCTCGGTCATCCTCGACCCGCGCATCACCCTGCACACGCCCGACCGGCTCTGGCTGTCCACCGGGGTGCGCGCGCTGGACCATGCGGTGGAGGCGCTGTGCTCGGTGAATTCGCAGCCGCTGATCGACGCCTCCAGCGTGCGCGCGCTGGGCCTGCTGGCGCGCTCGCTGGGCGCCTACCGGCGCGATCCGGCCGACTTGCAGGCGCGGCTGGACGGCCAGCTGGGCGCCTGGCTGGCCGCCACCAGCATCCGCCGCACCGAGTACGGCGCCAGCCACGGCATGGGCCATGCGCTGGGCGCCGATGCCGGCGTGCCGCATGGCATCACCTCCTGCGTGCTGCTGCCCACGGTGATGCGCTTCAATGCCGAGGTCTGCGCAGCGCAGATGGCCGAGATCGCCGCCGCGCTGGGCCAGGCCGGGGCCGATGCCGCCGACCTGGTCGAGGCCTTGATTGCCAGCCTGGGCCTGCCCACCCGCATCGGCCAGCTGGGCATCGCCCACGAGCGCCTGGCCGGCATCGCCCAGAAGGCCATGGCCAACCCCTGGGTACACACCAATCCGCGCAAGCTCAGCGACGCCAGTCAGGTGCTGGCCCTGCTGCAACAAGCCTGGGCGTGACATAGGCACGCGCCGCCCCCCGGGCCACGGGGGGCGGCAGCGCACGGCCGCTGGCTATGGTTCGGGCATCGGTTTTGACGACCTGCCGGCCCCGCGCTGCAGGCCGCCGGGGCCCCACCCCGCCCGCACCCACACCCGCACCCACACCCGCAACCGCACCCGCACCCGCACGCCATGATGAAACGCCTCGATTTCCACCTGCTGCCCACCGTGCTGGGCGCGCTGCTGGCCCTCGGCAGCGCCAGTGGCCAGGCGGCCAACAGCCTGTCGATGGTGGGCGCGCAGGCCGACGCCACGATCACCCGGCACCCCGGGCTGGGCGGCGGCGCCGCGCCCTTGGGTGCCGCCGACACCCTCTACGCCATCGCGCCCGCCGGCTACGAGGCTGCCAGCCTGCTGCGTTTCGACCTCAGCGCCTGGGCCGGCCACACGCTGCAGGGCGATGCCCAGATCGAACTGGGCTTTCTGGGCCTGCCCTTAGGCACCAGCGTGGGCATCCTCGTCCGCCCGGTGGGCTCGGCCTGGGACGAGTACAGCGTGACCTGGAACAACTTCTCCCCCAATCTGGGCGCGGCCGTGGGCGGCGGCCCCGTGACCGCCACGGATTACCTGCCGGGCGACCCGGTGGCCTTCGGCTTGCCTGCCGCCCTGGTGCAGCAATGGATTGCGCAGCCGGCCAGCAACCACGGCCTGCTGCTGCAGGCCAGCAATGGCAGCGATCTCTACCTGGCCTCCCGCGAGTACCGCCCACAGGGTGGCAGCGCCGGTGACTGGGCGCCGCGCTTGAGCTTCATGAGCGCCGCCGCCCCGGTGCCTGAAACCCGGACCTGGGCCCTGATGGGCCTGGGCCTGGCCGCGCTGGGCGCGCTGCGCCGGCGGTAGCGGGTGGCAAGATCGGGCCACCATGCCCGATGTCCAGCCGCCGCCCCCGCCAGCGTCCCGCACCTCACCGCCACCGCTGAACCCGGCCGGGCCCTGGCCCGCACTGCTGGCGGCCCGGGACCACGACCCCGCCAGCCGGGTGCCGTTGCACATCCTGGTGCAGGGCCAGCCGGTGCTGGCCGGTGCGGTGGCGCGGGCCGACCTGCCGGCGCTGGCAGCCTGGCCGGACGCGCTGCGCATCACCGACCACGGCGTGCTGCTGTGCCTGCCGGCGCAGGCCCGCAGCGCCTTCTTCGACCGCGTCAACCGCCAGTTGCACCTGGCCGGCCGGGTGCGGGCCTGGCGCGACGAGACCTACCCGGTACCGGCGCTCGGGTCGGCCAGCCCACCCGCCCTGCTGGCCAGCCTGGAGCGCGCCGCCGCGCGCTTCTGGGGCACGCAGACCTATGGCGCGCATTGCAACGGCTATGTGGTCGGCAGCGACCAGCGGCCCAGCCACCTGTGGATTGCGCGCCGCGCGTCTGACAAGGCGGTCGACCCAGGCCAACTCGACAACCTGATCGGCGGCGGCGTGCCCCAGGGCCAGACACCGGCGCAGGCCTTGCTGCGCGAAGGCTGGGAAGAAGCCGGCCTGCAGCCGGCGCAGATGGCCGGCCTGCGGCCTGGCCGCCGCTTTGCGGTGCTGCGCGACGTGGCCGAGGGCCTGCAGCGCGAACAGGTCAGCGTCTATGACCTGGCCCTGCCGGCCGACTGGACGCCCCAGAACCAGGACGGCGAGGTGCAGGGCTTCATGCGGATGCCACTGGCCCAGGCCCTGGACTGTGCCGCCGCCGGCGCCATGACCGTGGACGCCAGCCTGGTGACCCTGGACTTCGCCCTGCGTCACCGCCTGTTGGGCGCCAACCTGCACCAACACCTGCGGGCCCTCAGCGATGGCCTGTGGTGTGGCCTCGCACTGCTGGATCACTGAAATTCCGCGAATCCAGGAATCATATAAGTTCAAAAAAACTGAATTTTCAGGTCAAGCCGTCTGAATCCGGCATGCTGTCCTGGCCGGCACACTGCCTGGCATGCCCCGCTACGCCCCGCCCGCCGCACCCAACGCCGCCTCGGCCCCTGCGCGCTACAGCCCCCTGGCCATCCTGCTGCACTGGCTGCTGGCGCTGATGATCGTGGGCGCTTTCGGGGTCGGTGTCTACATGGCCGACCTGCCGGTCTCGCCCAGCCGGCTCAAGCTCTACAACTACCACAAGTGGGCCGGCGTGACGATCCTGGCGCTGTCGGCGCTGCGCCTGCTCTGGCGCCTGTCGCACCGCCCGCCGGCCGACCCGCCCATGCCCGCCTGGCAGGCCCGCGCAGCCCATGCCACCCACGGCCTGCTCTACGCGCTGTTCTTCATCGTTCCGCTGGTGGGCTGGTCCTACAGCTCAGCGGCCGGCTACCCGGTGGTCTGGTTCGGCGTGCTGCCACTGCCCGACTTCGTGCCGGTGGACAAGGCCCTGGCCGAAGCGATCAAGCCCTGGCATCAGCGCAGCGCCCTGCTGATGGCCGGGCTGGTGCTGCTGCATGTGGCGGGCGCGCTCAAACACCAGTTCATCGACCGCGATGGCCTGATCAACCGCATGCGGCCGGGCCGCCGCTGAACCCACAGGATCTCAGGATGCAATCTCATTTCACGCTGGTACTGGCACTTTGCGGCGCGGCCCTGCCCGCTGTGGCCCAGCAGGTGCTGCCGGCACAGAGCGAAATCAGCTTTGTCAGCAAGCAGATGGGCGTGCCGGTGGAGGGCCGCTTCAAGCAATTCAGCGCCGCCGTCAACTTCGACCCCAGAAAACCCGAAGCGGCCAGGATCGGCTTGACGATCCAGACCGGCAGCGCCAGCTTCGGCGCTGCCGAGACCGATGCCGAGGTGCCCAAGGCAGCCTGGTTCAATGTCGCCCGCTTCCCCACCGCCACCTTCCAGAGCAGTGCCGTCAAGGCCCTGGGCGGTGGCAAGTTCGAAGTGCGCGGCGCCCTCGCCATCAAGGGCGCCAGCCACGAGGTGCTGGTGCCGGTCAGCGTCACCCAGGCCGGCGCAGCCAGCACCGCGGTCGGCAGCTTCGTCATCAAGCGGCTCGACTTCAAGGTCGGCGACGGCGAATGGGCCGACACCTCGATGGTGGCCAACGACGTCACCGTGAAATTCAAACTCGCCCTGAGCGGCATGGCGCCGCTCTGAATCCCGCATTGCCCATCCCACCCACAGGACCCTCCCGATGATCCGCCAAACCCTGATTGCCACCGCCCTTGCCAGCGCCACCCTGTGCGCCCAGGCCCAGACCGCCACCTACGCGATCGATCCGACGCATACCTTCGCCACCTTCGAGATCTCGCATTTCGGCACGTCCACCAACCGCGGCCGCTTCGACAAGAAGAGCGGCACCGTGCAGCTGGACAAGGCCGCCAAGACCGGCAAGCTCGACATCACCATCGAGACCGGCTCGATCAACTCAGGCACACCAGCCTTCGACAAGCACCTGCAGAGCAAGGATTTCTTCAACGCTGCCGAATTCCCCAGCGCCCGCTTCGTCGGCGACAAGTTCAGCTTCAGTGGCGACAAGGTCAGCGAGATCAGCGGCCAACTCACCCTGCTGGGCAAGACCCATCCGGTCACGCTCAAGGCGATCAACTTCAACTGCTACATCAACCAGATGCTCAAGGTCGAGGTCTGCGGCGGTGATTTCGAGACCTCGATCGTGCGCAGCCAGTACGGCATGAACTGGGGCCTGAACTTCGGCTTCTCCGACGCGGTGCGCCTGGTGGTGCAGGCCGAGGCGATCAAGCAGCCCTGATCGCGGGCCGGGCCCGACGCCCGACGCGGGGCGTGTTGCGCCAGCAGTGGCTGTCCAGCGGGCTGTGGCTGCCGCGGTTACCTGCCAGCCGCTTATTTCGCTGAGCCCGCGCAGCCGCCGGTCGGCTGATGCGGCAGTCTGTCCGGCGGCTGGCGCTGGCCGTCACACGCCGGCCAGCCGACGCAGCGCCTTGCGTACAGTGCGGGCACCGCGGCCCCCGGGCCGCCCTCCCTGCACCCCAGGCTGCCGCCCCACCGAGATGAGTCCCGCCCCCGCCAACCCCTGGCCCGCCCGTTGGCAGCGCTTCGCGGGCGCCTGCGTGCGCGGCTTCCATGCCTATGCCACCTGGCTGATCGGCATCTCCTGGCGGCGCTTCATCGTGCTGTCGGTACTGCTGATGATCGTCTCGGGCGTGCTGCAGAACATCCCGCCGTTCAGCTGGACCTACACCAGTACCGTCACCGTCCCGGGCGGCCAGGACCTGCCGCCTGAGGGCGGCCCGGCGCCGCCCGCCGCGCCGGTCCGACCGGGTGTCCATATCGAAACACCGCCCAAGGGCGACAAGTCCGGGGTTGACATCTCCATCGACGCGCGCGGTGTGCGCATCACGCCGCGGCCCCAGGCCGGCTCGGCCCCGGCGGTGGCGGCGTCGGCCAACGAGCCGGTGATCGATATCCGGCTGCCGCCCCACACCAGCGAAAGCGTGCGCGCGGCCGTCGAAGAGGCGCGTCAAACCATCGAAGAAGCCATTCGCGAAGCCCGGGTCGAGGCCGAGGCGGCCAAGGCCGAGGCCGAAGCCGCCCGCAACCAAGGCCGCCAAGCGGCCGAGCAAGCCGCCCGCGACACCGCCCAGGCGGTGGCCCAGGCGCGCAAATCGCAGAAGCGGCGCGAGGTGCACCGGGTCAGCGTCGGTGAATTCCTGCCCAGCCTGGCCATGCTCTGGATCATCGCCTCGCTGGTGATCAAGATCAGCTACAAGCGCCAGGTGCAGGCCCTGGCCCAGGCGGCCCAGGCGGTGGAGACGGCCGAGAGCGAATCGCTCAAGCGCCAGGTGGTGGAGGCCCGCATGGCAGCGATGCAGGCCCAGGTGGAACCGCACTTCCTGTTCAACACCCTGGCCAGCATCGACCACCTGATCGAGGTCGACCCGCAACGCGCCAGCCAGATGCAGAAGAACCTGATCGCGCTGCTGCGCGCCAGCATGCCGACGATGCGCGAGGCCAATGATGGTGGCGCGGGTCTGGGCAAGACTCGCGACCTGGGCCGCGAACTGGCCGTCATCCGTCCCTACCTGGAGATCCTGAAGGTGCGCATGGAAGAGCGCCTGGGCACCGAGATCGACGTGCCCGACGGCCTGCTGTCGGCCGAGTTCCCGCCGATGATGCTGCAGACCCTGGTGGAGAACGCCATCAAGCATGGCCTGGAGCCCAAGCCCGAGGGCGGCAAGCTCAGCCTGAAGGCCGAGATCGTGCACGGCAAGCTGGCCGTGACGGTGGCCGACACCGGCCTGGGCTTCGGCCGCGCAGCGTCCTCCGGAAAAACAGCCGGCACCGGCGTGGGCCTGGCCAATATCCGCGAGCGCCTGCAGCTGCTCTACGGCCCCAAGGGCAGCCTGACGATCACCGAGAACCCCGGTGGCGGCACCCGGGTGACGCTGGCCGTGCCCTACAAGCCGGTCGAGGGCACAGGCCTGTGAGCCGCAGCGTCGCCTGACCCGGCGGGCTGCGGTCGGCCCCCTGACCCGCCGGGCCCTCGCTACCATCGCGCCATGAACAACCCCGCCCTGCTGCTGCGCGCCGTGATCGCCGACGACGAGCGCCTGATGCGTGAGCAGCTGCGCGCCCGCCTGGCCGAGGTCTGGCCCGGGCTGCAGATCGTCGCCGAGGCGCGCAATGGGCTGGAGGCGGTGGACCTGGTGGCCCAGCACCGGCCCGACATCGTCTTCCTCGACATCCGCATGCCCGGGCTGAACGGGGTCGACGCCGCGCGCCAGATCGCCCAGATGCCGGTGGGCGACGACGAGCACCTGCCCGAGATCGTCTTCATCACCGCCTATGACCAGTACGCGGTCGAGGCCTTCGAGCAGGGCGTGTGCGACTACGTGCTCAAGCCGGCCGAGCGCGAGCGCCTGCAGCGCACCGCCGCGCGCATCCAGGCCCGGCTGGCCCGCCGCGACGCTGCCGATGGCGACGCTGGCGGCGACCCGATGCCACCGGTGCAGCAGTTGCTGCACCGGCTGGCCGCACAGCTCAACCCGGGCAGCGCGCCCAGGTACCTGGACTGGATCCAGGCCAGCGTGGGCCCGGGCATCCAGATGATCCCGGTGGCCGAGGTGCTGTTCTTCATCAGCGACGAGAAGTACACCCGGGTGCAGACGCCCAGCGTCGAGGCGCTGATCCGCAAGCCGATCAAGGAGCTGATCGACGAGCTCGACCCGGCGGTGTTCTGGCAGATCCACCGCAGCACCCTGGTCAACGTCAAGGTGATTGCCGGCATCACGCGGGATTTTCGCGGCCGCCAGATCGTGGCCGTGCGCGGCCACAACGAGAAGCTGGAAGTCAGCCGTAGCTACGGGCATCTGTTCAAGGGCATGTAGGTCGATGAATGATTCGGCCGAGCTGTTCCGCCATGTCAGCGCCGAGAAGGCGCCGTTCTACCGCAGCCTGATGGATGTGTTTGCCGCCGCCAAGCGGCAGTACCGCCTGCAGCTGCGGCCCGACGAGGTGCTGGCTGAAGGCGTGTGGCCAGGCGACACGCCGCGCATCGAAGAGGTGACTTCCGGCCTGGCCCAACTGGCGGCCTGGGGCAACCTGGAATCCCAGCCCGACACCGCGCGGGTGGCCAACCTGAGCGATTTCTACCGCGCCCGTTTCCTCTACCGCCTGTCGGTGGGCGGCGAGGCGGTCGAATCCGCACTCGGGCTGTTCGAGCAATTGCTGGCGCGCCGCGCCGAGCTGCAGACGGTGGCGCTGGAGGACATCGCCAGCCGCCTGCAGGCCCTGGTAACATTGGCGTCGGCCGCAAGCGCCGCGGGCAGCGAACCCGATGTGGCCAAGATCCACGAGACCCTGCGCGACCTGGTGCGGGTCTTCGAGGGCCTGGCCGACAACGCCCAGGCCTTCATGGCCGGCATCGCCCGCAGCATCGAGCTGCAGCAGGCCGAGGCCGGCGCGGTGGTGCTCTACAAGCGCCGCTTGATCGACTACCTGGAGCGCTTCATCGGTGATCTGGTGCGCCGGTCCGACACCATCGCCCGGCTGATCCTGGGCCTGGCGCCGCAGATTGACATGTTGCTGGGCCGGGTGGCCGAGCGCGAGGCGCGCGACGCCGCCCCCGGCGACGCCGGCGACAGCGCCGACGCGCTGCAGCGCCGGTGGCAGTTGTGGCGCGAGCGCTGGCGCGGCTTGCGCGGCTGGTTTCTGAGCACCGGCGACACCCCGCCGCAGGCCGAGCTGCTGCGCGCCCGCGCCCGCTCGGCGATCCCGCAGTTGCTGGGCGCGATCGCCGCGATCAATGAGCGGCGCAGCGGCCGCAGTGACCGCTCGGCCGATTTCCGTCGGCTGGCACTGTGGTTTGCCGAGGCCGCCGACGATGGCCAGGCGCACCGGCTGGCGCGCGCGGCCTTTGCGCTGCAGCCGGCCCGTCACCTGAACGCCGGCAGCGCCGCCGACATCGATGCCGCCGCCGACCTGCCCCCCGCCACCCGCTGGGCCGATGCACCGCCGCTGGCCATCCACCCGCGGCTGCGCGAATACGGCGAGGCCAACCTGCGCGGCCCGCCGCCCCGGGTGCGAGACCGGGCCGAGGCGCGGGCCTTTCTGGCGCGCCAGTTCACTGAGGAAGCGCGCCTAGCCGATGCCGCACGCGCGCGCCTGGCCACCGGCCAGCCTGTGGCCCTGTCGGCACTCGGTGAGCTGGACGGCGCCAGCTTTGCGCTGCTGCTCAGCCTGCTGGGCGAGGCGCTGGCCGAGCAGGCCGACCCCGACGCCAGCGTCGACCGGGCCACCGGCGACGGCCTGCTGCAGATCCGCCTGCAGCCGCTGGCTGCCACCCAGCGCGCCCGCATCCTCAGCCCGCAGGGCGTGCTGGAAGGCCGCGACCACCTGCTCACCTTGACATCGGCGCACGGCGGCCCATGACGCCTGAGACACCGCCCCTGCCAGCCGCTGCGCCGGCGCAACGGCCTCCTGGTGCCCGCCCGCGCCCCGACCTGGGCCTGCACCAGCAGCGCCACCAGCAGGAGGAGTTCCGCAGCGCGCTGTGCGCACTGCTGATGTGCCCGCTGATGAACCCTGGCCACGAGGCCTTTGCGGCGGTACGGCGCCAGGCCGAGCGGCTGCGCGAGTGGTTCATGCGCGAGACCGGCTGGCCGCTGCAGGTGGAGCGCGACGGTGCCCGGCTCTACAAGCGCCCGGCCGATGCGGCGCAGATGGCCGACACCCGCCGCGGCCTGCCCGGTTACGACCGGCGCCGCTATGTGCTGCTGTGCCTGGCCTGCGCGGTGCTGGAGCGCGCCGATGCGCAGATCACGCTGCGCCTGCTGGGCGAGCGTCTGCTGCTGCTGGCGGCCGAGCCCGAACTCGCCGCCACGGGTTTCAGCTTCGCGCTGGTGGCCCAGCATGAGCGGCGCGAGCTGGTGGCCGTCTGCCGCAGCCTGCTCAGCCTGGGCGTGCTGGTGCGCGTGGCCGGTGACGAAGACGGCTTTGTGCTGGCCGGCCACGACCAGGCCGATGCGCTCTACGACGTGCAACGGCGCGCGCTGGCTGGTGTGCTGGCTGCCGTGCGCGGCCCGTCCACCTGGGCCCCGGCCGATGCGCCGGCCACGCTGGACGCCCGGCTGCAGGCGCTGGCCGGCGAGTATGTGGCCGACAGCGACGAAGCCCGGCGCGGCGCGCTGCGCCACCGCCTGGCGCGCCGCCTGCTGGACGACCCGGTGCTCTACGCCGCCACGCTGGACGCGCCGGCGCTGGCTTATTACGTCAACCAGCGCAGCGCCCTGGCCGGCCGGCTGTGTGAGGCCACCGGCCTGCTGGCCGAGCAGCGCGCCGAGGGCCTGGCCCTGGTCGACGAGGACGGCAGCCTCAGCGATGTGGCCCTGCCCGCCGAAGGCACCGACGCCCATGTGGCGCTGCTGGTGGCCCAGGCCTTGGCCGGCCCCGTGCGCGCCGCCGGCCCCGGCCAGGCCCTGCCTGGCAGCAGTGCCGACGCCATCGCCACCTTGTTGCGCCAGGCCCGCGACAGCCAGGGCCGCTACTGGCGCAAATCGGCCCGCGAAGCCGGCGCCGAGCACGAGCTGGCGGCGCTGGCCATTGGCCGCCTGGAACAACTGCAACTGCTGGCCCGCGACGGCGATACCCTGCGCCCGCTGCCGGCCATCGCCCGCTTTGCGTTGGCCACCAACGCCGCCCCCGGCGACGCGCCCGCAGCCGGCCCGCGCAAGGCCGCAGCGCCCGCCCCACCCCTGACCGGCAACAGCGGCTCGCTGTTCGATTTCTGATGCTCGCTGACGACCCGCCCAGCCTCGACACAGGGGCCGCCACCCTACGGCCAGCGCTGCCCCTGCCCACGCGGGCGCGCTGGCAGCCGCTGCGCCTGGGCCTGGTCGAGCTCTACCACTACGACAGCGAGGAGTTCTGGTTCCGCGACGGCCACCTGCTGCTGCGCGGCAACAACGGCACCGGCAAATCCAAGGTGCTGTCGCTGACCCTGCCCTTCTTGCTAGACGCCCGGCTGCTGCCGTCCCGCATCGAGCCCGACGGCGACAGCGGCAAGCGCATGGCCTGGAACCTGCTGATGGGCAGCTACGAGCGCCGCATCGGCTATGCCTGGATCGAGTTCGGCCGCTTGGCCGACGACGGCACGCCGCACTACCTGAGCCTGGGCGCCGGGCTGTCGGCCAGCGCCGCACGGGCCCAAGTCGACAGCTGGTTCTTCGTGCTCGACGACGCGCCGCAAGGCCAGGCCCAGCGCATCAACCAAGACCTTTGGCTCACCAGCCCGCAGCGCCTGGTGCTGAGCAAGGACCGCCTGCGCGAGGCGGTGGCCAGCCACGGCCAGGTCTTCGACACCGGCCAGGCCTACCGCCGGGCGGTCGATGAGCGCCTGTTCCACCTGGGCCCGCGCCGCTATGACGCGCTGATGGACACCTTGATCCAGCTGCGCGCACCGCAGTTGTCGAAAAAGCCCGACGAGAGCGCGCTGTCGAACGCCCTGACCGAGGCCCTGCCGCCGCTGGCCGCCGAGCTGCTGCATGACGTGGCCGAGGCCCTGGGCCAGCTCGAAGAAGACCGCCGCCAACTCGACGACTACCAGGCCATGGCCACGGCGGTGAGCCGCTTCGACCAGCGCTACCGCCTCTACGCCGGTGCGCAGAGCCGGCGCCAGGCGCGGGCCCTGCGCCAGGCGCAAACCGAGTTCGACAGCGCCAGCCGGGCCCGCCAGGACGCCAGCGCCCGCCAGCAGGCAACTGAACAGCAAGAGGCCGCCGCCCGCGCCGCCCTCAGCGGTGCCGAGCTGGCGCTGCTGCACCAGCGCACCCGGGTGGACACTCTGCTGGCCGACCCGGCGATGCAGGACGCCAACCGGCTGGAAGGTGCCGAACGCGAGGCTGGCGCCCGCGCCACCGCCTTGTTGGCGGCCCGGGCGGCGCAGGCCGAGGCCGGCCGCCGCTGGGCCCGCAGCCAGCAAGAGACCCGCAGCGCCGAGCAGCGCCTGGCACGCGCCGCCCAAACCCTGGCCGATGCGCGCCAGGCCCTGGCGGCGGCCGCACAAGACAGCGGCCTGGCGGCGGCCTTGGCCGATCAGCCGCTGGCGGCCTTGCCGGCCGACGCGCTGGTGGCGCTGGCCCCGGCCCGTTTCGATGCCGCTCCGGCCGCGCTTCGCGCACTGCTGAGCGGCCGGCGCGAGCATGTCGCGCTGCTGCGCCAACGCCATGCCGAGCTGGCGCATGCCGCCTTGCTGCAGCAGCAACGGCGTCAGACCCGAGACGATGCGCTGGACGCCGCCGAGGCCGCCGCCGCGCGCCGCGCCCAGGCCGACGAGGCCGTGCTGGGCCAGGGCCAGGCCCTGGTGGACGCCTGGCAGGGCCATGCGGCCGGCCTGGCCCAGCTGGCCCTGGCGCCGGCGGCCACCGAGGCCGCGCTGGTCGCGCTGGCCGGCTGGGTGGCCACACTGCAAGGCGACAACCCGGCCCAGACCCTGCTGCAACAGGCCCAGCAACAGGCCAGCCTGCGCCAGGCCGCGCGCCAGGTGGCGCTGGACGGCCAGCAGCAGGCGCTGGCCGACGAACAGCAGGCCCTGCTGGCCGAGCGCAGCAACTTGCTGGCCGGCATCGACGCCATGCCGCCCCCGCCGCACACCCGCGCCGCTGAGGCGCGCGGCCCGGTCCGGCCCGGCGCGCCGCTGTGGCAGCTGCTGGACTTTCGGGACGCGGTGGACGCCGCCCAGCGCGCCGGCCTGGAGGCCGCACTCGAAGCCGCCGGCCTGCTCGACGCCTGGGTCTGGCCCGGCGGCCAGGTGCAGGGCGCGGATGGCCGCACCCTGCTGCACGACACCCAGCTGAGCCCGCGCGCCGCCCAGCCGGCCGCGCTGAACCGCTGGCTGCAAGCCGCTGTGGTGCCCAAGCCCCTGGTGCCGGCCGACCTCGTCGAGCGGCTGCTGGCCGGTGTGTCCTGCAGTGACCAAGACCCCGGCGATGCCGAAAGCTGGATCAGCCCCGACGGCCAGTTCCGTCTGGGCAGCCTGGCGGGCGCCTGGCACAAACCGGCGGCGGTCTACATCGGCTTTGCCGCCCGCGCCGCGGCCCGCTCCCAACGCCTGGCCGCCATCGCCCAGCGGCTGGACGACTGGGCCCTTGAAGCCGCCGCTGTGCAGGCCGGCCTGGCCGCACTGCAACAAGACCAGCGCCTGGCCGAACTTGAGTGGCGCAGCGCCCCGGGCGACGCCGCGCTGCGCCAGGCCCATCTGGAGGCCAGCCAGGGCGCCCGCGAAGTGCTGGCCACGCGCAGCCTGCTGGACCGCGCCGATGCCGCCCTGGCCCAGGCCGAGCAAGCCGCCGCCGCCGCACGCGCGCTGCTGGCCCGCGACGCCGCCGACCTGCGCCTGCCCGAGGCCCTGGCGGCCCTGGCCGAGGTCGACGCCGCGCTGGGCCGCTTCGACGAGGCCCAGCACAGCCTGCTGCACGCCGCCCGCGAGCTGCGCAGCGCCGCGCCCGAGTTGCAGCGCCAGCACGACCGCGAAGCCGAGCTGGCCGCCGACCAGCAGCTGGCCGATGAGAACCTGGCCGCCAGCTGCATCGAGGCCGAGCAGGCCAGCGCCCGCCTGCAGGTGCTGCAGCAAACCGTGGGCGCACAGGTCGGCGAGCTGCAGCGCCAGCTCAGCCAGGCCCGCCAGGCCGTGACGGCCGACGAGCGGCGCCTCAAGGCCGCTGCGGAGGCCGCCCGCGCAGCCGGCGAGGCCCGCGCGGTGGCTGGCGCCCAGGCCAACAGCGCCGAGGCCGAGCTGCAGCGCCGCAGCCAGGAGCGTGCGCTGGCGGTGGCGCGGCTGCAGCAGTTTGCCGCCACCGGCCTGCTGGCGGCGGCCTTGCCGCAACTGGCCCAGCCCGACGCCAGCGAGCCCTGGACCATCGACCCGGCGCTGACCCTGGCGCGCCGTGCCGAGCAGTTGCTCAGCGCGGTGGCCGACGACGACGAGGCCTGGGCCCGGGTGCAGCGCCGCATCACCGAAGAGCTGACCGAGCTGCAGCGCAGCCTGGGCGCGCTGGGCCACCAGGCCCCGGCCGAGACCAGCGACTGGGGCCTGGTGGTGCACATCGTCTACCAGAACCAGCCCGAGCGGCCCGACCGCCTGGCCGCCCGGTTGGCCGACGAGATCAATCAACGCAGCGAGCTGCTCACCGCCGTGGAGCGCGACGTGCTGGAGAACCACCTGCAGGCCGAGATTGCCGCCGAGGTGCAGCGCCTATTGCAAGCGGCTGAGCGCCAGGTGGAGGCGATCAACCGCGAGCTGCACAAGCGCCCGACCAGCACCGGCGTGCGCTTTCGCCTGCTGTGGCAGCCGCTGGCCGAGGCCGACGGCGCACCGGTGGGGCTGGAGACGGCGCGCAAACGCCTGCTCAACACCAGCGCCGACCTGTGGTCGGCCGAGGACCGGCGGCTGGTCGGCGCCATGCTGCAACAGCGCATCGAGGCCGAGCGCGCCAGCGCCGACCGCGGCCTGGGCAAGGACGGCGGCGGCAGCCTGCTCGACCAACTGGCGCGCGCGCTGGACTACCGCCACTGGCACCGCTTCCGGGTCGAGCGCTGGCAGGACGGCCAGTGGCGCAAGCTGTCGGGCCCGGCCTCCAGCGGGGAGCGCGCGCTGGGCCTGACCGTGCCGCTGTTTGCCGCGGTGGCCAGCTTCTACAGCCAGGGCGGCAGCGCCAGCGCGCCGCGGCTGATGCTGCTGGACGAGGCCTTTGCCGGCATCGACGACACCGCGCGGGCCCACTGCATGGGGCTGATCCGCGAGTTCGACCTCGATTTCGTGATCACCAGCGAGCGCGAATGGGCCTGCTATGCCGAGCTGCCCGGCGTGTCGATCTGCCAGTTGCAGCGGCGCGAAGGCGTGGACGCGGTCTTCGTCTCACGCTGGGCTTGGGACGGCCGCGCCAAGCAGCACCAGCCCGACCCGGACCGGCGCCAGGCGCCGGGCGAGGCATGACCGACCCCCGGCTGCAACGGCTGCTGGGCGGGCCGGCGCTGGCCACGCTGCGCCAGCGCCTGCGCCAGCGCTATGCCCCCTTGCCGGCCGCCGCGCTGCCCGCGCCCTTCCGCCTGGCGGGCTTGCAGGCCGCCGAGCATGCCGCCCTGGCCGGCTTGCTGGGCCGGCCAGCGCGGCCCGCTGTGTCGATGGCCATCGATCTGGCCGAGATCGATCTGGCACTGCAGCGCGCCGGCCTGGCGCCCAGCCTGCGCGCGGCATTGGAGGCCCTGGACGGCCCGATCATCGATGCGGCCCAGGCGCAAGCCGCGCAGAACGCCGCCTGGGCAGCGCAGGCCGCCGCCGTGCGCCAGCCCGCCTTGGCTGCCTGGCTGGCTACGGCTGCCGGGCTGGGCCTGTTCAAACGCCTGGCGCGCAGCCCCGGCCCGGCCTCGGCCGCCTGGCTGGCACAGGCCAACGCGGTGCTGCAGCGCCTGCCCGCTGCCGGCATGCCGCGGGCCCAACTCGCCGCCCAGGCCTTGGGCGACGCGCATGCGCTGGACCGTGGCGCGCCGGTGGCCACGCTGGTGCTGGCCGCGCTGCGCCAGGCCAGCAGCGGTGGCCGCGGCGACACCGCCGAGCCCGGCCCAAGCGACGCGCCCGACGCGCCCGACGTGCCGGATGCGCCTAACGCGGCGGACCTGTCCGAAGTACCCGAGCGCGACCGCGAGCTCTGGGCCGCCGCCGGCGTGCTGGTCAATGAGCTGGCCCGCCCGGCATTGGCCCTGAACCTGGCGCTGACCGACGGCCGGCTGCTGGGCGCCGGTGAGCCCTGCTACCTGTCGCTGCGCCAACTGCTGCGCGCGCCAAAGGCCTGGGGCCTGGCCGGCCGGGCGGTCTACGTCTGCGAAAACCCCAACCTGGTGGCGATCACTGCTGACCGCTTGGGCCCGCGCAGCGCGCCCTTGGTCTGCACCGACGGCATGCCCGCCGCCGCCCAGCGGGTGCTGCTGCAGCAACTGGCCGCGGCCGGCGCAAGGCTGCACTACCACGGTGATTTCGACTGGCCCGGGCTGCGCATTGCCAACCAGGTGCGGGCCGTCTGCGGCGGCGTGCCGCACTGGCAGCCCTGGCGCTTCTCAGCCGCCGACTACCGCCAAGCCTGCCGGGCCGGTACCGGCCGGCCGCTGACGGGTGGGCCTGCGGTCGCGCTGTGGGACACCGCCCTGGCCGACGCGATGGCTGCCAGTGGCCGGGCCATCGACGAAGAGGCGCTGGCCGAAACCTTGTTGGGCGACCTGGCCGCTTGAGGCCCAGTGCACCCCGCCTCGGGACAATCAGGCCATGCCCCTGCCCACCCCACCGCAGCTCGACCTGTTCGAGCACAGTGCCGACACCATGCGGCGCAACGATGTGCTCGACGCGCTGCTGCGCCGTGACGTGGCCGCGGCCGGCCTGGCGCTGCAGGCCCTGCGCGCGCTGGACCCGCACCATCCAGCGCTGCCCGCGCTCGACACGCTGACCAACGCGCTGGCGCTCGAACATGACACCGCTGTCTGGACCGACGCCACGCCGGCGCTACAGGCCGTGCAGCAGATCGAACACCAGGTAGCGCCCGCCGCGCGGGCTCAATTGGGCGTGGCCGATGCCAAACCCTGGCTGGCGCCGGTGTGGCGGGCGCTGGCCCTGCGCGCGGCCGCGCTGCCCCTCACAACGGCACAGCCGGAGGCCCACGCCGCGCCGCTGTGGCTGCGCGCCGGCGATGGGCCCAGCGCCGAGGCCGCCGTGCAGGCCATCGCCTCCTGGCGCCGCATCCCCGCGCCGCTGGGCTGGATGGCCGAGGCGCGTTGCCGCAGCCAGGGCCTGGACAGCGCCTGGCCGCTGCTGGTCGAGCTGGCCTGGCTGGCCGCGCCGCGCCTGGCTGCGGTGGCCGGGGCCATCGCCGACCCGCTGCTGGCGCGCCTGTTGCGGCGCTTCGACGACCAGTTCGACCCCGGCGCCGACATCGACCCCAGCCAACGCCTGGCCTGGTGGCCCGCCTGGTTGCTGGTCGACCAGCCCGCGCTGCTGCCGCAGCTGCGCCTGGCCCAGACCGGGCAAGACAGTGCCCCCGAGCGCAGCTTCCGCCTGCTGGCCGAGCTGCTGGGGCTGGAGCGCCAGGGCCGGCACGCCGAGCTGGTGGCCGGGCGCAAGCGCCTGCGCGACCAGCAGCCGGCGCTGTTTGCGGCCTATATGGCCACCCGTTGACCGGCCGACGCGCCAGCGCGAGGGCGGCCGCAAGCCAGGCGCCGTTGGCCCGTAAGATTGCGCGCCCTCTGGAGCACACCGATGCAGCCCGCTACCCAAGACAAGGTCCACCAGGCTGATGCACCCGCCAGGCCACCGCTGCGCCGCGCCATCGATCTGCCCGGCCCCAAGGGCATCCCGGTGCTGGGCAACGCGCTGCAGATTGCGCCCGAACGCTTCCATCTGCAGCTGGAGCAATGGGCCCGCGAGTACGGCCCGTTCTTCAAGCTGAAGCTGGGCAAGCAGCTGGCGGTGGTGGTGGGCGACCATGAGGTGGTGGCCGCCGTGCTGCGCGACCGGCCGCATGGCTTCCGGCGCACCCCCCGGGTGCGCGACATCGGCATGGAGATGGGCCTGCCGCCCAGCGTCTTCGGCAGCGAGGGCGAGGACTGGCAGCGCCAGCGCCGCATGGTGATGGCCAGCTTCGACCCCGGCCATGTCAAACGCTACTTCCCGGCGCTGCTGAAGGTGGCGGGCCGGCTAGCCGGCCGCTGGGCCAAGGCGGCCCAGGCCGGCACTGAGATCGACCTGCAGGCCGACCTGATGCGCTACACCGTGGACACCATCGCCGGGCTGGCTTTCGGCGCGGAGGTGAACACGCTGGAGAGCGACGGCGACGTGATCCAGCAGCACCTGGACAAGATCTTCCCGGCGCTGCACAAGCGCATGTTCGCCATCCTGCCCACCTGGCGCCTGGTGCGCACGCCCGCCGACCGCCAATTGGCGCGCAGCGTGGTGGCGGTGCGTGCGGCAGTGGACGGCTTTGTGGCCAAGGCCCGCGCCCGCATGGCCGCCGACCCCGGCCTGCGCGACAAGCCGGGCAACCTGCTAGAAGCCATGCTGGCCGCTGCCGACCAAGCCGGCAGCGGCATCAGCGATGAGCATGTGGCCGGCAATGTCTTCGGCATGCTGCTGGCCGGCGAGGACACCACCGCCAACACCCTGGCCTGGATGATCCACCTGTTGTGGTGCAACCCTTTGGCCCTGGCCCGCGCCACCGAAGAGGTGCGCCGGGTGCTGGGCCCGGCCCACCTGCCCATGACCCTGGCGCAGATGGACCAGCTGGATTATGTGGACGCCTGCGCCAACGAGACCATGCGCCTGAAACCGGTAGCGCCCATCAACGGCGTGCTGGCCCTGCACGACGGCGCCGTGGGCGATGTGGCCATCCAGGCCGGCACGCTGGTGTTCTGCCTGACCCGGCGCGACAGCGTGGCCGACATCCATGTGCCCCAGGCCAGCCAGTTCCAACCCGAACGCTGGCTGCCCGGCGCCACCGGCGCGGCCGCGCAGATGTCAGCCAGCGCCAGGCGCACCTCCATGCCCTTTGGTGCCGGCCCGCGCATCTGCCCCGGCCGCTACCTGGCTTTGCTGGAGATCAAGGTGGCCATCGCCACCCTGCTCAGCCAGTTCGACCTGCAGGCCGTCGACACACCTGACGGCCAGCCCCCGGCCGAGCGCCTGGCCTTCACCATGACCCCGGTCGGCCTGCGCCTGCGGCTGCGCCAGCGGGGCATGGCGCCGGCCTGAAGCGTGCTGCCCCAGCGCCGGCCCGGCGCGCGGGCGCTATCCGGCGCGTTCAGGCCGGCTCGATGCGCCGCAGCGTCTGCACCAGCGCCGCCACCTGCCCGGCCTGCAGCACGATGGCCGCGGCCAGTTCGTCCAGCCGCGCCTGCGGCATGCGCCCGCTGATGGCCGCCACGCTGATCGCGGCCACCGCCTGCGCCCCCGGCAGGGCCACGCCCAGCGCCGCGCTGCCCGGCGTGGCCACGCTGTCGAGAAACGACCAGCCGCGCCGGCGCGTCTCGGCCACGGCGGCCAGCATGCGGTCGGCAGTCAGCCCGCCGAAGGCCGGGTAGCGCGGGCCGTTGATGCGCACCACCGATTCGGATTCGGCCGGGTCCATCGCGCCCAGGATGGCCAGGCCGCCCGCGCCCACGCCGAGCGGGCGGCGGATGCCCACGTCCAGCGCCAGCGCCTTGATCGGGTAGTCGCCCGTGTGCCGGGCGGTGCAAACCGCCTCCACGCCGCTGCGTTCGCTGAGGTAGACCGTGTCCTGGGTCTGCTCGGCCAGGGTGCGCAGCGCGCCATCGCACAACTCGCTCAGGCGGTAGCGCGGCCGCGCCAGCAGGCCCAGCTCATGCACCAGCGGGCCCAGGCAGTACTTGCGGGTGTGGCCGTCCTTGTCGACCAGGCCTTCGGCCTGCAGGCATTGCAGCATGCGAAAACAGGTGGCATGGGCCAGGCCCGAAGTGGCCACCACCTCGGCGATGCGCATGCCGCGCCGCCCGCGCGAGGCAATCACCCGCAGCAGCGTCACCGCGCGCTCGATGCTTTGGGTGCCGCTGCGGGCGTCGGCGGCTGGCAAGGGTCGGGAAGGCGCGGCGGAGGGCATGGTCAAGACCTTCAAAATGAATCCACATAGTGGATTGAATGCGGCAGGCCCGCATTGTGGCCGCCCCTGATGTGGCGCTACGCTCTGCAGGCCTTGTACCCGATGGGCGCCTGAATCAACCACATCGTGGACAACCCGGAGACCGCATGGGCCAGACCATCACCGAAAAAATTCTTGCCCGCGCATCCGGCCGGGCCCGCGTGCAGCCCGGCGACGAGATCCTGGCCAAGCCCGATTTCGTCATCGCCTACGACTTTCCGGGCTACACCGACGTCTTCTTCCGCGAGGCCAAGGACGAGTTCGGCGTCGACCAGGTGGCCCGGCCCGAGCGCTTCGTGCTCTTCATCGATCACATGGTGCCGGCCACCGCGCCCAAGGAAGAAGAGCTGCACCAGGTGACGCGCGCCTGGGGTGCCCGGCAGGGCGTGCCGGTGCACGAGCGCGAGGGCATCGGCCACCAGGTCTCGGCCGAGTTGGGCTATGCCACGCCGGGTGCGTTTGCAGTGCATTTCGACGGCCATGTCAGCCAGCTGGGCGCCTTCGGCACCCTGGCCATCGGCGCGCGCAAGGGCGTGCTCGAGGCCTTTGTCAGCGAGGACATGGCGATCAAGGTGCCGGGCACGGTCAAGATCGAGGTGACCGGTGTGCTGCAGCCCGGCGTGATGGCGCGCGATGTGTTCCACCACCTGGTGCGGGTGATGGGGCCGGCCTCGTGCCGCTTCAAGGTGGTGGAGCTGTGCGGCCCGGTGATCGACGCGATGAGCATCGAGGGCCGGCAGACGATCTGCGGCCAGGCCATGTTCCTGGGCGCCACCACCATGGTCGTCGCGCCCGACGCCAAGACCCTGGCCTATATGCAGGGCCGCGCCAAGGTCAGGCTAGACCCGGTCTACCCCGACGCCGATGCGGTCTATGACCAGGTGGTGACGGTCGACATCAGCGGCCTGCAACCCATCGTGGTGGCGCCGCCCAGCCCGGCCAATACCCGCGACCTGAGCGACTACGCCGGGCTGGAGGTGCACACCGGTTACCTGGGCTCCTGCGCCAGCGGCCGGCTCGAAGACCTGCGCGCAGCAGCGGCAGTGCTCAAGGGCCGCAAGATCAAGCCGGCCTTCCAGCTGCATGTGGTGCCCACCTCACAGGCCATCATGGCCGCCGCCGCCCGCGAGGGCCTGATCGCCACGCTGGTGGAGGCTGGCGCCTTCATCAGCAGCAGCAGCTGCGACTACTGCTACGGCCGCATCGCGACGATGAGCGACGGCCAGCGGGCCGTGTCCACCGGCACGCTGAACACGCCGGGGCGCATGGGCAGCGCCGATGCCGAGATCTTCATCTGCAATGCTGCGGTGGTGGCGGCTTCGGCCCTGGAGGGCCGCATCGCCGACCCGCGGCCCTACCTGGCCGAAGCGGCCGCCCGGGGAGACTGGCTGTGAGCCTGCCCATGCTGCACGGCCGCGTGGCCTGGGTCTTCGACGAAGACAACTACGACATCGACCTGATCATCGGCATCAAGAACATCAAGCTGTCCGATCTGGAGGCGCTGGCCGAGGTGACGATGAGCAGCTACGACCCGGGCTTTCGCCAAGCGGTGCGCCCAGGCGATCTGCTGGTGGCCGGCCACAACTTCGGCTACGGCCACCCGCACTACCCGGCGATGAAATCGATGCGCCACCTGGGCATCAGCGCAGTGGTCGCCGAGTCGTTCTCGCCTGGCTTCTACCGTGGCGAGATCAGCATGGGTTTCCCGCTGGTCACCTGCCCGGGCATCCGCGCCGCGGTGTCGCGCTGGGACGAACTGCAGGTCGACTGGCAGGCGCTGGCCGTGACCAACCTGAGCCGCGGCACGCCGCCACTGCCGGTCGAGCCGCTGGCCAGCGCCGACCGCGGCATGCTCGAGGGCGGCGGCCTGATCCCCTACCTGAAGGCGCGGCTGGCCCAGCGCGCCGCAAGCTGAGCCGGTCGCCCGATGCTGCAGATGATCACCAGCGGCATCGCGCTGGGCGCGATCTACGGCCTGATCGCCCTGGGCATCGTGATGGTCTACAAGGCCACCGGCATCCTGAACTTCGCCCACGGCGAGGCGGCGATGATCTGCGCCTTCGTCGCCTACAGCCTGCTCAAGCTCGGCCTGCCGCTGTGGGCGGTGCTGCCGCTGACCCTGGCCTTCGGCGCGCTGATGGGCTGGGCGATCGAGCGCTTCGTGCTGCGCCGCTTCATCGGCAAGCCGCTGTTGTCGTCGGCCATCGCCACGCTGGGCCTGTTCCTGCTGTTCGGCGACCTGGCGATCTGGGTCTGGGGCAAGGACACCCAGGAGCTGCCCAGCGTCTTCCCCAGCCGGCCTATCGACATCGGCGGCGGCATCATCGTCTCGGGCATCGACCTGGGCATCCTGGCGGTGTGCGCGACGCTGGCCGCGGCGCTGTTCGCCTTCTTCCGCTTCACGCGCCTGGGCATCGCGATGCAGGCCACGATGGAGAACCCGACCGCCGCGCGGCTGATGGGCATCCCGATACGCCGCATCTATGCGCTGAGCTGGTCGCTGTCGCACATGATCGCGGCGCTGGCCGGCCTGCTGATCGCACCGCTGACCTTTCTGCATGTATCGATGATGCAGCACGCGCTGCACTTTGCCTTTGCCGCCGCAGTGCTGGGCGGCATCGGCAGCATGCCTGGCGCCTTGCTCGGCGGCGTGGTGATCGGGGTCACCGGCAACCTGACCGGGGCCTATGTCTCGTCGGCCTGGAAGGACGCGGTGCCCTTCGTCCTGCTGCTGGCGATCCTGATCCTGCGCCCGCACGGGCTGCTGGCGCGCCACCAGACCAAGAAGGTGTGAGCCGCTGATGCGCGCCCTGTTCGACAAGCACCCCTGGCTGGGCCCGGCGCTGTTCATCACGCTGTTCGTCGCCGCGCCGCTGCTGCCGGGCGGCTATGTGCTCTACATCTTCAGCCTGGTGCTGATCTATTCGCTGGCCTCCTTCGGCACCAATATCCTCACCGGCTACACCAACCTGATCTCGCTGGCCGGGGCGGTGTTCTTCGGCATCGGTGCCTACGGCGTGGCCATCCTCAGCAAGGCGGGCCTGCCGCTGGTCCTGGCGATGCTGGTCGCCGCCAGTGCGGCCACCGCGGTGGGCCTGCTGCTGGCGCTGCCGGTGCTGCGTCTGGAAGAGGTCTTCCTGGCCATCGCCACACTGGGTTTCGTGATGATCAGCGCCGAGGTGGCCAAGCTGGGCGGTGAGATCAACGGCGGCGCCAACGGCATGGGCGCCGCCGGCCCGGCGCTGTTCGGCTGGGCCCTGACCGAGCGCGCCTACCACCTGTTCATCGCGGTGGTGCTGGGCGCGGCGCTATGGCTGGCGCGCAACCTGGGCCGCAGCCGCTTTGGCCGCGGCTTCCTGGCGCTCAAGGGCAGCGAGATCGCGGCGCGCGCGCTGGGCCTGAACCCGGTCCACCTGAAGCTGATCGCCTTCGGCCTGTGCGCCTTCTACACCGGCCTGTCGGGCGCGCTGTACGCACCGCTGGTGCGCTTCATCGACCCCTCGGTGTTCAACATCATGGTGTCGATCAGCTTCGTGGCCATGGTCATCGTCGGCGGGCTGGGCTCGATCGCCGGGTCGGTGCTGGGCGCGGTGTTCGTCGTCGGCGCTCCTCAGTTCCTCACCTACATCGGCTTCGACCAGTTCCAGCGTGCGCTCTATGGTGTGGCGATGATCATCACGCTGATGGTCCTGCCCGAGGGCCTGGCCAGCCTGGGGCGGCGCCGGGCCGGCAAGCCATGACGCCCGCGCTGTTGCAGGTGCAGGGCCTGCGCATGGGCTTTGGCGGCATCGTCGCGGTGGACGGTGTCGGCTTCGCGGTGCAGCCCCAAACGGTGCACGCGCTCATCGGCCCCAATGGCGCGGGCAAGACCACGGTGCTCAACTGCATCAGCCGCTTCTACACGCCGCAGCGGGGCCACATCCGCTTCCATGACGGCCACGCCACCCACGATCTGTTGGCGCGGCCAGCGCACCGCATCGCGCCGCTGGGCATCGCCCGCACCTTCCAGAACCTGGAGCTGTTTGCCGAGCTGAGCGTGTTCGACAACGTGCTGATCGCCCGTTCGATCGCGATGCGCGCCAGCTTGGCCGAGGCGCTGCTGCGCCTGCCGCGCCAGCGCCGCGAGGAGGCGGCCGAGCGCGAACGCACGCTGGCCATCCTGGACACGCTGGGGCTGGCCGACCAAGCCACGGCGCCGGTGCGCGACCTGGCCTACGGCACCCAGAAGCTGGTGGAGCTGGCCCGCGCGATGGCGCTGGACCCGAAGCTGATGCTGCTGGACGAGCCCGCCGCGGGCATGAACAACCGCGAGATCGAAGCCCTGGGCCGCACGCTCAAGGCACTGCAGGCGCGCAGCGGCGCCACCCTGCTGTTGATCGAGCACAGCATGCCGCTGGTGATGTCGATCGCCGACACCATCACCGTGATGCACAACGGCCGCTGCCTGGCCGAAGGCACACCGCGCGAGATCGAGCGCCATCCCGAAGTGGTGGCGGCCTACCTGGGCGGCGGCAGGAGCGGCCAGCGCCGCCAGCCGGTGCCGGCATGAGCGACCCGGCCGCGTCCGCGCCAGCGCTGCTGAGCGTGGCCAATTTGTCGGCCGGCTACGGCAAGATCCAGGCGCTGCACGGCATCAGCCTGCAGGTGGCGCCGGCCCGCATCGTCTGCGTGCTGGGCGCCAACGGCGCGGGCAAGACCACCCTGCTGCGGGCCTTGTCGGGCCTGCTGGCCCCCAGCGGCGGCACGGTGCATTTCGATGGCCGGCGCACCGACACCCTGCCCGCTGAAGATCTGCTGCTGCGCGGCATCGCCCATGTGCCGCAGGGCCGCATGGTGTTCGGCCAACTGAGCGTGCGCGACAACCTGATGCTGGGCGGCTACACCCGCAAGCTGGCCGATGTGCGCCACGACCTGGAGCGGGTGCTGGGCTACTTTCCGCGCCTGAAGCAGCGTTTGACCCAACGCGCCGGCACGCTGTCGGGTGGCGAGCAGCAGATGCTGGCCATCGGCCGCGGCCTGTTGAGCAAGCCCCGCCTGCTGATGCTGGACGAGCCGTCGATGGGCGTGGCGCCCATCCTCAAGGACTTCATCTTCGACACCCTGCGCGAGATCCGCCAGCGCGAGCAGCTGACCTTGCTGGTGGTCGAACAGGATGCCGACATCGCGCTGGGCATCGCCGACGAAGGCTATGTCATCGAGACCGGCCGTGTCGTGATGCATGGCCGCGCGGCCGAACTGGCCGACAACGAGGACGTGCGCCGCGCCTATCTGGGTGCCTGAGCGGCACGACCCATCGACTTTCACCCCGACCCACCAGGAGCAACCATGGCCCACCACCCGACCCGCCGCCACTTCATCACCACCGCCACAGCCGCTGCGGCGGCGCTCGCCACCGGCGGCCAGGCCTTGGCCCAGGCCTACGAGAAGAAGGACGAGGGCATCTACGCCACCGAAATCGTGCTGGGTTCGTCGCAGCCACTGTCGGGCACCCTGGCCTATATGGGCAAGGCGGTGGACGAAGGCATGCGCACCTACTTCGAGATGGTCAACGCCGCCGGCGGCATCAACGGCCGCAAGATCAAGCTGATCACCTACGACGACGAGTTGAAGCCCGCCAAGTCGGTGGCCAATGCCAAGCTGCTGGTCGAGCGCGACCAGGTCTTTGCGCTGGTCGGCAATGTGGGCCATGCCACCAACATGAGCGCCTATGAATACACCTCGACCAAGCAGGTGCCCACCATCGGTGCGCTCAGCATCAGCGACCTGACCAACACGCCACCGCGCGAGCTGCTGTACGTGCTGCCAGCACCGCAGTCGACCGAGACCGCCGCCTATGTGGACCACGCCGTCAATGCGCTCAAGGCCAAGCGCGTGGCCATGCTCTACCAGAACGACGGCTGGGGCAAGCCGGCCCTCGACATCGCCGTCCGGCAGCTGGACAAGCACGGCCAGAAACTGGTCGAGGCGCAGGCCTTCGAGAAGTTCGCTACCGACATCACCTCGCAGGTGTTCAAGCTCAAGGAGTCCAACCCCGACGTGGTGATCGTCTACGCACTGGGCCAGGAGGCGGTGCTGTTCTTCCGCGGCGCCGAGAAGCTGGGCTGGAAGCCCACGGTCTTCGGTGCCGGCGGCCTGAACGACCCCAAGTTCATCGAGCTGCTCGGCAAGAGCGACGCCAAGCTCTACGTGGCCAGCTACTACGACCCGATCGACGGCAGCAACCCGGCCATCAAGGATTTCAACGAGCGCTATGTCAAGTTGCACCCCGGCGCCAAGCCCTCGTCAATGGCGCTGATGGGCTACTCGGCAGCGGCGGTGACGGTCGAGGCACTCAAGCGCGCCGGCCCGCAGCTGACTCGGCCCAAGGTGCTGGCCGCGCTCGACGGCATGAAGGATTTCGACCAGAAGATCGGCCCCAAGATCAGCTTCCAGCCGGTGGCTGCCGGCCCCTACTCGCGGCGCGGCCAGACCGGCATCGCGATGATGGAGCTCAAGGACGGTCACTTCGCGTCGATGGGCGCCTACATCGACCCGGTCAAGCGCTGAAACCCGCCCAGGAGCAAGCCCATGAGCACCCCACGCCAGCAACTACGCCAGCGCATCACCAGCGGCCCGACCTTTTTCATGGCCGGGGCCTATGACGCCTTGTCGGCGCTGCTGATCGAGCAGAGCGGCTTCGACGGCATCTTCACCACCGGCTTCGGCATCTCGGCGTCGCTGCTGGGGCGGCCCGATGTCGAGCTCTATACCTTGACCGAAAATGTCGACGTGGTCCGGCGCATCACCGATCTGGTGAGCAAACCGGTCTTCGCCGATGCCGACACCGGCTATGGCAACGTCATCAATGTGCAGCGCACGGTGCGCGAGTTCGAGCGCGCCGGGGTAGCGGCGATCTCGATCGAAGACCAGTTCAGCCCCAAGCGCTGCCCGGCTGCGGCGGCCACCATGCCAGTGGTCCCGGTGGCCGATGCGGTGGCCAAGATCCGCGCCGCGGTGGACGCGCGGCGCGACCCCGATTTCCTGATCGTGGCCCGCACCGACACGCTCGACCCCCACGAGGCGATGGACCGCGCCGCCCGGTATGCCGAGGCCGGCGCCGACCTGATCCAGCCGATCACGCGCACCTTCAAGGGCTATGACGATCTGGTCAAGCTGCGCGAGGTGAGCGGCCGGCGCCTGTCGCTGCAGCTGATGCAGGGCACCTGGATGGCCGACCTGAGCCGCGAACAGATCGAGTCGGTGGCCGCCTTCGCCACCTACCCGATCGTCACGCTGATGACGGTGGTCACCGCGCTGCAGCAGAACCTGGCCGCGCTGGCCGCGCGCCGCACCGGCAGGGTCGACGGCATCCCCTGTGCGCAGACCACCATGCCCGAGTTCAAGCAGGTGATCGGCTTCCAGGCCATCGAGGCCCTGCAGGCCCGCTACGAGCAGGCCGCCTAGGCTGGCCCGCAGCGCAGCGCCCTGTCGAAGCCGCCCGCGATGCCGACCGATACCACCTACCTGGGCCGGGTACACCGGCAACATGTGGACGCCACCGGCGTCATGGATGCGCAAGGTGCCGCCGCGGTGCTGCTGGATGCCTGGCACTGCTGGCTGGCGCTGGCTGCGCCGGCGGCGGCCGGCGCCGGGCCGCGACCCGACCCCGACACGCTGCGCCTGCAGCGCCTGGCAGGCCCGGCGCCCGCGCTGTGCCAGACCCTGCGCTGCCGGCGAGTCGCTGGCGCGGCTGCCGACCGGCCGGACACGCTGCACCTGGTGCTCGACGGCCCCGCTGGCGCGGCTTGGGCCGGCCGACTGCGCTGCGCCGGCGTCGGCCCGGCCGACCTGGATGCGGCGCACCCGGCGGCCGACGCCCTCGGGCTGCCCCCGGTGCTGGGCTTGCGGCGGATGAAGGCTGAGCATGGCGACCAGGCCGGCCATGTCAATGTGCAGGTCTTCCTGGATTTGGTCGACGACGCGGTCGGCGTGATGGGCCAGGACGCAGCGCCGGGCGCCGGCCGCCAGCACATCGTCCAGGCCCGGATGACGCTGAAGTCCGAGCTGTTCTGCGGCGATGTGGTCAGCGTCCACTCGGGCGTCCGCACCAGCGACCCGATGGGCCAGGACCTGGTGCACGCCATCGTCCACCAACCATCAGGCCGGCTGGCCTGTGTGGTGGAAACACGGCTGGCGGCCCTGAGCCCGGCGGGCCAGCCAGCCGGCCAGGCTGCGCAGCCGGCGCGGCCGCACCAGCCGCTGCAGGACTGGCCCGCCCTGCCCCTGGCCCGCCCCTTGGCGGATCCGCGCGCCGGACCACAGCCCATCGCCACGGCGATACCCACCTGCCTGGCGGTGGTCGACGCCTGGGACGCCGACCCCGCGGGCTGGTTGCAGCCACGGGCGCTGGTGAACCTGTGCTCCACCGGCGCCCGCCAATACCTGGCCCGGATCGGGCTGGACGCCGGGCGGATGGCCGCCGATGCGATGACGGTCGCCGCGGTCGACTATGCGATCGACATCCACCAACGCCCGCGGCTGGGCTGCAACCTGACCCTGCTGTCGGCACCGCTGGCAGTCAGCGCCAAGTCGATCCGGTTCTCGCACCACCTGGTCGACAGCCAGTCAGGCACCGTGTATGCCACGGTCGAGATCGTCGGGGTCATACTGGACCTGCGCAGCCACCGGTCGATGGCGGTGCCTGCCGATGTCCGCAGCCGCCTGGCGCCTACGCCAGCCGCGGTCTAGGAGCCTGTCGGGCTTTGGGTCGGGCCTGCGTTGAAGCTGGAAATGGGCTCAGCCTAGGCGCCATGCACAGCCATGCCTGGCGGCATGGCGCGCAATGGCAACGACGGATCAGCCCATTTCCAGCTTCAACCCGAAGAGCCGGGGCGATTTTCGGTGCCATCCGTCGTTGTCGGCTCGTTGTGGGGGGGAAGCCCCACGCCTCGCCGACGCCTAGGCTGGTACCGAAACTCGCCCCGGCGCAGGCCCGACCCAAAGCCCGACAGGCTCCTAGGCGTCAAAGCCGGGCGGGTCCGGGTCGAAATCGGCCGGGCCCAATTCGAGCGGTGGCTCGGCCATCGCCTCGATCTGTTCGCGCAGCTGCAGGGTTTGCTGGCCCCAATAGCCTGCCGTGCCAAACCACGGAAAGGCCGGCGGGAATGCCGGGTCGGTCCAACGCTCGGCCAGCCAGGCGCTGTGGTGGATCATGCGCAGCGTGCGCAGGGCTTCGATCAGTGCCAGTTCGCGCAGGTCGAAGCGGCGGAACTGCCGGTAACCCGCCAGCACGGCACTCATCTGGCTGCGCTGCGCCTCGCGTTCGCCCGACAGCAGCATCCACAGGTCCTGGATCGCCGGGCCGGTGATCGCGTCATCCAGGTCGACGATCTGCGGGCCGCCGCGGTCGCCCTCTTCGCGCCAGAGGATGTTGCCGGGGTGACAGTCGCCATGCAGCCGCAAGGTGGCGAACGGGCCACGGGCATGGGCCGCCTGGAAGGCCGTGGCCGCCGCCCGCAGCGCTTGTTCACAGGCGGCGCGCCAGGCCGGGGCCTGGGCCGGCGGCACCAGGTCCATCGCCAGCAGCCGCTCCAGCGCAGCCTGGCCGACGCTGGCCACGTCCAGCGCACGGCGGTGCGCAAAGCGTTGCCGGGCGCCCACCATGTGCAGTCGGCCTATGAAGCGGCCCAGCCAGCGCAGCGTATCGGCCTGCTCCAGTTCGGGGCCGTGGCCGGCGCGCAAAGGGTAGACCGCGATCCGGAAGGCCTGGCCCTGCACCGCTGCAAAGCCCAGGGTGTGGCCGGCGTTCAAGACCAGGGGTGCGACCACGGGCACCTCGGCGGCGGCCAGTTCGGCCGCGAAGGCATGCTCCTCCTGGATCTGGGCATCGGTCCATCGCCCCGGTCGGTAGAACTTGGCCACCCGGGCGCCGCCGTCCTCCAACATCACCTGGAATACCCGGTTCTCGTAGCTGTTGAGCTGCAGCAGGCGGCCGTCCCCGCGCACGCCCACACTGTCCAGCAGGTCCAGGATGGCCTGGGGTGTCAGCCGGTCAAACGGATGGGTGGGCGCTGCGCTCACTGCCAGCGCCGATCGCGCCGGCAGCGGGTGTCAATGGCGGGCAGGGCGGGTGGGCGGCATGGCATCGTCGGTGACGATATCAGGTGCCTCGTACCGGGGTCGTTCCGCACCGGCGCCATCACCGAAGACCGAGTTCTGGCCGTCGGCGACCATCGGCTCGTGGAAGCGCTCGGGCGCGAAGAAGGAGTCACTGAAAGCGGTGGAGTCTTGCCACAGCGTGGTGCGTTCGCGCCGGCGTGAACTGGCCGGCCGGTTGCCTGGCAGTTCGCCCGGCGTGCCGCTGCCGACCTGCGCCGGCTGGGGCCCGCGCGAGGCACTGGTGCCCTGGGGCACCAGCAATTGCAACTCGGGGATGGAGGGCAGGTGGTCGGCCTGGCAGCGCAGGTAGCGCACCCGGCAGGCGCCCAGCACCGACTTCTTGATGCGCGTGGCCCGGCCCGGCGGGCCGCCTTGGTCATAGCTCAAGTCGATGGCCGCCAGCACCCGCCCATTGGCGCTGCAGATGGCGAAAGACACATGGATGGCGCCCAGCAATTCGTACCAGTAGCGCATGCGCTGCGGGTCGCTGGGCTGACAAAAGCGCACCAGCGGCAACTTGGCCAGCACCACATGGTGCGGCAGGGCCTCGCGCAACAGGCGGTAGACGCGGCGCTCGTCGGCGGTGAAGACCGGCCGCGGGATCAGGTCCCACTCCACCGGCAGGGGCTGGGGGCCCGCAACGGGCCGTTGTGATTGGCGCAGCAGACCGTAGCCCACCAGCACGGTCAGCAAAAGTAGCGCGGCGGTGGCGATGAGCCAGGGGAGGTACTGCTGCATGAACCCTAGGGCGCAAAAGGGGCGCTGGCTTGTTGATGGACGCCGGATGCAACAAGCAAAAGTGGCAAAGCCGGTCGAACCGATAGTACCTTGAGCGAAACAAGTGCTACCCCCCAGGTTTCAGGCCTGTCGGGGCGGGCTCCGCCCAATTGAAGGGTGGTCGCTCAAGGTGCGCACCGGTCGGAGGATACGAAATCAGCCAGAAAATAACAGGGAATGAATTCACGTTGCGAACGTGAAAATGGCGGGTGTCAGTCCTTGGCAGTGCCGCCCGAGAATTTACCAAGATTGGCCTTGACTTCGCTGATGGCGTCCAGCAAGCCGTCCACCGCATGGGCGTGTTGCTTGAGTTGGTAGTCGATCGACGCGGCATGCTGGCCGACCCATTGCTCGACCTGGGAGGCCAGGGTGTCTTCGGGCAGCTTCAGGTAGGCGTCCGACTCGCTGCCCGAGCGCTCCACCAGTGCGCCCGCATGGCGCGCTATCTTCAACATCGCGGTGTTTTCACTCAAGGCGTGGATGAACAAGGTCTTCAGGCCGCGGTTGCGGGCGTGCAACATCGCATGCTCGAACAGCCGCGCGCCATAGCCCCGGCCGCGTGCATAGGCCGCCACCGATCCACCGAACTCTGCCATCTGCGTCGGGTCCGGTTCCCGGTCTGCGCTGACCGGGCAGGCCAGGTGGGCCATGGCGATCAACACCAGCCGGCGGTTGAAGATGCCGAACACTTCATCCCGGTCAAAGTCGATCGACTCGACATAACGGCCGATCTGCTCGTCCGACGCCGGGTAGCCGAAGCGCAGGTAGCGGTCGCCCTCTGCCAGGTCCACGAGGTGGGCCAGCACCTCGGCGCGATGCTGTGGCGACAAGCTGCGGATCGGTACCCAGGGCGGGGTGACAACCGATGTGCTGCTCGGCCGCTCAGGGCTGCCCTGTGGGGCTGGCCCGGGGGGCGAGGGGGTGGGCAGCTGTGTCATGGCATTCCAATCTGGTACAAACCCTGATGCTACGGCATTGACGGATCTTTTGTAGTGGCGTCGCCCGGTGCGGGCGGTGGTGAATGTGTCGGGGCTTGCCCGAAAGGCGCATGACGGCATGTTGGATCTGGCTATAATCATAGGCTGACCTCAAGAATGGCGAGGTGGTGCGTGGCCCCGGTATGCCCGGGGTGCCTGCTGGGCAGGCGCTGACGGGCCGATGATCGAGAGGCCGCCCTGATAAGCGGTTCCGAGATCAAGACCTGTGGGTGTGCAGCGCACGAATTGGCCATTGGCGGTGCGGCTTCCATGGTGGATGCCGGCCCATCCCGAAAGACCCTCATGAAGACCTTCAGCGCCAAGCCGGCCGAGGTGACGCACGAGTGGTTTGTGCTTGATGCCACCGATAAGGTGCTCGGACGTGTCGCCAGCGAAGTGGCACTCCGTTTGCGCGGCAAGCACAAGGCCATTTACACGCCTCACGTCGATACCGGTGATTTCATCATCGTCGTCAATGCCGACAAGATCCGAGTCACCGGCAACAAAGCCGAAGACAAGGTCTATTACCGGCACTCCGGCCACCCGGGTGGCATTCATGCCACCACTTTCAAGGACATGCAGGCCAAGCATCCCGGCCGTGCGCTTGAAAAAGCGGTCAAGGGCATGTTGCCCAAAGGCCCATTGGGCTACGCGATGATCAAGAAGCTGAAGGTGTATGCCGGTGGTTCGCACCCGCACACCGCCCAGCAGCCCAAAGTGCTGGAAATTGCAGCGCTGGAAATCTAAGGAGCGGTGATGATCGGTAATTGGAACTACGGCACCGGCCGCCGCAAATCGTCGGTGGCCCGCGTGTTCATCAAGCGCGGCGAAGGCCAGATCGTGGTCAACGGCAAGCAGGTAGGCGACTATTTCGGCCGCCAAACCTCGATCATGATCGTCAAGCAGCCGCTGATGCTGACGAACAATGAACTGGCATTCGACATCAAGGTCAATGTGCGCGGCGGGGGTGAATCGGGCCAGGCCGGCGCAGTGCGCCACGGCATCACCCGGGCGCTGATCGATTACGACGCCACGCTCAAGCCGGATCTGAGCAAGGCGGGCTTCGTCACCCGCGACGCGCGGGAAGTCGAGCGCAAGAAGGTCGGCCTGCACGGTGCGCGCCGCCGCAAGCAGTTCAGCAAGCGCTGATTGCCGGGCCAGTGCCTGCACAAGAGGCCGCCGCGAGGCGGCCTTTTTTGCGTTCGCCGGAGGTCCCCAAGACCGGGACAAATGCAAGGGCAAGTACGCGCCGGTCAATAAGAGTAGAAAATGAACGACTTCCTGATGCGAACGGGCACCGGCATCTGCCGCCCGCGCAAGACACTTACCCGACTGGAGAACCCATGAACGCCGTTGCCGAAAGCCTGCCCCTTGAATCTTTTGAGATGCCGGCGCCCCTGGTTTTCACCGACAGCGCTGCGGCCAAGGTGGCGGATCTGGTCGCCGAAGAGGGCAACCCCGAACTCAAGCTGCGCGTGTTCGTCCAGGGCGGCGGCTGCTCGGGCTTCCAGTACGGGTTCACCTTCGACGAGGTGGTCAACGAAGACGACACGCAGATGAGCAAGAACGGTGTCACCTTGCTGATCGATGCGATGAGCCTGCAGTACCTGACAGGCGCCGAGATCGACTACAATGAAGACCTGCAGGGTGCGCAGTTCGTGATCAAGAATCCGAATGCCACCACCACCTGCGGTTGCGGGTCCAGCTTCTCCGCCTGAGGCTTCGACCAGGGCCTGTGAGAAGGGCGCCCTTGGGCGCCCTTTCTGCTTCGGCTTGAGGGCCTGGTCAAGGCAGCAGGCCTGGCACCGTCGGGTTCTGCGGGTCGTACAGGCTTTGCACGATGGGCGGGTCGATGCCGGCCGGCAGGGATGTCTCGTCATCGCCGCTGTCCAGGTCGGTCAGCAGCGCAGCGGCGCTGTTGATCAGGGGCCAGGAAAGGCAGGAGCCGGTGCCGTCGATGGCATCGAGCTTCAATTCAAGCAGCGAAGTCACCTTGAACAAGGCCAGTGCACGGTCCAGCCCATGGTGTGACTGGCTGCGGGTGAAGACGCAATAGTCGATCACCGACTCAGCGATGCGCGAGGCCACCAGCATGGCTGCGCAAGCCGCGATGCCGTCCACCATGATCAGGTGGCGCTTGCTGGCGGCCACCAGCATCGCGCCCACCATCACCGCAGTCTCGAAGCCGCCGAACGCCGCCAGCACCTCCACCGCATCACTGACATCGCGGTGACGCATCTGCGCGCCCTGCACCACGATCATCAAATGCGCCAGCAACTCGGGGTTCATGCGCGGGCTGCTGGTCACGAGCTCGCGCAAGTGGGTGTCGGTGAGGTGGGAAAGCACCAGCGCCGCGCTCTCATGCGAGCCCACGCCCAGGCCGGCGCAAGCCAGCAGATTGCCGCGCAGGTTGTCGCCGATCTCCATGCCAGCGCGTATCGCGGCATGGGCCTGTTCCAGGCTCATCGCATGGCCGACCCGGGCGTTGCGCGTGCCGTGGGCGATCTTGCGCTGGATCAGCCGCTCATGCGAGGGCAGCTTGCTGGCCACGCCGCAGTCCACCAGCGACAGCGTCAAGCCCTGCAGCCGGGCCAGCGCTGAAATGGGGTGCTGGTTGGCCAGGATCTGGCAGACCAGTTCGTCGGTCTGCCGACCCGGGCCCGCATGGATGCCATCCACGGCCAGGCCGTGGTCGGCCGCGAAGACCACCAGCTGGGGCTCGCGAAAGCGCGGTTTGAGCGAATGCTGCAACAGGCCCAGACGTATTGCCACGGCTTCCAGCTCACCCATGCCCATCGGCGGGCGGTCGCGGCGCTGCAGCTTGCTCAGCAGGGCCTGCTGCAGCAAGGGGCTGGCGGTGGTGGCGATCAATGACATGCGATTCAGTGTAGGCAAGCGTGTTCAGCGCAGGAACAGTTGATACACAGGGTTGCCGGTTTCCTCGACATAGGGATAGGCCAGGGTGTCGACAAAGGACTTGAAGGCCAGCTCATCGCCAGCCGGCACCTGGATGCCCACCAGGATACGGCCATAGTCGGCGCCCTGGTTGCGGTAGTGGAACAGGCTGATGTTCCAGCCGGGGTGCAGGCTGGACAGGAAGCGCATCAGGGCCCCCGGGCGCTCGGGGAACTGGAAGCGGAACAAGCGCTCGTCCGCCGCCAGTGCCGAGCGGCCGCCCACCATGTGCCGCACATGCTCCTTGGCCAGCTCGTCGTCGGTGAGGTTGACCGTGGCAAAGCCATGCCGGACGAAGTTGCGCTCGATCTTGTCGGCCTCTTCGCGCTTGGCGATGGCCACGCCGACGAACACATGGGCCTGGTGGGCGTCTGAAATCCGGTAGTTGAACTCGGTCACCGCACGCGGGCCGAGCAATTCGCAGAAGCGCTTGAACGAGCCGCGCTCTTCGGGGATGGTCACCGCGAACAGGGCCTCGCGTTGCTCGCCGAACTCGGCGCGCTCGGCCACGAAACGCAGGCGGTCGAAGTTCATGTTGGCGCCACAGGTGATGGCCACCAGGGCCTTGCCCTTGGGCTTGTGCAGGGCCACGTACTGCTTGATCGCGGCCACGCCCAGCGCGCCGGCGGGCTCGAGGATGCAGCGCGTGTCCTGGAACACATCCTTGATGGCGGCGCAGACCTCGTCGGTGTCGACGACGATGAAATCGTCGACCAGCTTGCGGGTCAGGCGGAAGGTTTCTTCGCCGACCAGCTTGACCGCCGTGCCGTCCGAGAACAGGCCCACATCGCTCAGCGTCACGCGCTTGCCGGCGCGTACCGAGCGCAGCATCGCGTCCGAATCCCGGGTCTGCACCCCGATCACCTTGACCTCGGGGCGCACCGCCTTGATGTAGGACGCAATGCCCGAAATCAGGCCGCCGCCGCCGATGGCCACAAAGATCGCCTCCAAGGGGCCCTGGTGCTGGCGCAGGATCTCCATCGCGATGGTGCCCTGGCCGGCGATCACATCCGGGTCGTCGAAAGGGTGCACAAAGGTCAGGCCCTGGACGGCCTGCAGCCCGAGCGCGTGGGCATAGGCATCGCTGTAACTGTCGCCGTGCAGCACCACTTCGCCGCCCAGCGCCGCCACCGCGTCGATCTTGAGCTTGGGCGTGGTCACCGGCATCACGATCACCGCGCGGCAACCCAGCTTGCGCGCCGACAGTGCCACCCCCTGGGCATGGTTGCCGGCCGAGGCGCAGATCACGCCCTGGGCCAGCTGGGCCGGCGGCAGGTGGACCATCTTGTTGTAGGCCCCGCGCAGCTTGAAGCTGAAGACCGGTTGCTGGTCTTCACGCTTGAGCAGCACCTGGTTGCCGAGCCGGCGCGACAGGCTGCGCGCCGGGTCGAGCGAGGATTCGATCGCCACGTCATAGACCCGGGCCGTAAGAATTTTCTTGAGGTAGTCGGGCTTGGGCGGCGTGGCGCGGGGCATCCGGAGGGGGCTTTCGCAGCAGACGGTCGAGGCATCAGCCGGGACTGATGCCAAAGCGCCGGATGATAGCTGCGCCGCCTGGCCGCAGGGCTGGCGGCGGGACGCAGAAAAAAGCCCGGGGTTTGCGCCCCGGGCTGAATCCACCCATGGAGGCGGTGGAGGAGACAACTTGCGCTGCGGGCCATTGACCGCGCCGATGCGATCAGTCTAGCGGCGTCCATGCTGCGCCGCAATATGATCGCCATCCGCAGGTCTAGGGAGCGCGCTCCAGAGCCTGGGGCAGGCCCGCAAGGATTCGGGGCGTACGGTGTCAACAACGCCTCCGGATGAGGCATTCAAGGGTTTCAACACCCGGAGGCAGAACGATGGAGTGCTCGATTCAGTGGATGCCCGGGAGCGGGATGGCTTTTGTGGCCGAGACTGGCAGCGGCCACCTGATCACGATGGACGGCGCGGCCGACGGCGGCGGGCGCAACCTGGCGCCGCGGCCGATGGAAACCCTGCTGGCCGGCGCGGGCGCCTGCACCGCCTATGACGTGGTGCTGATCCTCAAGCGCGGACGCCAGGCGGTGACCGCTTGCGAAGTGAAGGTGACTGCCGACCGGGCCGAAACCGACCCCAAGGTGTTCACCCGCATCAAGCTGCATTTCATCGTGCGGGGCCACAAGCTGTCTGAGCCCGCGGTGGCACGGGCGATTGCGCTGTCGCACGAAAAGTACTGCTCCGCGACCAGCATGCTGGCCAAGACAGCGGAGATCATCGCCACTCACGAACTGGTGGCCGAGTAGCGCGGCTGACCGCGGGCGGCCGCATGCGCCGCAGCAGCCTTCAGACGTGGTGGGCCAGGCCGGTCATCAGCCGGGCCGCACCGCGCATCAACCAGCGCATCGGCAGGGGCATCTCGGCCGCCCCGGCCGCACTGGCCTCGGCCGCGTGTCGGGCCTCGTCGTCTTTCATCCGGGCGACCACCGCGCGGGACGCCAGGTCGTCCTCGGGCAGGCGCTGCAGATGGCTGGCCAGGTGTTGCTCGACCTGGCGCTCGGTCTCGACCACAAACCCCAGGCTGATGCGGTCACCGGCACGCCCGGCGGCCAGGCCGATGGCAAACGCGCCGGCGTACCAGAGCGGGTTCAACAGGCTGCGGTGTGCGCCCAACTCGTGCAGGCGGCGCTCGGTCCAGGCCAGGTGATCGGTTTCTTCGCGCCCGGCGGCCTGCATCCGGGCCCGCAGCGCAGGGTTGCGCGCGGTCAAGGCCTGGGCGGCGTACAGGGCCTGCGCGCAAACCTCGCCCACATGGTTCACCCTCATCAAGGCGCCGGACAGGCGCTGCTGTTCCGGCGTCAAAACGGGGGGGGCTCGCGGGGCGGCGGGCAAAGGCATGGGCCGGCCCGCTGCAGACCCGCCGCTCAAGGTGCGCAGCGCCAAGTCCGCGCTGGTCATCAGGTCATCGGTCGTCAACATGCGGTTGAGGATAGCGCAGCGCAGGTGCGGCGCGCTTCGTTGTAGCAGGACAACAGGTCAGCGGTAATTTCCCCTGGTTTCTTTGCCAGGAGGCCGGCCGTCTGGTGCAATAGCAGCAACTTCCGATGAGGAGGTTGGCCTGACCGGCCCCCACCGCTCCTGGTGTGAGGGTTTTTACGGGATCGGGACCTCTTGTTCAACTTAGGAGATAGTCGCATGAAAAAGTCTCTACTCGCTCTGGCAGTTCTGGGCGCTTTCGCAGGTGTGGCTTCGGCCCAATCGTCGGTGACCCTTTACGGTCTGGTCGACGCCAACTTTGGCAAGGACAACGGCTCTGCGCAAAAGCGCATGAGCCAAGGCGCCTCTTCGCGCCTGGGCTTCCGCGGTGTGGAAGACCTGGGGGGCGGCTCTTCGGCCTTCTTCCAGCTCGAGAACCGTTTCCGCCCCTGGAACGGCACCATCAACGGCGGTAACGGTGTCAACGGTTCGCCCGTGACCCTGTTCCAGGCCCGTTCCTACGTGGGTATCCGCGGCGGCTGGGGTGATGTGCGTCTGGGTCGTGAATACGACGGCGCTTTCTTCCATGGCGAACTGATGGGTGACATCTGGGGCTGGGACACCGTTGCCAGTAACCTGTCGGTGTCGGTGATGGCCGGTACCGCCGTGAACAACTTCAACGTCAATCGCGCGGTCACCTACACCAGCCCGAACATGGGCGGCTTCAGCTTCACCGCCCAGATCGCTGAGACCAACGACAACTGCGGCGCGTCTGGCCTGAATGGCGCTGCTTCGTCCTCGACCGGCACTGCCGGCGCAACCGTCAGCCCGGTGGCCACGTCCATCAACGGCGGCGCAACCTTCGGTGCTTGCGCCGAGCGTCCCAGGAGCGCTGGCCTGTCCTACGCTGCCGGTCCTTTCCGGCTTGGTGTGGGCTATAACAACCCCGGTAACGTGAACGACTACTGGGTTTCGACCAACGCGCAGTACGACATGGGCGTTGTGAAGCTGTCGGGCTTTTACGGTACGGGAAAGAACACCCTTGACCAGTCCGTCAAGTCTGCCTACCTGGCAGCGGCCGTTCCGATGGGGCAGGCTGAATTCCGGGCGGCTGTGATGAACCTGAAGTCGAACGACGTCACGACGATCTCCGGCTTCGCGCTGGGCTACCACTACTCGTTGTCCAAGCGCACCGTGTTGTACGCCGATGTGTCGCGCAACACCAAGGCCGCCACCGAGCCGAACGGCTACGACTTTGGCGTGAAGCACGCCTTCTAAGCCTGGCCCTTCACAGGGTTGTTTGACCGAAAGGGCCATCTGCGGGTGGCCCTTTTCCGTTGGTTTCGGCGTCCGCCGGACCGACGCTCGGCGTTCAGCGCCGAATGAATTTTCAGCTGCTGTAAACCGAAGTGCACCATCAGGCGTGAAAGGTAGGTCCGCGCTGCAAGTCTGGGCCGGAGCCGCAGCAGAGGTTCAAGGGTTTGACAGATCAACATCGCCGTTGTGCTGCCGATTCTTTGCCGCTGTTGATCGCCTGTCCCTTCACGCATTGCCTGGCATGTCGAGCAGCTGATGCGCCCCGTACGTTTCCATTCAGGAGTCCTCACATGTTCAAGAAACTCGCTCTGATCGCTGTTCTGGCCCAATTCGCCGTGGCCCCGGTGTTTGCCCAAGCCACCCGCGCCGAAGTCAAGGCCGAGGCCGCGTCGGCCAACAAGTCTGGCAAGACCGTCAAGGGTGAAGGCAGCGCCTCGCCCGAAGGCAAGTCGACCAAGGCCCGCTCCGAAGTCAAGAAGGAAGGCGCTGCTGCCGAAAAGGCCGGCACCGTCGTCAAGGGCGAAGGCACCGCTGCGGTCGAAGGCAACAAGTCAACCAAGGCCCGCGCCGAAGTCAAGGGCGAAGCCGCTATGGCCAACAAGTCTGGCGCCAAGACCGGCGGCGAAGGCACCAAGTAATCCAGCAGGGTCCGGCGCTGCCGTTGCCCGCAAGGGCAGGCAGCAGCAACTGATCAGGCTTTGATTGATGCGGGCCCCATCCGAAAGGATGGGGCCCGTCTTCTTTTGGTCCGCCCGGCGGCGCAGCCTGTGTCATCGGCTGCCCGCCACCCGGTCCTGCGGGTGTGCCCTGACCCAAACCGGGTATTAGCCCTTTGATGCCCGGCCCCTGTCTTGGGCCAAAATTTGCCTGAGCCGGGTTGCCGGCCGGGTAGATGCGCGGGGCCAGCAGGCTGCAGCATTGAATCTCCTGTCTTGAAACCACGCGCTGCATGCTCGCTTTCCTGATCCGCCGTGCCGTCCAGGCGCTCCTCGTGATGCTCACGGTGGCGCTGATCGCCTTCTTGCTGTTCCAGTTCGTGGGCGACCCGGTCACCAATCTGCTGGGCCAGGACGCCACCCAGGAGCAGCGGGTTCAGTTGCGCGCCGACCTGGGCCTGGACCAACCCTTTTTCGTGCAGTTCGCCCACTTCATCGGCCATGCGGTGCAGGGCGAATTCGGCATCAGCCTGCGTCAGGGGCGCAAGGTCTCAGCGCTGATTGCCGAGCGCTTCCCAGCCACGCTGGAGCTGGCGGCCATGGCGGCGCTGATCGGCCTGGCGCTGGGCATCCCCTTGGGCGTGTTCGCGGCCTTGCGGCGCGGCAGTTTCTTGTCGCAGCTGGTGATGACCGGTTCTTTGCTGGGGGTGTCCTTGCCCAATTTCCTGATCGGCATCCTGCTGATCCTGGTGTTCGCGGTGTTGCTGAAGTGGCTGCCCAGCTTTGGGCGGGGCGATGTGATCGCGCTGGGCCCGTTTACCACCGGCCTGCTCACCATGGATGGCCTGCGCCACCTGCTGCTGCCGGCCATCACCTTGTCGCTGTTCCCGATGGCCCTGATCCTGCGCCTGGTGCGCAGCGAGATGCTGGAGGTGCTGCGCACTGATTACATCAAGTTCGCCAGGGCCCGCGGCCTGCCCGACAGGCAGGTCTATTTCGGCCATGCCCTGAAGAACACCCTGGTGCCGGTGATCACCATCGCCGGCCTGCAGCTGGGCGGCATCATCGCTTTTGCCATCGTCACCGAGACCGTGTTCCAGTGGCCCGGCATGGGCCTGCTGTTCATCCAGGCGGTGCAGTTTGCCGACATCCCGGTGATGGCGGCCTACCTGTGCCTGATCGCCTTGATCTTCGTGACGATCAACCTGGCTGTCGATCTGCTGTACTTCGCGGTAGACCCGCGTTTGCGCATCGAGCGCAGCACCGCGGGCCATTGAGCGCGCGGCCCCGCCCCACTTCCGCCCTGCGCCAGACCTGACCGTGACGCCCCCTGTTCAATCCACATCCACGCCCTTGACGGCACCCCTGCCGCCCGGCGCCAGCGCGTTGGCGCGCTTTCTCGACGGCAATGTCTGGTACAGCTTCAAGCGCTCGCCCATGGCCATGCTGGCGGCGTTCATCGCCCTGGTCTGCCTGGTCTGCGCGCTGGGTGCCAACTGGATCGCGCCGCACAACCCGATGGACCTGGCCACGCTGGACCTGGGCGATGCGCGCCTGCCGCCGGCCTGGGTCGACGAGGGCAAGGCCAAGTTCCTGCTCGGCACCGATGACCAGGGCCGCGACATCCTGTCGGCGCTGATGTATGGCTCGCGCATCTCGCTCTTTGTCGGCCTGGCCTCGGTGGCGGTGTCGATGGTGGTGGGGGTGGGCCTGGGCCTGCTGGCGGGCTTTGCCGGCGGGCGCATCGACGGTTTCATCATGCGGGTGTGCGACGTGATGCTGTCCTTCCCGTCTATCCTGATCGCGCTGCTGATCGACGGTGTGGGCCGGGCGATGTTCCCGCAGGCCAATGAGTCGCTGGCCTTCACGGTGTTGATCCTGGCGATTTCGCTCACCGGCTGGGTGCAATACGCGCGCACGGTGCGCGGGTCCACCCTGGTCGAGCGGCAGAAGGAATATGTGCAGGCCGCACGGGTGATCGGGGTGTCGCCGCTGCGCATCATGCGCCGCCATGTGCTGCCGAATGTGCTGGGGCCGGTGCTGGTGCTGGCCACCATCCAGATCGCGGCGGCCATCATCACCGAGGCCACGCTGTCCTTCCTGGGCGTGGGCGTGCCGCCCACCTCACCGTCGCTGGGCACGCTGATCCGCATCGGCCAGGATTTTCTGTTTTCGGGCGAGTGGTGGATCACCATCTTTCCGGGGGTGGTGCTGGTGCTGATCTCGCTGAGTGTGAACCTGCTCGGAGATTGGCTGCGCGATGCGCTCAACCCGCGCTTGAATTGACCCACCCCCGCAGCGCCTTCGGCGCTCCCCCTCAAGGGGGCGCCGCTGGCGGACCGGCGCAGCCGGCTCCGCAGCGTCCGCTTGCTGACGGCGGCCCACCGACCGGTAAATCGATGACTCAAGCTCTACTCGAAGTGCGCCACCTGCGGGTGGAGTTCCCCACCCGGCGCGGCACCCTGCTGGCGCTGGACGATGTGTCCTTTGACATCGCTCCCGGCGAGATCCTGGGCGTGGTGGGCGAATCCGGCGCCGGCAAGTCGCTGACCGGCGCGGCCATCATCGGCCTGCTGGAGCCCCCCGGGCGGGTGGCAGGCGGCGAGATTCTGTTGGACGGCCAGCGCATCGACAAGCTGGGCGCGGAGGCGATGCGCAAGATCCGCGGCCGGCGCATCGGCGCGATCTTTCAAGACCCGCTGACCTCGCTGAACCCCTTGTACACCGTGGGCCAGCAGATCATCGAGACCATCCAGGTGCACCTGGGCCTGCCCTTGGCCGAGGCGCGCCAGCGCGCCATCAGCCTGCTGCAGCAGACCGGCATCCCGGCCGCCGAGCAGCGCATCGACCAGTATCCGCACCAGTTCTCGGGCGGCATGCGCCAGCGGGTGGTGATCGCGCTGGCCCTGGCGGCCCAGCCCGAGCTGATCGTGGCCGACGAGCCCACCACCGCGCTGGACGTGTCGATCCAGGCCCAGATCATCGCCCTGCTCAAGCAGCTCACCCAGCGGCAGGGCGCGGCGGTGATGCTGGTGACCCATGACATGGGCGTGATCGCCGAGGCCTGCGACCGGGTGGCGGTGATGTATGCCGGGCGCATCGTCGAGATCGGCCCGGTGGCCGACGTGATCCACCGCCCGGCCCACCCCTACACCGCCGGGCTGATGGGCTCGATCCCGTCGATGGAGTTCGAGCGTGAGCGCCTGATGCAGATCGACGGCGCGATGCCGCGGCTCAATGCCATCCCGGCCGGCTGCGCCTTCAACCCGCGCTGCCCCCAGGTGGTGGACCGCTGCCGCACCGACCGGCCCGATTTGCAGCCGGTGGGCGCCACCCGCGCCGCCTGCTGGATGGCCCTGTGCGGCCCCGAGGTGGCCGCATGACCGCCCTGGTGGAAGTCAAGGCCCTGGCCAAGATCTTCGATGTCTCGGCGCCCTGGCTGAACCGGGTGATCGAGCGCCAGCCGCGCAAGTTCGTGCATGCGGTGGACGGCGTGAGCTTTGCCATCCAGCGCGGCCAGACCCTGGCCCTGGTGGGCGAATCGGGCTGCGGCAAGAGCACCGTGGCACGCCTGCTGGTGGGCCTGTACGGCCCGACCCGGGGCAGCGTCGAGTTCGATGGCCAGGACATCGCCCGGACCCTGGCCTCGCCCGATGCGCGGGCGCTGCGCAAGCGCATGCAGATGATCTTCCAGGACCCCTATGCCAGCCTGAACCCGCGCTGGAAGGTGCGCGACATCGTCGGCGAGCCGCTGCGCGAACATGGCCTGGCGATGAGCGAGCCCGAGCTGGAGGCCAAGGTGGCTGAACTGCTGCGTTCGGTGGGCATGGGCGCGGCCGACATGGAGAAGTTTCCGCACCAGTTCTCGGGCGGGCAGCGCCAGCGCATCTCGATCGCCCGGGCCCTGGCCACCGAGCCCGAGTTCCTGATCTGCGACGAGCCCACATCGGCGCTGGACGTGTCGGTGCAGGCCCAGGTGCTCAACATCATGAAGGACCTGCAGCGCCAGCGCGGGCTGACCTATCTGTTCATCTCGCACAACCTGGCAGTGGTGCGGCATGTGGCCGACCAGGTGGGGGTGATGTACCTGGGCCGGCTGGTGGAGATGGCAGACCGCCGCACGCTGTTTGCCAACCCGCGCCACCCCTACACACGCATGCTGCTGGATGCGATCCCGGACATCGCGATGACCGGGCGCCAGCGCACGCCGGTGCAGGGCGAGGTGCCCAACCCCTTGCAACCGCCCAGCGGTTGCGCCTTCCACCCGCGTTGCCCGTTTGCCAATGCGCGCTGCAGCGCCGAGCGGCCGGCGCTGAGCGATTTCGACGGCATCCAGATCGCTTGCCATGG
>JANNZD010000063.1:0-10374 GCA_031410435.1 Betaproteobacteria bacterium | reverse complement strand
CGCCAGACCACCCTGGCGCTCCGGCACCGCCGTGGCACTGGCGCTGGTGAACTTCGCCGTGCGCGGTGGTGGCCGGGCCGAGGGCGCCGGGTGACCGGATGACGTAGGTAAAGGAGGAGCCGTCGGCGCCTTTGCCGGCGGCGGGGGAGTGAGCCCGGACACAAACAGTCCAGTGGACTGTTTGTGCCTGGCGAACGCCATTGGCCTCTGGCCAATGGCACGGAGGCAGCCGGCCACCCGGTGGCCTTGGCCTCGCGCGGGCGTCAAAGTGCCTGCATCAGGCCTGCCCAGAGCAGCCCGTCGCCAGGTCCGCAACGAGCCCATAGCCACCGCTCCATTCATGGCGTCGGCGCACCGTGGCGTCAAGCCGTGGCGCCACGACGGCCCCGGATCGCGCCGATCACCAGCAGGCCCAAGCTCAGGGTGGCCAGGGTGCTGGCCTCGGGCACCGCGGTGATGTTGTAGGTGATGTCCTGTGCCGCGTTGATGCCGGTGAAGGCCCCGGTGGAGTCGAAGCGCGAGGTGAAATGCAACTGGTGCTGGCCCGGCGACAGGCCTTGCAGGCCGACCATGTAGCTCTCGACCACCGCAGGCGAGCTGGATCCCGGCCAGCTATACCAGTTATCCGGCGCGAAGTTGAGCGTGAAGTAGGGCGATGAATGCAGGAACTGGTTCAAGGACGTGTAGCCGGCGGGCATGGCCGGCGCAGCACCGTTCACGGTCACGGACAGGTTGCTGACCGTGCCCCACAGGTCCACCAGGTCGGCGCGGATGCCCGCTTCGTCGCGGATGGCCGGGTCTTCCCAGTAGACGATGGAGATGAGGTTGATCATCAGGGTCTGGTCGGTGCGCACCGTCACCTGGCGCGTCACCGGGGTGGCGTCCAGCGACCCGGTCAGGTAGAAATAGCTGCCCCGGTCGCCGGCCGCTGCGTTGGCCCCGGTGGTGTCGAACAAGGGGCTGGTCGCGACCGAATGCGACATGGTCCAGTTGCCGTAGTCCATCATCAGATCACTCTGGCTGACACCGCCCACCAGGGCCGTGGGCGCGATGATCTTCTGGGCCTGGGCGGCCAGCGACGCGGCCGTGAGGGCCAGGGCGCCCGCCCAGGGCGCCAGGCGACGAAGGGTGGGCCATGCGGCGTACCGCGTGCGGGGGTAGGACATGTTTTCCTCCTTGGGGGTCTCTAGGGGTTGGGCGCGGGGTGGGCCGGCAGGGCCCTGACCTGGCCAGCCCCCGTGCCGCGACTGTCCGGCGCGATGGGAGGCGCTGTCCTGAAAGCGGCTGAAGAAACGCTGAAACTTCCTGAAGGCGGAGCGCGGGCGCCTTGGGCCGCCGCCCGACAACGAACCACAGGCCCGAGCCCTGCCCGCCGGAGCGCTGGCATGGCCGCCACCCGCCTAGGGAAGGAGCAGGCCACCCCCCCTGCTTGACCTCCCCCGTGGCGAGGCCCGGCTCCTAGCATCAGGGCTGTGCAAGTTTTGAAAGTGCATGGATGACAAGTGCCGCCCTGTGGGCCCGGCTGTCCTGGTCCGATCCGGCGGCCGGTCTGCCGTCTGAAGCCCGCACCCGGCTCTGGCGCTTCTGGTTGCTGGCGTTGTGCCTGGCCTGCGCCGGGCTGCGCCTGTGGTCGCTGGCCACCCTGGACCGGGCCGTGGTGCCCGAGGCCGCCGGCGGCATGGGCGCACGGCTGTGCTGCAGCGAAGGCCCGCGCTGGATGCGCGAGGTCAAGCAACTGCGGCCCGACGCTGACCTGGCGCGCCAGGAGGTTGTGCCGGGCGATCGCCTGTCCTTCGACCGCGCTGGCGACGGCTGGCGGCTGATGGGCGTGGGCGAGCTCATCCCGGTCACCGTCGAAGCGGCCGGCCAGCAGCGCCAGCTGCTGGTGCGCACGGTGCCGGTGCCGGAGCGCATCACGCCGCTGCACCAGGTGGTGGCGCTGGGCAATCTGCTGGACGGCCTGATGGCCCTGGGCGTGGCCGTGCTGATGAGCCTGCGCCGGCCCGACAGCCCGGCGGTGCGCGCGCTGGCGGCGGCGCTGGCGCTGTACAGCATCTCGGATATCGGCGTGCTGCTGCCCGGCGGACTGGTACAGACCGTGCTGTTCCTTACCGGCAGCAGCCTGCAGTTCTACCTGACCACCACCGGCTACTTCTACTTCGCGCTCGCCTACCCGGACGCCCGCAACCCCTTCGCCAAGCCCTGGGTGCGGCGGGTCTTCTTCAGCATCGCCGGGGTGGGCCTGCTGCTGGCCCTGTTCGAGGCCGGCTTCTTCCTGCGCCTGGTGCCGCTGTCCGCCAAGGACTGGCAGTTCACGATCGAGCGCCTGGGCCGGGCGCCCAGCAACCTGGCCAGCGTGGTGGCCGTGGCCTTCCTGTGGGCCCGTTGGCGCAGCGCCAGCGGCGAAGCCAGGTTGCGCGCCGCCTGGATCGGCGCCTTCGTCGCGATGCTGCTGCTCAGCACCCTGGTGTTCGGCATCGTGGGCACGCTGCCGGGGCGCACGGTCCAGCGCGAGCTGGTCGTCACCTGCATCCAGTTCGTGCTGGACATCAGCGCCATGCTGGGCCTGGCCTATGCGGTGCTGCGCCACCGGGTGTTCGGCTTCGGCTTCGCGCTGAACCGGGCGCTGGTGTGGGGCCTGGTGCTGGCCGTGCTGCTGGCCGGTGTGGCTGTGTTGCAAGGCCTGGGCGGGCGCTGGCCCATGCTGGCCGACCCGCGCGTGGCCGCCGGCGTGACCGCACCGCTGGCCTTGCTGTTCGCCGGCGCCGTGCCGCGCCTGCGCGGCCTGGCCGACACCCTGGTGCAGCGCCTGCTGTACCGCAACTGGCTGGCCAGCGAAGCCTCGCTCTGGGCTGCAGCCACGGCGGCGGTGGGCCTGCAAGGCCAGCAGACGCTGCTCGACCATTACCTGCGGGCCATCAGCCGTTTTGCCGGCGGCGCCTTGGCCGCTGTCTACCAATCCCCGGGCGCAGGCGCCACCTGCCCGCTGCTGGCCTGGCAGGCTGCCGATGCCCCCGATGCGGCCGACGCCGCCGGCGCCCCCGCGCCGCTGGCCTTGAGCGCCACCCACCTGCGCAGCCTGCAGGCCGGGCACCTGCCCGCAGCCCTGGCCGACCGCGCCGGCGCCGACGCCCTGGCCCTGCCGATGCGGCACCGGGACAGCCTGACCGGCTTCCTGCTGCTGCATACCCGGCCCGACGCCGCGCCCTACCGGCCCGACGAGGTGCGCGCGCTGGCCCGCGCCACCACCCTGCTGCAGGAAGACTTGCTGGCCGATGCGGCGCGTGCCCAGGCCCTGCTGCTGGAGCAGAAACTCGCCGCAGAGGCGGCAGCGCGCGAGGCGGCGCAGTCGGCCAATGCGGCCAAGAGCGCCTTCCTGGCCACGGTCTGCCACGAGATCCTCACGCCGATGAACGGCGTCATCGGCATGAGCGGCCTGCTGCTGAACTCCGCCCTGACCGAGGACCAGCGCGACCACGCCCAGACCATCCGCGACTCGGCCGAGGCCCTGCTGGGCATCATCAACGACGTGCTCGACTTCTCCAAGATCGAGGCCGGCCACATGGCGCTGGACTTGCAGCCCTTCGACCTGCGCGAGGGCGTGCGGCTGGCGCTGGACCTGGTGGGCGTGCGCGCCGCGTCCAAGGGCCTGCAACTGACCTGCCAGGTCGATGCCGACGTGCCGGCAGTGGTGCTGGGGGATGCGGCCCGCCTGCGCCAGATCCTGCTCAACCTGCTGGGCAATGCGGTCAAGTTCACCGACCACGGCGCGGTGGCGCTGCGCGTTTGCCTGCCGGCGCCGGGGCGCCTGGCCTTTGAGGTGCGCGACACCGGCATCGGCCTGACCACCGACGGCAAGGCCCGGTTGTTCCAGCGCTTCAGCCAGGCCGACGCCGGCATCGCCGGCCGCTACGGCGGCACCGGCCTGGGCCTGGCGATCAGCCGGCAACTGGCCGAGTTGATGGGCGGCCACATGGGCGTGGACAGCGCCGGGCCGGGCCGGGGCTGCTGCTTCCACTTCGAGATCGCCGCGCCGGCCTGCGCGCCGGGCCTGCTGCCCCCACGCGCAGCGGCGGCCGGCACCGCGCCCGATCCGCAGATGGCCAGCCGCCACCCGCTGCGCATCCTGCTGGCCGAGGACAACGGCGTGAACCAGAAGCTGGCCCTGCGGCTGCTGCAGCAGATGGGCTACCGGGCCGACCTGGCCGGCAATGGCCGCGAGGCGGTGGACAGCCTGGCCCGCCAGGCCTACGACCTGCTGCTGATGGACGTGCGCATGCCCGAACTGGACGGGCTGCAGGCCACCCGCGAGATCGTCGCGCGCTGGCCAGCGGGGCGCCGGCCGCGCATCGTCGCGATGACGGCCAACGCCCTCAATGGCGACCGGCCGCAGTGCCTGGCGGCCGGGATGGACGAGCACCTCGCCAAGCCGCTGCGGCTGGACGCCCTGGTCGCCACGCTGGCCGCCACGGCCGCACGCCAGGATGCCTGAGGCGACCCGACCCCCATGGATCCCGCGCTGATTGATGCCCGTGCCTTCGAGAACCTGCAGGCGCATGCCGGGGCAGACTTCGTGCTGAGCCTGGTCGACGCCTTCGCCGAGGAGGCGCCGCAACTGCTGCGCACCCTGCGCGAAGCCGCCGACCAGGGCGCTGCCGCGCGCTTCGAGGACGCCGCGCACACCTTGAAGAGCAATGCCGAGGCCTTTGGCGCAATCCGCCTGGCGGTGCTGGCCCGCAGTCTGGAATGGCGGGGCCTCGGCGCAGATGCCGGCAGCCTCGATGCCCTGGCCGTGGCGCTGGAGGCCGCCCTGGACGCACTGCGGGCGCTGGCGCGTGTCTGATCGCCCGACGCGCAACGCCTGCGGCCCGCTGGTGTTCGGTCCGGTCGAGCTGCTGCTGGACGAGCGTCGCCTGCTGGTGGGCGGCCAGCCGGTGGCGCTGGGCAGCCGGGGTTTCGACCTGCTCAAGGCCCTGGTGGCCCGGCGCGACCGGGTGGTGAGCAAGGACGAGCTGCTCGACGAGGTCTGGCCTGGCCTGGTGGTGGAAGAAAACAACCTGCAGGTGCAGATCTCGGGCCTGCGCCGGGTGCTGGGCGCCCAGGCCATCACCACGGTGACCGGGCTGGGCTACCGCTTCACGCTGGCGCCCGGGCCGGGCCCTGCGGCGGTGCCTGCGGCCGCCCCGGCGCCCTCCCCAGCCCTGCCGCTGGGTCCGCCGGCCCGGGTGCTGGTGGCCGACGACAACCGGGTCAACCGCCTGTTGCTGTGCCGCTCGCTCGAGCTGATGGGCTGCCAGGTCAGCAGTGCCGACAACGGCCGCCAGGCCCTGGGCCTGTTGCGCGAGCAGCGCTTCGACCTGCTGATGCTCGACCTGGTGATGCCCGAGCTCGACGGCTTCGGCCTGCTGCAGCTGCGGGCCGGCGATGCGGCACTGCGCGAGGTGTCGGTGATCGTGACCAGTGCCCTGAGTGGCGTGGCGCCAGTGGCCCGCTGCATCGAGCTGGGCGCCGACGACTTCCTGCACAAGCCGGTGGACCCGTGGCTGCTGCGCGCCCGGGTCGAGTCCAGCCTGGCGCGCAAGCAACAGCGCGACCGCGATGGCGAGGCGCTGCGCCGCCTGATGCCCGGCGCCCCCGCCCAGGCCACGCGGCGGGCCGACGCCTGCGTGCTGGTGGCCCGGCTGCACTGGCCGGACAGCCTGGCCGAGGCCGACACGCCGCTGGCGATGATGGAGCTGCTCAGCAACTGGAGCACGCTGATGTTCGACGCCGTGGTGGGCCATGAGGGCCAGGTGGTGCAGTTCGGCGGCAACAGCCTGATCGCCTTGCTCGACACGCCAGCCCGGGCCCTGACCGCGGCGCGTGACATGGTCGAGGTGACGACCCAGTTCAACCGCGAGCGCGCCCTGGCCCAGGCGCTGCCGGTCGCCGTGGGCATCGGCCTGGCCCGGGGGCCGGTGGTGGTGGGCCTGGCGTCCACCCGCCAGCGCACGGCCTACGCCTGCATCGGCGCGCCGGTGCTGCGGGCTGAGCAACTGGCGTCGGTGGGCGCGCGCGGCGGCCATCCCATCTTGCTGGACCAGGGCCTGCAGCGCGGCCTGGCGCAGGCCGCCCAGGCGGTGGCGGTGCGGGCTGACGATGGCTTCGCAGCCTTCGCGCCCGACGCCGGCCAGGGCCCGCCGCCCCCGGGGCACTGAGCTCAGCCGCTGGCCGCCTGGCCGCGGCGCGCCGGCAGCGCTTCACTGACGCCGCCAAGGTGGACAAGTGGTTCCACCGCAACTGAAAGGAAATGCCGCAGCGCGACTGCAGCGCCGCCGAAAAGGCCGGCCTGCCGAGCCAGCCGGCGCCAAGGGGCGCCAGGGCCGGAACCTGTGGATGGCACAGGCCGTGCCCTTGCTGATCGCGCGGGTGCTGCCCACCGGCTTGAGCGGCCTGGCCGCCTACCCGGCATGTAGCACCGGCCTGTCAGCCGGCCTGGGCGGCGACTGGCTGGCCGAGTTGCATGAATCGTCGGCAACCTGATGCTGGCGGTGGTGCTGGCGCAGGTGGCGCTGACCATGCTGACCGGCCGCAGCGAGGGCAGTGGCCCGGATCTGGTGCCGCACAACCGGGCAGGTCGCAGCAGCGCTCAGGGGACGACGACTGAGCCAGCCCGCGGCAGCTTGAAGTGCCACCAGGGCAGGGCCTGCACCAGCGACAGCACCTCGCCGCTGTGCGCCGGGCTGTAGCCGGGCAGGCGTTGCAGCGCCTGCGGCCAGGCCGGGCTGTCCAGGGCCTGGCGCAGCTTGGCCACCGCCGGGTGGTCGAGCGCGTCCTTCAGGCACACCAGGTAGTAGTCCTCGGCCACCAGCGGCACGAAATCCAGGCCGAACTGCAATGCCGCCGCCTCGATGCCGGGGCCCACATCGGCGGCGCCGCTGGCCACCGCGGCGGCCACTGCCAGGTGGCTGTCCTCGGGCGCGTCGAAGTAGCCGCGGACGCCGGCCGCGTCGATGGCCTGCTCGGCCAGCAAGTGGTCCATCAGCAGCCGGGTGCCCGAGCCCGGCTGGCGGTTGACGAAGCGGGCGGCACTGACATCACCCCCCGCAGGCGCCGGCCGCGCCAGGTCAGGCAGGCCGCGCAGGCCTAGCGGGTTGCCCGGCCGCACCATCAGGCCCTGGTTGCGGCGCAGGCAGCCGATCAGTTTGTGCACCCCGGGCTTGAGCAGCGGCTTGAGGGCCCGCGCGAAAAGCGCCGACCCGCCGCGCAGCGGCGGCACATGGAAGCCCGCCACCAGGCAACGGCCCTGGGCCAGCGCCCGCAACGCGTCCACGCTGCCGGCAAAGCGCAGGTCGATGTGCAGGCCAGCGGGGCCGCTGGCCAGGTCGCGCAGCAGCGGCAGCGCCAGGTCGTGGCTGGCGAACAGCGTCAGCACATGCTGGCTGCCGTCCAGCGCGTCGGCCAAGACCCGTTCCAGCTCGGCACGCAGCGCCTCGATGTGCGGGGTCAGCCGGGTGCGGGCGCGGGTCTCGGCCCACAGCAGGCGGTCGGCAAAGGGCGTCAGCCGCGACGGCTGGCCCTGGGCCCAGGTCACCAGCGGCTCGCCCAGGGTCTCTTCCCAGCGCTTCAACTGGCCCCAGGTGTGGCGGTAGGACGCGCCCAGCGCCTTGGCCGCATGCTGGATCGAGCCCGACTCATGCACCGCGCTGAGCAGGTCGAACAGCGGGTTGTGCAACAGGGCGCCGCGCTGGTCCGTGGCCTCGAAGCTGTATTGCAGGTGCACGCCACGCGACTTCACACCAGGGCTCCGGATCTCATCCGGGCATTTTGGCAGGCTGCCGGCAGTGCACCGGCGCGTGCAGCCTCAGGCGCGGCGGCGGCGCGCCAGTGCGCCCAGGCCGAGCAGACCGCCCAGCATCAATGCCCAGCCGGCGGGCTCGGGCACCGGCGGCGCGGCCAGGTACTTCTGGCCCAGGTAATCGATGACTTGCATGCGCTCGGCCGTATCCAGCGCGCGGTCGTAGATGATCAACGCGGCGATCTGGCCGTTCCAGTTTTCAAAAGACCCGCCCTGCGAGCCGATGATCCAAGCGCCCGACGGGTCGCGCGTCGTCAGCGCCGCCGCCCCATGCACCAGGACCTGGCCCACATAGAGCGAGGACGCAGCCAGATCGCTGACGCCGGTCAACACAAAACCTGCCGCCGGGTTGGCCACGCTGGCCACACCGGTCTGCAAATGGCTGGCATCGTTGGCGCCACCGACATCGTCGGTGAATCGCAGCCTGGTATCGGGCACCGCCGAATAGCCCACCGTGCCGAGGAAGACCGAAGTGGTGGTGTTGCTGCCGGACCAGTTGGACACCACCTCGCGGAAGCCCTCGGAACTGCCGATCTGCGGCGTGGCCGCCACCGTGAAGATCGTGAACTGCTGGCTGGTGATGGGCTGACCGGCGATCAGCAGGTAGCTGTCGCTGAAGGTGGGCACCGCGATGCCGTTCATCGTGGCGCCGTTGACTTGGGCATACCAGCCGCTGACGCCGGAGGCATCGTGGTGCTGGGGGGACTGGTCCAGCCAGGTGACGACATCGTTGTTGCCGTCCAGCGTCATGCCGCTGTCGGCCTCCAGGTGCAGGCTCAGGCCGGCGATGCTGCCGGGCACCGATGCCTGCACCGTTGCCTGCGCCGCAACGGCCAGCAGCGTGGTCATGCCGATCATGGCAAGACCTTTGACAAAGAATTTCGATGGCATCGGCATGGCGGGTGCTCCTGGGATGATCACTGCTTCGACTGTAGGCATCCGGGCCGGCGCCGTCCCACCCGGATCGCGGGGTGACGAAGTCGAGGATCAGGCCGGCGCGTCGATCACCAATTGCGTCTGCGTGACCACCGCGCACAGCTTGCCGTCGGCATTGCGCACGCTGGTCTGCCACACCATGGTGCTGCGGCCGCGGTGCAGGGCCAGGCATTCGGCCGTGGCCAGCGTGCCGACCTTGGCCGAGGCGATGAACTTGGTGCTGCTGTCGGTGGTGGTGGTGCGCTTGCCGGCGGGCAGGTTGAGCACCGTGCCCACCGCGCCCAGGGTGTCGGCAAAGGCCATGTAGGCGCCGCCGTGCAGGATGCCGCCCAGCGTGCAAAGGTCGGGGCGCACCTGCAGCGTGGCCACCACCCGGTCGGGGGCCAGCGCGGTGAGGGTCACCCCCATCAGGCCCGGAAAGCCCGGGTCGAGCAGGGACTGGATCTGGGCGATATCGGTCATGGCGTCTCCTGGGGCGCGGCAAAGCGCCAATTCAAGCGCCAAACAGGCGTTTGAACCATCCGCGCAAACGCGCCATCAGGCCCTGCGGCGGTGCCACCACGGCCGGCAGCACCTCGACCACCGGCGGGAAGCGCTCTTGCAGCTTGAGGTTAAAGGTCTCGAAGAACTCGGTGGCCATCTTCTGCGCGGCCATGTCCACCAGGCGCGAACCGATCTGTGCGATCTTGCCGCCCACCGTGGCATGCGCGGTGTAGTGCAGCACGGTGGTGTGGGGGCCGGTGGCTTCGAGGCGGATCTCGGCGTTGCCCTTGCCATGGCCGGCGGCGCCGCCCTGGCCCTCGAATCGCAGGGTGTAGCTGGTGGGCGGCTGCAGGTTCTCCAGCTGCAGCTTGCCCTTGAACTTGGCCTTGACCGGGCCGATGGCCGCTGTGATCAGCACCTCGTACTGGTTCTCGGCCAGCGGCGTGAGGCCCTCGCAGCCAGGGATGGCCTGCTGCAGCAGCGTGGTGTCGTTCAGCGCCGCCCAAGCCTGGGCCTGGCTGACGGGTAAGGTCTGTTGGTTGGTCAGTTGCATCAGGTGATCTCGGGCAGGAAGTGGCGCCAGCTCAGCGTGCTGGCCGCGAAGGTGTCATGGGTTGGCACAGGGCCTGGGCCAGGTCGGCCAGGCTTTGCAGGTTGTGGGCCGGCAGCAGGCGATCGACATGCGGCAGCATGGCCTTGATGCCGCCGGCGCGCGGCTCGAAGCCGGGGAAGCGCAGCAGCGGGTTCAACCACAGCAGGCGGCGGCAGCTCTTGTGCAGGCGCTCCATCTCGAAACCCAATGCCTGGGTATCGCCATGCTCCAGGCCGTCGGAGATCAACAGCACCGTGGCCTGGCTGCCCAGCACCCGGCGCGCCCAGCGCTGGTTGAACTCATGCAGGCTGGTGGTGATGCGGGTGCCGCCCGACCAGTCGGCCACCGCGCGCACCACCTGGGCGATGGCGATGTCGGGGTCGCGGCCCTTCAGCAGCCGGGTGCTGCGGGTCAGCCGGGTGCCGAAGACGAAGCTCTCGACGCGCGCGTCGGCATGGCCCAACGCATGCGCAAAGTGCAGCAGCATGCGCGAATAGCGGCTCATCGAGCCCGAGATGTCGGCCAG
>JANNZD010000062.1:0-34449 GCA_031410435.1 Betaproteobacteria bacterium | reverse complement strand
GTGACACCCAGCCCGTTGAGCAGGCGGTTCGAGTAATTGAAGTAGGCGCAGACCTGGTTGACCTCCAGGATCTCGCCGTCATCGCAGCCGGCCTCGCGGCAGGCGTCGAAATCGGCCTTGACCATCTCACCCACCTGCAGGGTGAGCTTGCGGGCATAGCGCAGCAAGGCCAGTTCCTTGCCCGAGAAGGCCTGTTCGGGTTGTGCGGCCGACAAGGCATCCCACACGGCCTGGGCACGCACCGGGTCGTTGATCAGCCGACGGGCGTTGGCAAAGTGGTGGGTCAGGCTGTAGTCGCAGCGGTTGCTCATGCTCACATAGCTGGCCACCACCTCCAGGAACCAGAACGGCAGGGTGTTCTCGGGGTTGTGCAGCACGTTCTTGTACAGCACCAGGTGGCCCTCCATGCTGTGCGGGCGAAGGCTGTGAGCGCGCATCACGTTGTCCACGGTGCCGCTGGGCGTGGTGACGCGCCGGTACATGTCCTGCAGCTTGCCGGTGGCTTGCGCCAGCGGAATCATCTTGATCCAGGCGGTCATGCGCGGTCTCGGGTTGACGTGGGATGGGCCAGCAGATGCAACGCCAGCGCATGCCAGGCCGGCAGCGAGCTGGGGTCGAGGTGCACATTGGCCGCCATCGGGTGCGATGCGTAACGCGCCACCACCATCTGGGCCAGCGGGTCGATGTAGATGCACTGGCCATGCACGCCCCGGGCCATGTAGGCGCCGTGGGCGTTGTGCGTCACCCACCACATGTGGCGGTAGCTCCAGCCTGGCAGCAGCTGATAGCCGGCCTGGGCAAAGTGGGCCGGGTCGCCGCCGCGCCGGATGTCGGCCACGGCGGCTGCCGGCACGATCTGCCGGCCATTGAAGGCGCCGTCGCAGCGCATCGCCTCGCCAAAGCGCGCCAGGTCGCGCAGCGCGGTATTCATGCCGCCGCCGGCAAAGGGGGTGGCCTGCGGGTCGCTGGTGATGTAGGCGTCCTGCTCGGCGCCCAGGCCTTGCCAGATGCGCTGCGACAACAACTCGGCCAGGCCCAGGCCGGTGGCCCGTTGCAGCACCCAGGCCAGCACGTCGGTGTTGGCGGTGCGGTAGGTGAAACCCTGGCCATGCTCGCCCAGCTTGGCCACGCTGGTCAGGAAGGCGCACAGGCCGTCCGGCCCGGCATAGTCGGCCGGCCGAGGCAGCAGGCCACCGGCCCGCAGCAGGGCAAACACACCGGCGCGGGGGTCGGTGTAGGCGTCTGAGCAGTCAATGCCGGTGGTCATGTCCATCACCTGGCGCAGGCTGGCGTCGCCCCAGCCCGAGGCCGCCAGCTCGGGCACCCAGTGGGTGACGGGCAGGCTGTCGTCCAGCAGGCCCTCGCACAGCAGGCTGGCGCCCAGCGTGCCCACGAAAGACTTGGTGACCGAGAACGCGATGTGCTGCCGCTCGGGCTGCAGCACGCCAAAGTAGCGCTCGTAGACGATGCGGCCTTGGTGCAGCACCACGATGCCATCGGTGTAGTTGGCGTCCAGCGACTGGGCCAGGCTGACCGGCCGGCGGGCGCCCAGGGGGATGAATTGCAGATCGTCCAGGTCGCTGCGGTCGGCCCGCGGCAAGGGGCACACCCCGCCTGGGCCGCGTGAGACCACCTGGGTGGGCTGCAATTGCCGGTAGTGGCTGAAGCTCCAGCGCATTTGCGGAAACCGCCCGCTGCTGCCGTCGGCAAAGCGCACCTGTTTATCCAATGGCGGCGGGCTGCCCTGCATCCAGCCCAGGCGCCGGGGGCAACTGGCCTGGGCGTCCAGCGCATGCGGGGGTGGCAGGGTATCGGGCAGAGAGTCGGGCAGGTCCGGTGTGGCAGCAGGCTGGGTCATGGTGGTGCGATCCTCAAACGATAGTGAAGCCGCCGTCCACCGTGTGGGACAGGCCGGTGACAAAGGATGCGCCCGGCGAGCACAGCCACAGCACCACGGCGGCCACTTCATCGGGCTGGCCGATGCGGCCGATGGGGTGCAGGGCGGCCATGCGACCGGCCACGCCGGGGTCGGCGTCCACCCAGCGCTGCACCATCGGGGTCTGGATCACGCCGGGGCACACTGCGTTGATGCGGATGTTCTGCTTGGCAAATTCGGCAGCGGTGGATCTGGTCAGGCCCACCACCGCATGCTTGGACCCGGCATAGGTGGCCCGGCGCGGGGCGCCGTTGAGCCCAGCCACCGACGCGGTGTTGACGATGCAGCCGCCACCCTGGGCCTCCATCTGGCGCAGCTCATGCTTGAGGCAGAGCCAGACGCCCTTGACGTTGACATCCATGATGCGGTCGAACACCGCCACATCGCAGTCGGTGATGCGGCCGTTCTCGATCTCGATGCCGGCGTTGTTGAAGGCGCAGTCGAGCCGGCCATAGGCCGCCACGGTGGCGGCGACCAGGCCGACCACGTCGGCCTCGCGGCTGACATCGGCGGCATGGAACAAGGCCTGCGCGCCCAGCGCGCGGGCGGCCTGGGCCGCCGCTTCGCCGGCTGCCACGCTGATGTCAGACAACATCAGCCGCGCGCCCGCCTTGGCAAAGGCCAGCGCGGTGGCGCGGCCGATGCCGCCGCCGGCGCCGGTGATCAACACCGACTGGTTCTGGAAGTCTTGGGTCATGGTGGGGGCTGGGCTGGCGCCCGATCGGTTCAGGGCGGGATGCTGGCGGCCTGGGCAATGTAGCCGCGGTTCCAGGTGGGGCTGATGGTGACGTCGTTGATGCACACATGGGCCGGGATGCGCGCCAGGAACAGCACCAGCGCACCGCAATCATCGGCCTGCACCATGCGGGCCTTGTCTTCGGCACTGACCGGGATGGGCCGCTTGTCCAGGATCGGCGTGGCCACCTCGCCCGGGCACATCGCGGTGGCGCGGATGCCGTGCCGGCCCTCCTCGATGTTCAAACTCTCGGTCATGGCATTGACACCGAACTTGGCCGCGCTGTAGGCCGGGCCGGTGAGCGCACTCACATGCCGGCCAGCCCAGGACGACACGTTGATGATCAGCCCGTCGCGCTGCGCCCGCATCATGGGCAGGGCGGCATGGCAGCAGTAGAAGGTACCGTTGAGGTCGATGTTGAGCACCTCGTCCCAGCCGGCGCGCTGCAGGTGCTGCCAGTTGCGGGCCTTGACGTTCATCCCGGCGCTGTTGAGCAACAGGTCCAGCCGGCCCTCCTGCGCGGCGATGCCGTCGGCCAGCGCCTGCACCGCGTCGGCATCGGCCACGTCCAGCACCGCCACGCGGGCCTGGCCACCTGCGGCCGCCACCTGCGCGGCCACTTTCTGCAGTTCGGCCTCGCGCCGGCCCGACAGCACCAGCCGCATGCCGGCGCCGGCCAGCGCCAGCGCTGCGCCTGCGCCGATGCCGCTGCCGGCACCGGTGATCCAGGCCACCTTGTTGTTGAGATCTCGCATCCATCACTCCTGGCTTCGATGAAAACGGCGCCGGCTGGCGCCGCAGGGACAAACTCACTGGCCATCGACCGACAAGGCGATCAAGGCATTGCCGGCATGGGCCCAGATCCGGCCGTAGCCGCTGTTGACGAACACCATGCCGCCGGCCAACACCGGCCCGCCGGCGTCGATGGACCCGCCACGCGCCACGCCGCCGTTGACCGCCTGCCAGTCGTGGGCTGCCGTGTCGATGTCGAGCACTGTCTTGCCGTCGGCCGTGGCATAGGCGCGCAGGTGGCCATCGGACGCGCCGGCCCAGACGATGCCAGGCATGGCCGCCACGGCGGCCGAGTAGGACGCCATGCAGCTGCCGTCCCAGGCACATGCTTGGCGCGGGGCCGCGACGAACCAGCGCTCTTTGCCATCGCGCAGTTCCACCGCCGACAGCCCCGGCCGCGGCAGCGCCAGGCCGGCGCGGTAGGGGTCGGCCATCGGCACGTATACCGTGTCAGCATCACTGGCCATGCCCCACTGGATGCCGCCCAGCGCCGAGCCTGCGCCCAGCGCCGCCCGCCACAGTACCCGTCCGTCGTCGGGGTTCAGCGCATGCAGGGCGCCGGATTTCTGGCCCGCCAGCAGCAGGTCGGGCTGGCCGGGGCGCTGCACCAGCACCAGCGGCGCGCCGAAGTCATGGTCGGGCCCGGGATGGGCGGGGCAGTTGCCACGGCCGGCGCCGCCCCCGGGCATGACGCAGGGCACGACGAAGTTGTCGGCGGGCAGCAGTTGACGCTGCCAGCGCAACTGGCCGTTGGCGATGTCCAGCGCCATCACCGCATTGCTGCCCAGGGTGGGCAGGTCGGTGTAGGAGTTGCCGGTGCCGATGTAGAGCAGGCCGCGCCGGGCATCCAGGGTGGGCGAGGCCCACACCGCAGCGCCGGCCGGGCCCTGTTGCTGGGCGCCGGCGTCGTTCAGCCTGTGGGCCCGCAGCGGCTCGGTGATGGTGAAGGCCTGCCACAGGCGCTGGCCGGTGGCGGCGTCCAGCGCCACCAGGCTTCCGCGGAAGGTGCAGCAGGGGTAGCGCGGGTCCTGGGCCCAGCCCTCTTCGCCCGACGACACCGGCACCAGCAGGCGGCCCTGGTGCAACAGCGGCGTGCCGGTGATGCGGGCGGCCGCATGCGGGTCGAGCGTGACGCGCCAGCGCAGTGCGCCGCTGTCGGCATCCAGAGCATGCATGCGGCCTTGCTCGTCGCCGATGTAGGCCAGTGCGCTGCGCTTGGCGGCCACCGGGCCCAGCACCACCGCCGTGCGGGCGGCCGCGCCCAGTGCAGCGGACCAGTGGCTGCAGCCGCTGCGCGCATCCAGCGCCAGCACTTCGCCCGATTGGGTGCTGGCATATACCCGGTCGCCCGCCACCACCGGTTGTCCGATGGCCATGGACGCCGAATAGGCATACACCCAGCGCACCCGCAGCCGCGCCACTTCGGCGGCGGTAAAGCCCGGCCGGGCCTGGTAGCGGGTCTGCTGCGGCCCATTGCCCCAGCCCTGCCATTGAGCCGCGTCGGGGTCGAGCACGGCCGGCGGCTGCGGGCAGCCGGCCGCAGTCGCAAGGCCCGCCACCGGATCGCGCCCGGTGAGGTGGCGGGCGATGGCCTGGATCTCGGCCGCGCTCAAGCCGCGCGCCTGCTCGCGCATGTTGCCGCTGCTTGCGGCGGCCATCAGCTCCTCGGGCCGCCAGCCGGCCAGCGCGTCGCGGCTGGGCGTGCGGCCCTGGGCAGCGTCATGGCAGCCGGCACAGCGGCTGGCCCACAGGCTGGCTGCCTGTGTTGGGCTCAGGTCGGCGGCGGGCGCAGCAGTCGCCGTGGCGGCGGGCGACGCAGCCGCGGCCTCGTCAGCAGCCCGGGCCGCCGGCCCAGGCAGCGCCAGGCCTGCGGCAGTCAGCAGTGTCCATCGCAGGCGGGTGAATTTCATCATCGGCTCCTGTCTACCAGGCATCGACAAAGGCCCGCTTCTTGCCGGTGCGCGGCGGCGTGGCCGGCATCGAACGCAGGCCGGTCAGGATCCAGTCGCGGGTGTCGGCGGGGTCGATGACATTGTCGAGTTCGAACAGCGACGCCGTGTTCAGCGCCTTGCCGCGCTCGTAGGCCTCGGCCACGGCCTGGTCATAGAAGGCTTTGCGCTCGGCCGGGTCTTCGAGGGCCATCAGTTCCTTGCGCTTGCCCAGCTTGACTTGCCCCTCCAGCCCCATGCCGCCAAATTCACCGGTGGGCCAGGCGATGGTGAAGACCGAGGCATGGAAGCTGCCGCCGGCCATGCCCAGCGCGCCCAGGCCGTAGCCCTTGCGGATCACCACCGTGAAGGTAGGCACGCTGACATTGGCGCCCACCAGGTAGGTGCGGCAGCAGTGACGCACCAGCGCGGTCTTCTCGTGCTCGGGGCCGACCATGTTGCCGGGGGTGTCGCAGAGGAAGATCAACGGGATGTCGTGCGCATCACACAGCTGCATGAAGCGCGCGCCCTTGTCGGCCGCCGGGCTGTCGATGGCGCCGGCCAGGTGGGCCGGGTTGTTGGCCACCACGCCGAAGGCCCGGCCTTCGATGCGGATCAGCGCGGTGATCATGCCGGCGCCGAAGCCCTTGCGGATCTCCAGCATGCTGCCGGTATCGGCCAGCAGGGTGATCACCTCGCGCATCTGATAAGCCCGCAGCCGGTTGGGCGGCACTGCATGGCGCAGCTTGCGCTGGTCGGCGCAGTGCCAGTCGGCCACCGTGCCCTGGAAGTAGCCCAGGTACTGGCGCGCCACCGCCACGGCTTCTGCCTCGTCCTGGACGGCGATGTCGACCACGCCGTTGGGCACCTGCACAGCCATCGGGCCCACCTCCTCGGGCTTGTAGACGCCCAGGCCACCGCCTTCGATCATCGCCGGGCCGCCCATGCCGATGCTGCTGTCGGCGGTGGCGATGACCACATCGCAGCAGCCCAGCAGCACCGCATTGCCGGCGAAACACCGCCCCGAAGTGATGCCCACCAGCGGCACCAGGCCGCTCAGGCGCGCGAAGCGGTGGAAGGTGTCGAGCTGCAGGCTGCCCACCGAGTACGAATCGGTGTCGCTGCCGCGGCCGCCGCCGCCCTCGGCAAACAGCACCAGGGGCAGGCGCCACTGCTCGGCCAGCTTGAAGATGCGATCCTTCTTCTCGTGGCCCTTGCGGCCCTGGGTGCCGGCCATCACGGTGTAGTCGTAGGCCACCACCGCCACCCGGGCCCGGTCGTCGGCAAACAGGTGGCCATTAACCCGGGCCAGGCCCATCACCAGGCTGTCGGCCTGCGTCGTGTCGATCAGCACGTCCATCGGCACGGTGCGGCGGCGCGCCGCCACCACCAGGCCGCCGTACTCGTGGAAGCTGTCGGCATCCACCAGGTCGTCGATGTTCTCGCGCGTGGTGCGCTGGCCGGTGGCGCGGCGCCGGGCCACCGCGTCCGGCCGGTTGGCATCCAGCAGCTTGGCCTGGCGGGCCAGCACCTCGGCAAGGTCAGGGCGGATCAGGTCGAGGTCTTCGGCGGCGGCCTGCTGCACTGCCGTGCCGGCGTCGGCGCTGGGCTCGATGAAGGCCAGCACATGCTGCGCGTAGACCGTGTCGCCCACCGCCACGGTCCACAGCCGCAGGTGGCCGCCCACCGGGGCCACCACCGCATGCTGCATCTTCATCGCTTCCAGCAGCAGCAGGGGCTGGCCGGCCTGCACCAGCGTGCCCTCGGCCACGTCCAGGCTGACGACGGTGCCCAGCATCGGCGCGGCCACCGGCACCGTGCCATCGAGGCCCTGGGCCAGGTCCGCCAGGTCATCCGGCGGCGGGTCGGTAGGCCGGGCCTCGCGCTTGCCATGGGCCAGCACTGCCAGCGGGTCGTTGGCATCCACCCGGGCGCCGGCCAGGCGCGGCGCGGCGGCCGGTGCGGCAGCCGCTGCCGCGAAATGCAGCGCCGGCAGGGCGCTGTCGGCGTCGGCCAGCAGCGTGGCCAGGTGCTGGTCGACGAACAGGGTGTGCAGGCCGGCGGCGGCCAAGCCGGGGTGGCGCAGCAGGGCTTGCAGAAAGGGGATGTTGGTGGCCACGCCGCCGATGCGGAATTCGGCCAGCGCGCGCACCGTCTTGCGCGCCAGCGCGGGCAAGTCATCCGCCGCGACGTGCACGATCACCTTGGCGATCAGCGAATCGAAACGCGGGCTGGTGCGGAAGCCGGCATAGCCGAAGGCATCCACCCGGATGCCTGGCCCGCTGGGCGCTTCGAACGCCGCCAGCACCCCGCCGCTGGGCCGGGCCGTGCCGTCTGCGGCCATGGTCTCGAGGTTGACCCGGGCCTGCAGTGCCAGTCCCCGGGGCAGCGGGATGTCGGCCTGCTGCAAGCCCAGGTCGGCCAGGCGTGCGCCGGCGGCGATGCGCAGTTGCAGTGCCACCAGGTCCAGCCCGGTGACCGCCTCGGTCACGGTGTGCTCCACCTGCAGCCGGGCATTGGCCTCGATGAAGGCAAAGTCGGGGCACCCGGCGCCCTGCCCGGCCTGCGGGTCGGCCGGTTCGTCGCAGGCCACCAGGAACTCGAAGGTACCCAGGTTGCGGTAGTTCACCGCACGGGCCATGGCCAGCGCAGCGTCCAGCAGGCGCTGGCGCAGGGCCGGCGCCAGGCCGGGGGCGGGGGCGATCTCGATCAGCTTCTGGCGCTGGCGCTGCAGGCTGCATTCACGCTCCCAGAGGTGCACCACGCCGCCCTGGCCGTCGCCGACGATCTGCACCTCGATGTGGCGGGCCCGCTGGAACAGGCGCTCGACATACACGTCCGCGACGCCGAAGGCCTTCAAGGCCTCCGACCGGCACAGCGCCCAGGCGCTGGCGATCTGGTCGGCCTGGGTGACGGCCCGCATGCCGCGCCCGCCGCCGCCGGCGATCGCCTTGATCATCATGCCGCCACCCGGCCCCAGCCCGGCGAAAAAGGCCTGGGCCTCGGCCAGCGAGGTGGCCTGCGCGGTGCCGGCCAGCACCGGCACGCCGCACTGCTGGGCCAACGCGCGGGCCCGGGCCTTGTCGCCGAAGGCCGCCAGCGCGGCCGGGTCGGGCCCGACGAATACCAGGCCGGCAGCCGCGCAGCGCTCGGCAAAGACCGCGTTCTCGCTGAGGAAGCCATAGCCCGGGTGCACAGCATCGCAGCCGGCCTGCAGCGCCACATCGATCAACTGGTCCATGTCCAGGTAGGGCGCGGGCCCTACGCCGCGCAGCGCCAGGGCCTGGTCGCATTGCTTGATATGCAGCGACAGCGCATCGTCTTCGGCATACACCGCAACGCTGCGCAGGCCCAGGTCGGCGGCGCTGCGGGCGATGCGGATCGCGATCTCGCCCCGGTTGGCGATCAACAGACATTTCATGGGTGACGGGGTTTCTTGGGGGTGGACGGGCAGAGGGGTCATTCGGGCCAGACCGCGCGTTGGCCGATCACGCCGGCCTCGGTCAGCGCGGCTAGCGCCGGGTCGCTCAGGCCCAGCAGGCCGCCCAGCACCTCGGCATTGGCCTGGCCCAGCGTGGGTGCCGGCGCGCCCAGCGGCGGCGGCTGGCCGTCCAGCCGGAAGGCACTGCGGCTGCTGAGGTGGCGGCCCACAAAGGCCCGGTCCAGCCACTGGAAGCAAGCCTGCGCGGCCCCTTGCGGATCGGCCATCAGGTGGCTGCCCGGCCGCACCGGGCCGGCCGGGATGCCGGCCTGTTGCAACCGGGCCACCGCAACCTCGGCCGACAGCGGCGCGGCCCAAGCACGCACCGCGTCTTCCAGCCGGGCTTCCTGGTCCTTGAGGCTGGCCCAGTCCGCCGCGCCGGCGCCAGGTGCTGCGGCGAAGCCGGCCAGGTCCGCCAGGGCGGACCATTGCCCGGCGGTCTCGACCGACAGCGCGATCCAGCGGTCGGCCGCCGACGCCGCAGCACAAGCCGCTGTCATCCGCAGCAGCGACAACGGCTGGCGGCTGCCCTGGCGCACCAGCCGCTCGCCCTGGGTGGATTGCGCGACCAGGGCATCGGCACCCAGCTGGAACAGGCATTCGACCTGGCCCAGGTCGATCAGCGTGGATTGGCCGGGCACGGGCGTCGCGCCACGGCCATACACCCCGGCCAGCGCAGCCACCGCGCCATACAGGCCCGCCACCGGGTCGCCATAGGCCACATGCTGCATCGTCGGCGGGTCGTCAGGCTGGCCGTTGACGAAGGGCAGGCCGCTGGCCTGCTCCACCGTCGAGCCATAGGCCCGAAAGCCGCGCCACGGCCCACTGTTGCCGAAGGCGCCCATGGCCAAGGCCACCAGGCCCGGCACCTCGCCGGCCAACTGGCGGGTGCCCACGCCCAGCTTGTCCAGCACGCCGGGGGCGTAGTTCTCGACCATCACGTCCGACACCGCCGCCAGGCGTTTGAGCAGGGCCACCCCGTCGGCCGACTTCAAGTCCAGCGTGATGCCGCGCTTGTGACGGTTGACCATCAGGAAAGACGGCCGCATCTCGTAGGGCGGCGGGTCACTCAGGTCGGGCGCGTCGAAGCCGCGCCACCAGTCGACATGGCGGCAGCTTTCGACCTTGATCACGTCCGCGCCCAGATCGGCCAGGTTGCGGGTGGCCAGCGGGCCGGCCCAGCCCATCGACAGGTCCAGCACCCGCAGGCCGGCCAGCGGGCCTGGGCCGCTGACCGGGCCGGCCTCGGGCGGCACGGCGCGGCCCCCGGCCGACACCGCGACCACCGGCTCGAAGCGGAAGGGCAGGGTCGGCCCGACAGCCCCCGCGACGCCCGGCACGGGGCCGAAGCTGCCACGCTGCTGCCAATGCGGGGTCTGCGGCAGCGCGGCCAGGTCGGGCACCGGCGCGAACGGGATGCGACTGGCCTGGCCCAGTTGCAGCCAGTCGGCCGAGCTGCGCCGCAGCAGGGCTAGCCGCAGCAGCGGGTCCAACGCATCGGCATGCTCCAGGCGCTGCAGCGCCACCTGGTAGCGCGGCTCGCGGCCCAGCGCGGGCTGGCCGATCAGCTCGCAAAAGGCGGCCCATTGCGGCGGTGTCAGCGCGGTGATGCCGATCCAGCCGTCCTGCGTCGGGTACACGCCGCCCGGGTAGGTGGGCGTGAAGCGGTTGACGCCGCGCCGCAGTGACAAGTCCCCTGTAGGCGCGGCCGTGCAGGTGCTGCTCTCGTAGAAGCACAGGTTGGCGCTGAGCCCATCCACATCGATGGTCCGCCCCAGCCAGCCGCGCCGGCGGCCGATCAAGGCCGCCAGCGCCGCGATGCAGGCGGTCACACCCGCCACGATCTGCGGTGCATGGCCGCGCGGCAGCATCGGGTCGCCCGCCACCGGCCCGGTGGCAAAGGCCACGCCGCTCATCGCCTGGATCACCGCGTCACTGCTGGCCCAGTCGCGGTAGGGGCCCTCACTGGCAAACCAGGTCAGGCCCAGGCGCAAGGGCTTGTCCATACGGGCTTGCAAGGCCTGGTCCACCGTCTGCACCGCAGCGGCGCCCGGCCCGGCCAGCAGCAGGTGCAGGTCCGTCGCCTGGGCCAGTGCTTGCGGCAGGTCGGCGCAGGGCTGCTTGCCCGCGTCCAGCCAGGCGGCATAGGCCAGGCTGGCGGCGCCGCCATAGCCCACGCCGGCGGCGTCGGGCGGGCCGGCCTGCAGCACCCGCGCGCCCAGCGCGGCCAGCAGGCGGCCGGCATAGCGCAGGGCCACGCTGTGCGGCTGCTCGATCACAGTGATGCCGGCCAGCGGCATCGACAGCGGCAGCGGTGGCAGTGGCGGGGGCGAAAGGTCAGCACCGGGCATGGCAGGCAGCTTTCACGGTTCGAGGTCCAGCAGATGGCAGGCCGCCGCTTGCGCTGGCCCGGTGACACGCCAGGCCGGCGCCTGCACCGAACAGACTGGCATGGCCTGCGGACAACGCGGGTGGAACTTGCAGCCGGGCGGGGGCGCCATCGCGCTGCCGATCTCGCCCAGGATGGCGCCCACCGGCGGGCGGTGGTCGGGGTCGGGCCGGGGCACTGAGGCCAGCAGCGCCCGGGTGTAGGGATGCTGGGGCTGGGCGAACACCGCGTCGGTCGGGCCGGTCTCGACCAGCTTGCCCAGGTACATCACGCCCACCCGGTTGCTGAAATGCTCGACCAGCGCCAGGTCGTGGGCAATGATCAGGTAGGTCAGCTTGAATTGCTGCTGGATGTCAGCCAGCAGGTTGAGGATCTGCGCGCGGATCGACACGTCCAGCGCCGAGATCGGCTCGTCCAGCACGATGCAGCGGGGCTTGAGCGCCAGCGCCCGGGCAATCGCGATGCGCTGGCGCTGGCCACCGCTGAATTCATGCGGGTACAGGTCGGCCGCGCTGGCCGGCAGGCCCACCACGTCCAGCACCTCGGCCACCCGGCGTGCCAGCGTGGCCTTGTCGGGCCGCTCATGCGCCAGGATGGGCTCGGCCACGATGGTGCGCACCCGCAGCCGCGGGTTGAGCGACGCATACGGGTCCTGGAACACCGCCTGCACCTGGCGGCGGTATCGGTGCAGGCCGGCGGCCGACAGGCAGGTCAGGTCCTCGCCCTCGAACAGGATGCTGCCGGCGCTGGGCCGCTCCAGCATCAACACCAGCTTGGCGATCGTGGTCTTGCCGCAGCCTGATTCACCCACCAGTGCCAGCGTCTGGCCCTCGTCGATGCGGAAGTCAACCCCGTCGACCGCCTTGACCGTGGCCCGGCCGACCTTGAAATGCTTCTGCAGCCCGCGCACCTCAATCATGCGCCGGCCTCCGGCCCGGGGTGCCAGCAGGCCACCGCATGGCCCGGCGCCAGCACCTGCTCAGGCGGGTAGGCGGCGTCGCACTGCGCACTGCGGCGCGGGCACCGAGCCGCAAAGCGGCAGCCTTCGGGTGGATCGATCAGGCTGGGGGGCTGGCCGGTGATCGCCTGCAGCCGATGGCGGCGCTGGCCCAGGTGGGGGATGGCCCGCAGCAGGGCTTGGGTGTACGGGTGGGCCGCCGCGCGGAAGATGCGCCGCACATCGCCGATCTCGACGATGCGCCCGGCATACATCACCGCCACCCGCTGGCAGATCGACGCGGCCACGCCCAGGTCATGCGTGATCAGGATGATGCCCACCCCGGTCTCGCGCTGCAGTTCGCGGAACAGCTCGATCATCTGCACCTGGATGGTCACGTCCAGATTGCTGGTGGGTTCGTCGGCAATCAGCACCTGGGGCGTGCAGGCGATGGCCATTGCCGCCACCACCCGCTGGCGCATGCCGCCGCTGAACTGGTGCGGGTATTGGCCCAGCCGGGTCTCGGGCGTGGGGATGCGCACCCGCTGCAGCAGGGCGATGACCTGCTCGCGCACGGCGGGCCGGCCCTGGGCCAGCCGGTGGTAGCGCAGCGGCGCGCCCACCTGGTCGCCCACGCTGAACACCGGGTTCAGCGAAGTCATCGGGTCTTGCGAGACCATCGCCACGCGGCGGCCACGCCAGTCGTGCGCCATCGCCTGTTCCGACAAAGTCGTGAGGTCCACCCCGCCCAGCCAGACCTGGCCGTCGACGATGCGGCCGCTGTCCTTGGGCAGCAGCCGCATGATCGACAGGCTGGTCATGCTCTTGCCCGAGCCCGATTCGCCGACGATGCCCAGGGTCTGGCCGGCATGCAGGTCGAAGCTGACGCCATCCACCGCCTTGAGCACCCCGCGCTTGAGGAACAGGTGGGTGCGCAGGTTCACCACCCGCAGCACAGGCTCGGCCGACGCGATGGGATCTGCCGCGGGCTGCACCGTCATGCCTGCCGCCGTTTGGGGTCGAAGGTGTCGCGCAGCCAGTCGCCCAGCATGTTGGACGCCAGGCAGGTGAGCATGATGGCTACACCAGGCATGGTGATGGCCCACCAGGCGTTGGTGAGGTAGTTGCGGGCGTCCGACAACATCAGCCCCCAGGACACATCGGGCGCCTGGATGCCCAGGCCCAGAAAGCTGAGCGAGGCCTCGAAGATGATCACCTGCCCCACTTGCAGCGTGGCCAGCACCAGCAGGGTGTTCATGATGTTGGGCAGCAGGTGGCGGGCAAAGATGGTGGCAGTGTTGCAGCCGGCCACCCGGGCCAGGGCCACGTAGTCGCGCTCTTTCAGCGACAGGATCTCGCCGCGCACGATACGGGCATACCAGGTCCAGTAGGTGACGACGATGACGATGACCACGGTGCTGAAATCGGCGCCGAACACCGCCGCGATCACCAGCGCCAGCGCCAGTGCGGGGATGGACATCTGGATATCCACCCCACGCATGATCAGCGCATCGACCCAGCCACCGAAAAAGCCCGAAATCATGCCGATCAAGCCACCGATGGCGCCGGCGATGGTGATCGCATAGGTGGCCGAGACCAGCGACACCCGGGCCCCGGCGATGATGCGGCTGAGGATGTCGCGGCCCAGGTTGTCGGTGCCCAGCAAATGGCTGATCGAGCCCTTCTCGGCCCAGGCCGGCGGGCGGAAGGCGGCGGCCAGGTCCAGCCCGTTGGGGTCGTGCGGGGCCAGCGATTCACCGCCGACGGCCGCCAGCAGCACCAGCAAAAGCAGCGTGATCGATGGCCAAGGCACGCCCGTGCCGCGCAGGCGGGAAAACAGCCTAGCGATCATGTCGTATGCGGGGGTCGATCAAGCCGTAGGACAGATCGACCAGCAGGTTGGACAGCACGAACAGCACCGAAGTGAGCAGCACCCCCACTTGCACCACCGGGAAGTCGCGCGAGAACACCGCCTCCACCACGGTGCGGCCCACGCCGGGCCAGGCGAAGATGGTCTCGACCACGAAGGCCCCGCCCAGCATCGACGCGAAGTACACGCCCAGGATCGTGACCAGCGGGATCGCCGCATTGCGCAGCGCGTACTTCCAGACCAGCACCCATTCGGGCGCGCCCACCGCGCGGCCCATGCGGATGTAGTCGCTGTCCAGCACGTCCAGCATGGCCGAGCGCACGATGCGGGTCTGCGCGGCCACCGGGTACCAGCCCAGTGCGATGGCCGGCATGATCAGGTTGGCCGCACCGCCGGTGCCATAGGCCGGCAGCCAGTTGAGCTGGATCGAAAACACCAGGATCAGCAGCAGGCCGACCCAGAAGTTGGGCATGGCCTGGCCCAGCATCGCAAAGCCCTTGCCCAACTTGTCGACCCAGCTGCCGCGGTGCACCGCCGACAACACGCCGAAGGGCACCGCCAGCGCGATCGAGAACAGCAGCGCCGCCAGCGCCAGCTCGATGGTGGCCGGCAGCCGCGCCAGCACCAGTTGAAGCGCCGGCTGCTGCCAGCGGTAGGACTGGCCGAAATCGCCTTGCAGGGCCTTGCCGGCAAAGATCAGGTACTGGCGCCAGACCGGCTCAGCCAAGCCCATGTCGCGCCGCACCTGCTCGATCAGCGCCGGCGGCGCCTCGGTGGGCAGCAGCAGCACGATCGGGTCACCGCTCAGCCGCGAGATCACGAAGATCACGATGCTGGCGCCGATCACGCTGACCACGCCCTGCAGCAGACGCTGGAGAAAGTAGCGCAGCATGCGTCAGGCGGTGCGGCGGCAGGTCAGCATGGGGCGGGGCTGCGGCTCACTTCTTGACCGCCACGTCCTGGAACACCCGCCAGGCGCCCACCGGCCAGGGCTTGAAATCGACCTTGTCGGCGCGCCAGGCCAGCGTGATCATCGGCTGGTAGGTGGTCATGCCGCCCAGCACGTTGTCGTTCTTGTAGCGGGCGATGCGCCGGGCCATGCTGTCGCGCTTGGCCGGGTCCATGATGGTCTTGAGCTCTTCCACCAGGCGGTCGGCCTCGGCATCCTCGGTAAAGGAATAGCTGCCCCAGCCGGCGCCCGGCACAAAGCGGTGCAGATGGCCGGCCCAGGGCGTGCCCGGGTCGCCTGGCAGGCCCTGGCTCCACATCCAGCTGACCACCCCGTCCATCTCGGGTGGCGCATTGCGGCCGCGCCGGCCCAGGTTGATCCAGGCACCGTACTCCATGCCCTGTACCTTGCAGCGTATGCCCACCGCGCTGAGGTAGGCGAACATCGCCTCGCCCACCTCCTTGACATTGGGCTCGCGCGGCGTGGTCAGGTTGTAGCAGGGGGTGTCGAAGCCATTGGGGAAGCCCGCCTGCTTCAGCAAATCGCGCGCCTTCTTCGGGTCATAGGGCAAGGGCTTCAGGCTGATGTCGAAGCCCACCCCGCCCTCGCCCACCTGGGCATAACGCTTGCCCTGGCCGAACAGCACGCTCTTGATGATGGCGTCCACGTCGATGGCATGGGCCGCGGCCTGGCGCACCCGCCGATCGCGGAAGGGCGACTTCTCCTGGTGGGTGTTGAAGTTGAGGAAGAGGTTGTTGCCCGAGGGTACGGTGACGGTCTTGACCCCCGGCATCTTGCGGAATTCTTCGACCATGGACGGTGGCACCGCGTCCACCCAGTCGATCGCGCCGGTCTTGAAGGCGGCCACGCGGGTCAGGTCTTCCGGGATGATCTTGATGGTGAGGTTCTTCACCCTGGGCCGGTGTGTCTTGTTCCAGTAGCCGTCGAAGGCTTCGAGCTTCAACTCGTCCTTGACGATGCGCGAGACGAACTTCCAGGGCCCGGTGCCTACCGGCGCATTCGCAAAGCCGGCCTCGCCCACCTTCTCGTAATAGGCCTTGGGCACCGCCCACAACTGCAGCGCGCCTGAGGTGTAGGAGCCGTCGCCCTCCTTGAAATGCAGCTTGAAACGGTGCGCGTCGACGATCTCGAAACGCTCCACCGCTGCCTGCAGGTGCGACCAGCGCGAGACCTTGGGGTCCTTCAGCTTCTGGTAAGCAAACTCAAAGTCGGCGCTGGTCAGCGGGTCGCCGTTGTGAAACTTCACGCCCTTGCGGATCTGGATGTCAATGATGGGCTTGCCGTTGTTGTCGTTGACCTCCCACTTCTCGGCCAGCCAGTTGACGTTGTTCAGCGCCGGGTCGGGCCGCACCAGCTGCTCGAACATCTGGCTGATGTAGTACTGGTCCACGCCGGCCGAGTACTTGAACGGGTCCATCACGGTGGACTCGGCAGCAAAGGCGGCCTTCAGGCTGCCCGTGGCTGCGGCCTGGGCCGCCGCCGGGGGCGCCAACGCGGCGCTGCACATCACCAGCGCCCCCTTCAGGATGAGGCCGGACAAGCGCTTGCAGGCCAGGCCGCAGTCGGAGTGCAGATCCATGGGGGTCTCCAGTGCGCGGTGGGATGAGGCCTGACCATAAGGCGCTTGCACCGGCTTTTCGTAAAACAAGTATGGGACGCCGCCCCAGGCGATGCAAGCCAGCGCCGGGCCCGTTTTCGCAGGGTTTTCCCGCCCGGCAGGCCGATCATTCAACGCACAGCGCGCGTGCGGCCCCATCGGCACCAGGCCAGCGGCTGTCGATTCAAATTTCTGGTACGGACCGCGAGGCCGCAGCCGCAGGCGGCCGGCCAGCTCACCAGCCGGGCGGCGGCTTGAAGTCGAAGCCGGCCTGTTCCAGCCGCTGCGCCAGCTGGATGGTGCGCAGATCACCATAGGCCGGGCCGATGATCTGCACGCCGATCGGCAGGCCATCGGGCCCACAACCGGCGGGGATCACGGTGGCCGGCAGGTAGGCCACGCCCGCCAGGCCGGCCCAGAAGATCTGGTTGAAGTAGGGCTGCGGGCTGCCATCCACCAGCACGGTGCGCTGGCCGAATGCGCCGTGGTCATGGGCGAAGGCGCCAGTCGACATCACCGGCGTGATGACGAAGTCGAAACGCTCGAAGAAGGCATGCCAGGCCCAGCGGATCTGGGTGCGGGCCTCGTTCAGCCGCTGCCAGTCTCTTGCGCGCAGGGTCTGCGCCCGCAACACCACCGCCGCCGGGCCCAGGTCATCGGCGGCCAGGCGGTCGGCCTTGGCCACCAGCGCGGCAAACTCGGCGTCGGGGGTGCGCGCCGACATCGCCGAGTGCAGCAGCGCCAGGTAGCTGTGGTGGCTGTGCTCGGCGCTGAAATCCGGCCGGGCGCGGTCGTCCACCTGGGCACCCTGCCCGGCCAGGGCCTGCGCCACCGCATGCACCCGGTCGCGCACCGCGGCCGACACCGGGCACAGGGCGTCGTCCGGCCAGACCGCGATGCGCAGGGCTGAGTTCGGCTGGGTCAGGCCGGGCAGTTCGATACGCAGGCCGCGCGCCTCGATTTCATCGGGCGGGGCCAGCAGGCGCAGCGCGGCGTCCAGGTCGAAGGCCGAGCGGGCCAAGGGCCCGATCACCGAGATGTCGGGGGGGGTGAGTGCCCCGCCCAGCGCATGGCCACGCATCGGCATCAGGTTCCAGGTGCCCTTGTGGCCGAACACGCCGCAGTAATGCGCGGGGTTGCGTATCGAGCCACCGATGTCGCTGCCGATCTCCAGGCCGGTCAGGCCGGCGGCCAGTGCGGCGGCCGAGCCGCCCGACGAGCCGCCCGGGGTGCAGCCCTGCCGCCAGGGGTTGTCGGTGGTGCCATAGACCGCGTTGTAACTCTGAAAATCGGCCAGCCGCAGCGGCACATTGGTCTTGCCGAACACATTCGCGCCGGCCGCAGCCAGGCGCTGCACCGCCAGCGCGTCCTCGGTGGCCACATGGCCCCGCAGGTCCGGGATGCCCCAAGTGCTGGGGTGGCCGGCCAGGTCGTAGCTTTCCTTGACCGTCATCGGCACGCCGTGCAGCGGCCCCAGCGGCTGTCCGGCGGCGCGCGCCGCGTCAGCCCCATCGGCCCGTTCACGCGCTGCGGCACGGTCCTGCAGGATCACCGCATTGATCGACGGGTTGAGCCGGTCGACCCGGTCCAGAAAATGCTCCAGAGCCTCGCGGGCACCGAGGCTGCCCTGGGCAATCTGGCGGGCGATCTGGGTCGCCGATTGAAAGTGCAGGGGCAGCATGGTGAAGTCTCCGGCAGGTTGAGATTACGGCCTTGGAATCCAGGATCGCCGCGTTGATCATGCTGCGCAACTCACGCCGGATCGGGTACAGCGATGACGGCATGAACTGGGTCAGGAAGACCACGCTCAGGTCCTCTACCGGGTCGATCCAGAAGGCAGTGGACGCCGCGCCGCCCCACCAGTACTCGCCCACCGAGCCGGCCACGCCGGTCTTGGCCACATCGGTGGTCATCGCAAAACCCAGGCCGAAGCCCACGCCCTGGTAGGTGGCCTCGGAGAACATCGACACCGACAAGTCGGCCAGGTCGCGCCCGCCGGGCAGGTGGTTGGCGCGCATCAAGGCCACGGTCTTGGGCCCCAGCAGGCGCACATCGCCCAGCGCGCCGCCGCCGCGCAGCGCCTCGCAGAAGCGCAGGTAATCGGCCGCAGTTGACACCAGGCCACCGCCGCCCGACGGTGCACTGGGCGCCTTGCGGAAATCCCGGCCCAGGGTGCTGGGCACCAGCCGGCACTCGGGTGACAGCTGGTAGCACTGGGCGAAGCGGGCCGCCTTGTCGTCGGGCACGTGAAAGGCCGTGTCCACCATGCCTAGCGGGCCCAGGATGCGCTGCTGCAGAAAATCCTCGAAAGCCAGGCCCGAGATCTTCTGCACCAGGTAGCCCAGCACATCGGTAGACACCGAGTAGTTCCAGGCGGTGCCGGGCGAGAACTCCAGCGGTATGCGCGCCAGGCCCTCGACAAATCCCTCCAGGCCTTCGGTCTGCTCGAAGGTCTCGACCCGGGCCTTGCGGTAGGCCGCATCCACATTGCTGCGCACCTGGAAGCCATAGGTCAGGCCCGAGGTGTGACGCAACAGGTCGATCATGCGCATCGGCGCGGCGCTGGGCTGGGTCTGCCAGGCACCGGGCATGCCCGACTGGTAGACCCGCAGGTCACGCCAGGACGGGATGAAGCGGTGCACCGGGTCGTCCAAGGCCACCAGGCCCTCTTCGACCAGCATCATGAAGGCCACGCTGGTGATCGGCTTGGTCATCGAGTAGATGCGCACGATGCTGTCCTCGACCAGCGGGGTGCGCGCTTCCAGGCTGGCCTGGCCCAGCACCGTCTGGTGCACCAGCCGGCCACCGCGGGCCACCAGCAATTGGGCGCAGGGCAGCTTGCCGCTGGCGATGTAGCGATCGGCCAGAAAACGGTCCAGCCTTGCCAGACGGGTGGCGCACAGGCCCATGGATTCGGGGGAGGCGGTCTTCATGGGTTTGGCGATCCGGCAGTGGGTGGTTGCGCATTGAAACGCAGCGGCCTGCCGGTGGCTGTCGCCACGGCTACTTTGGCGCGACACAGGCTATGCTGGCGGCCATGGCACTCGAAACCCTTGAACTCCAATCCGGCGAATCACCGCGGGCCAGCGTCATCGTGCTGCACGGCCTGGGCGCCGACGGCAATGATTTCGTGCCCATCGTCGAGCAGCTCGATCTGTCGGCCATCGGGCCGGTCCGTTTCATCTTTCCCAGCGCGCCGGTGCGGCCGGTCACCCTCAACAACGGCTACCGCATGCGGGCCTGGTACGACATCCTGGGCCCCGACCTGGCGCGCCGTGAGGACGAAGCCGGCCTGCGTGCATCCGCCGCCGCCGTGCAGGCCCTGATCGACCACGAGATCGAACGCGGCATTGCGCCCGGGCGCATTGTGCTGATGGGTTTCTCGCAAGGCTGCGCCATGGCCTTGATGGTGGGCGTGCGCGCGCCGCAGCGCCTGGCCGGCGTCGTCGCCTGGTCGGGCTACCTGCCGCTGGCGGCCAGCACCGCAGCCGAGCACAGCCCGGCCAGCGCCGGCCTGCCCATCCTGATGGCCCATGGCCGCTTCGATGCGATGGTGGTGCCGGCGCGCGGTCTGGCCGCACGCGACGCCCTGCTGGCGTTGGGCTACCCGGTGCAATGGCAGGACTACCCGATGGAGCACTCGGTCTGCCCACAGCAGATCACCGACCTGAACCGCTGGTTGCTGCAAGTGCTGGCGCCGGCTTGACGGCCAGCCGTTGCGCCTTGCCGGTGACACCCGAGTGACAAGCCGCGCACCACGCTAGGGCCAATCCGGGTATCAAGGGCCAGTGCCATGCACCATGATCCGACGCGTTCGGGCACCCTGGCGATCCCGCTGCCCACCGTTGGAGAACCCTGAATGAATGCACCCCAGTCGTCCCTGCTGGCGATCACGCTGGCCATTGGCGCGGCCTTGGCCGGCCCGGCGTTGGCCCAGGACAAGAAGCCCGTCGAGCTGCGCTACAGCAGCGGCGCGCCGCCCAAGGGCAACCCCTGGGTGACCCAGATCGAGCGCTTTGCCAAGCATGTCGAGGAAGAGAGCAAGGGCGAGCTGAAGATCTCGCCCTTCTTTGGCTCGCAGCTGGGCAGCGAGCAGGACACGGTGCAGCAGGTGGCGCGCGGGCGCATCGACATGGGCGGCTACTCGGCCGGGTCGGCCGCGCTGGTGGTGCCCGAGGTGGCGCTGCTGCTGATGCCGTTCTACTTCCGCAGTGTCGAAGAGCTCGACTGCGTACTCGACAAGCACATGACCACCCTGGTCAGTGATCTCTTCGACAAAAAGGGCGTGAAGTTCCTGGGCTGGACCGAGGTGGGCTCGATCGAGCTGTTCGGCAAAAAGGCGCTGATGACGCCCAAGGATCTGAACGGCGTCAAAGCCGCTGCCTATGCCAACAAGACCCAGACCCTGTTCTTCTCGTCGCTCGGCGCATCGCCCAACCCGCTGGGCCTGCCCGAGTGGATCCCGGCCTTCCAGACCGGCATGGCCGAGGTGGTGATGACGCCGATCACCTTTGCCCTGCCCTCGGGCCTGACCAAGGTGGCGCCGGTGGTCTCGCGCCTGGGTGTCTACGACGCGCCCGCGCTGACGCTGATGAACAAGGGCAACTTCGACAAGCTGGCCAAGCCGCTGCAGGACGCGCTGCTGCGCGCCGGTGAGCGCACGCCGTCCAGCCAGTACCGCAGCGAGGTGCGCGGTTTCGAGAACGTTCTCTACGCCATGCATGAGAAAGCCGGCGGCCAGATCGTTGTCGGCAGCCAGGCGCAACGCGACGTCTGGCGCACCGCGATGGAGCCGATCTACCCGAAGATCGTCGAAGAGACTGGTGGCACGTCCAAGGCCTTCTACGCCGCCATGGAAGCCGGCCGCAAGGCTTGCAGCAAGTAAGCCGCTGCCGCTGATCGCCGCGAAGTGAACACCGCGAATCCCGCCGCCCCAGCGGCGGCCCGCCAACTGGTGTCCGCCTGGCACCGCATCGAATGCCTGATCGCGGTGGCCGCCTTCGGCTTCATCGCCATCGTGCTGATCGGTGACGTGCTGGGCCGCGAGCTGCTGGGCCCGGTCTACCGGGCCTTCAACATCAAGGGCCAGGCGGGGGTCTATGCCTCGCAGAAGATGAGCGTGTATGCGCTGGTCATCGGCAGCTTTGCCGGCGTGGGCATTGCCACCGCCACCGGCAGCCACCTGCTGCCGCGCATCGGCTTTGGCTGGATACCGGCCGCCTGGGGCCCGTCCATGGACCGCCTGGCCGACCTGATCACCGGTGTGTTCTTCGTCGGCGTGGCCTGGTTCGGCTGGGTCTATGTCCGCTCATCGATGGGCTCTGACCTGCGCGCCCAGGCCTTCAACATCCCGATCTGGCCGATCCAGGCCGCGATCCCGCTGGGCTTCCTGTCGGCCGGTCTGCGCTACTTCTTCTTTGCCGCGTGGCCCGCGCTGCGGCCGCTGCCACCGGAGTTCCAGGAATGACCGCGCTGTCGCTGCTGGCCGGGGTGCTGCTGCTGTTCCTGTTGCGCCAGCCGCTGGTGGTGGTGCTGCTGGCGGTGGCGGCCTTCGTGCAGATCGCCTGGGGCAAGGGCCAGCTGGACTACATCCTCGAGGACATGTGGGTTGCGCTCGACAAGGAGCTGATCCTGTCGATCCCGCTGTTCATCCTGTGCGGCAATGTGATGACGCGCGGCAGCACCGCCAAACGCCTGATCCGCATCGTCGCGTCGCTGACCCGCACCCTGCCCGGCGGCCTGGCAGTGGCCACCATCCTGAGCTGCGGCATCTTTGCAGCGATCTCGGGCTCGTCCATCGTCACCATGCTGGCCATCGGCACGGTGATGGTGCCGGCGATGAAGGCTGCCGGCTATGACAACAAGCTGGCGCTGGGCACCGCGATGTCGGCCGGCACCCTGGGCATCGTGATCCCGCCGTCGATCCCGATGATCGTTTACGGCCTGGTCACCGAGGCCTCGATCACCGACCTGTTCCTGGCCGGCGTGGGCCCGGGCATCCTGATCTTGATCGTGATGTCGATCTACGCGATGGTCGTCTGCCGCAAGATGCCTACGCAGCGCTTCGAGATGAGCGAGCTGAAGATCGCGCTGCGCGAGGGCATCTGGGCGATGGTGATGCCGGTGATCCTGCTGGGCGGCATCTACAGCGGCTACTTCACTGCCACAGAGGCTGCGGCCGTGGCGCTGGTGTATGCCGCCTTCATCGAGATGTTTGTGCACCGCGAGCTGAAACTGCGCGATTTCTATGATGTGGTGCTGGAGCAGTCCAAGCTGGGCGGGTCGCTCTTCCCGGTGCTGGCGGTGGCGCTCAGCCTGAACATCGTGCTGATCGAACACCGGGTGCCCAGCATGATGGTGCAGTTCATGCAGGGCTACATCAGCAGCCCGCTGATGTTCATGCTGCTGGTCAATGCGCTGCTGCTGGTGGTGGGCTGCCTGATGACCACCAACGAGGCGATCCTGATCCTGGCCCCGCTGCTGGCGCCGGTGGCCGAGGCCTATGGCATCAGCAAGGTGGCCTTCGGCATCATCATGATCCTGAACCTGGAGATCGGCTTCCTCACGCCGCCGGTGGGCCTGAACCTGATCGTGGCGATGTCGGCCTTCAAGCAGCCCTTCGGCCTGCTGGTGCGGGCCGCCCTGCCCTATGTGTTCATCCTGATCGCCTGCCTGGCCCTGGTGGTGTGGCAACCCTGGGTCGCGATGGCGCTGGTCGACATGAAGCGCTGAACGGCCACCGCTGGGGCGTGGCTCAGCGCGATTCCTTAGAGAACCCAACAAGATTTCGGTGGTTAGAGAAGCCAACAAGAGGTCGTTAGAGAAGCCAACAACGCCTTGTTAGAGAATCCAACAAACGCACCCTGAAGGCGCCTGGACGGGGCCGCCGGACCCAGGTTCAATGCCCCGAGACCAACATCTCCAGGGCGGCCACGGTGGGCGATCTCAACGACAAACAAGGCGGCCTGCACATGGGTGGCAAGACACGCAGGTCCAAGGCACTCCTGCCCATCCCCACGGTGCAGACGGCCCAAGCGCTCGTGCGGCTGTACGGCCGGCTCAAGGGCGAGCTGGGCAAGGCGAGCGCCGGCGAGGAGGTCATGATCCCCGTCGGCGACGTTAAGCTCCACATGAGCCGCATCATCGGATTGATGCCGCTGCTGGGCATCGACTTCGACCCAGAAGCCGTGAAGACGGTGAAGACGAGGGTCCAGATCGGCCCGCTCAAGTGGGGCAACCTGCGCAGCGGCACGCTGACCGTCCTGCGGCACCGGGGCGACTGGATGACCTACCGCGAGATCGCCGATGCCCTCCTGGCCCGAAACCGCAAGGCCAAGGCGCTCGACGTCGCGCAGATGTCGAAATTCGTCCAGAAGGTGCGCGAGGCCCTGTTCTTCCAGATGAAGGCCGGTGCGGTCGAGCGCGAGCTTGAGATTGGCGTCGGCGTCAGTGACCAGCACCAACGATTCCGGCTGTCCCAGACCCTGTTCCGGACGTAGCCTGCCCGAGCAGCCGCGTCGCAAAACGTCGTCACAGCGCCGGACTTCATTGGCGCCTTGTTAGAGAATCCAACAAACGCCTTTTGGGCGGGTCCGGGGTTCACTTCGACGCCGCGGGGCCCGTTTCCAAGGGTCCGCGCCCGCCTGACGGGCCATGCGGGCCAGGAGGGCGAGCAACCGCGGACTGGATGACTCGGCTCGAACATGAGTGGCGTGAAGGGCAAGTCGAAGGCCACGTTCCCCATCCCGACACTCCAGTTGGCGCGCAACCTGATCTACATCTACGCCCGGCTCAAGGGCGAGATCGCCAAGGCCGACGATTGGCAGGAGATGATGATCCCGTTCGTGAGGGTCAAGGAGTACATGCGCTTCATCCAGCACCTGATGCCGCTGCTGGGCGTGGACTTCGATCCCAGGGCCATCGCGCCCGTCCGCAGCAAGATCCTCGACGGCCCGCTGAAGTGGGGCGAGTTGCGCATCGGTGCCCTCAAGGTGCTGAAAAAACAGGGGGACTGGATGACCTGCCGTCAGATCGCGGAAGCGGTACTGTCTCTGAACCACATCGTTCTGCCGCATGTCCAGAAGATGAAGTTCGTGTCGGCGATGAACACATCGCTCTTCGTTCAGTACACAGCGGGCACGCTCGAGCGCGAGTTCGAGCCGAAGCCGAAAGCAACGCGGGGCGCCGACGCCCGTCCCCACCACCAGCGATACCGGCTGTCGCGGAAGCGGTTTCGGCCCTGACGGTGGCCGGTGCCGGCTGAGAGGGAATCCTGTTCAAGCGACCAGGGCCTCAGGCGCCGGCGGCACTGCTGCCGACTTGGGGCTTGTCCGAGCGGGCTTCTGAGGCCGCGCTGACCCTTTGGTCGGCCTGCCGCGCTTCTTCGGAACGTCGATTTTCGCGACCTCCTTCAGTTCACCAATTTCTTCCTTGGGCGGTCGACGGTCTTCCGGCCGCTTGTTCCAGTAGTCCACGAAACGGGTGGGCTGGCCGGACGTCATCAGGCGCCGCAGCAGGTCCTCCAACTGAAACAGGTTGTTCTTGCCGACCATCTCCTGGCGCCACGCCACCTCCCACCCGTACTCGATGAGGTTCTGCACGCTCATGCGGTGCCAGGCCCCGTGCACCGCGGCGCGGATGCGGGAAAAGATGTTCTCCGCCAGGTTCGTGTTCACGCCGTCCTGGGTCTGGAATTCCTGGTTGTGGTTCACCCGTTTGAGGTCCACGAACTCCCCGGAGAAGAGGTTGTAGGCCGAGTGCTGGTCGGTCACGAGGACCGAGTCCTTGTCGCAGAACTGTTGGCTCAGCGTGAGCAGGTCCACCTGGTTCTCGGTTTTGACCAGGCCCATGCGGTACCGGCGCTTACCCTGCGGTCCCGCTTGCACGAACACGACCAGCGCGTGCATGGACGCGTTCACCACCGGCGAAGGCTTGTCCTCTTCGTTCAGGCCGGCGTTCTTCTGTACAGCCTTGGCCGCCAGCGCCGCGCCGGTGCCGACGTTGCCTGGCCGCACGTACTTCATGAAGTACGCGGCGTCGGCCTGGATGTAACCACGCAAGGGCTCTTCCGCGGACAGAGTTTCGCGAAGGGCCTCGCGGATCTTCAGCGTCAGCACGTGCACCGTCTGGTGGTCCAGGCCATGGTCGCCGCTCAACTCCCGGGAGGATTTCCCGTCCTTGGCTTCCATGAAAAGCATGGCGATCGACAGGAAGACCTTCACCGGCATCTTCATGCCGTGCAGCCGCGTCCCCGACAACACGGTGAACTGCTTGGCGCAGCCCTTGCACTTCCACCCGCCGATGCTCGGGCAGCGGTAGTGGGTGTCGATGCTCCCGCACTTGGGGCAGGCTTGCACCCCGGCGCCCAGGCCATTCCACCGGATGCGCTCCAGGAACGCGTTGAGATCCTGCTCGGAGCGCTCGTAGATTTCCGGCAGGCTGATCTGCCGGTACGCCGGCTGGAGCAGGTAGTTGCGCTTCTTCTTCTTGCTCGCGCTGACGTTCGGGCCACGATTGCGCCGCGCCAGGGCGCGGTCGATCTCGGCGATGACCGATGAGGTGGCCATCTTGCCGGCCTCCGGCGCACCCCTCAAGAGAACAGACAGGGTCGGCTGCGCCTGCCGTGAGGTCGGCGCCGGCGGATGGGCTGGTGCTTCTTGAAATTCCATGGCGCAGTCTGGACGGCACAGGTCGATGAGGCGGGTGGTTGGAAAGCTGAGGTGGCAAATCGAATTTGATGTACCCGAGACGCGTTCGACGTTCTACACCTACGATGAACAAATCAAAAGTGATTTGTGACCCGTGAAGCACAAGCGTCGTTTCTACGAACTGCAAGCGCGCGACTTGATCAAGCAGCTTCGCGAGGACAAGGACCTGACCTACACGGAACTGCAGCGCCGGTTGACGGCACACGGCGTGGTCATCGACAACCAGGTGTTGATCAACAAGCTCAACCGAGGCACCTACTCGTTCACATTCGCCCTTCAGGTTCTGGCTGCGATGGACGTGGCGACACTGAAGGTGCCGAACGTGCTCGGTGCCGATCGCGCCAATCCAGCTCACACGGGCGGGTGGGGTTCACCGAAATCATCGAAGCCTCCTTCCCTACCGCCGGAACCGGCGGAAGGACCCGACGACGACCCCGAGCATCTCCAATGACCCTTGGGGGTGGATGACGGCATAGGCCGGGTTGGCGGGCTCGAGGATCCAGGTGTGTGGCGACCCGTTCGCGCGCAGGTGCTTGACCGTGATCTCGTTGTCGACGACTGCGACGACGATGTCGCCGGCCTTGGCCTGCACTGACCTGTCAACTACGGCGATATCGCCATCAATGAGGCCGGCGTCCCTCATGGAATCGCCTTTGACCCGGCAGTAGACGGTCTGGTCCGGATGGTCGATCAAGAAGCTTTCGACACACATGGCCTCCGGCGCCTGGCCGGCATCAGCGGACTGCGGCAGGCCAGCGCGCGCCGGACCCACCAGGGGCAGCGCGAAGAAGGCCTCAGTGGGGGCGTAGCGGCTGCCAACGCGCTCCAGCAGGCCCACGTCCACCAGGCGGCCGAGTGTCTTGTGCACGCCGCCGGTCGATTTCATGCCCAGCACAGTGGTGAGCTCGGCCATGGCTGGGAAGGCTCGGTGGCGCTTCCAATGGACGCGCAGGGCACCGAGGTGCTGGTTGAGGGTGGCCGAAAGGCTGGACATGGATACGGTGATTCGTGAATGCGTGTTCACCACTGTATTTGTATCCAGTATCACGGTCAAGTGCCGCGATGATCCCGCCGGGCTTGCAACATCTTTGCGCAGCTTGTGTGCACGCTGTCTGCCACTGACGCATGGCTTTGTAGATTACGCGTGCCTGCGTCATAGCGCAAAAACTATCGATCTGCGCGCATTGATAGGCATGGCTGCTGCCGTCCTTGATCGACAAGCCGGGCCGTCGACCCCGTTTCAGGAGAGCGTGGCCGGCGAAATCGGTGCTGGATCAAAATAGCGGCTCGCGCGTCAGGATGGCCAGCAGGAGCTTCGGCCGACCCAGGTAGCCACGGCATCGACTCGCGACAACCACGGCGTGCTGCCGTCGCCGTACAGTCCTTGCGCTCGGCCGGCGCCGCCGGTTGCCCAAACCACCGCACGTTGGCCCACGCCTTCAGTCAGTATTCGGTTTCATTGTGGACGCTGGGCTCAGCGGTCGGTCGGATGTCGTGGTTCAAACCGATGCCGACCCAAACATCCGACATGCCCAAGATGATGAACACCATGGGCACCGTCCGGGTCTGACAAATTTCCCGCCAATGCCGCACGTCGATTCCTGACGGTACGGGCTGATGCTCCGGGTGGGTGTGCCACTCACCGAGGTAGTCCATCTTGCGGCCGGTCGCCGCCCAGCGCTCCAGAGCGATGGCCTGGTGGTGCTTGGCCCGTCGATGGAAGCCGAATCGACTCCTGATGTCGACGGCTTGGGGTTCCGTCGCCTCGGACACATGCAAATGCTCTCCGCGCCTGAAGCCCAGCAGGATCCCGCCGGCCTCTCGGGCGTTGGGTTTCATTTGTCGGTAGACCGCCAGGCGAGCGAGGACGTCCGGCTCCACCAGAAGCCGGGCCTCATTGCTGCCGAACGGCTGGCTTCTCAACATGGTTGGTGCCACACGCTGGGCAAGTTGGCAGGCGACTGAGGTCTTGGTTCTTGACCTCGTGGACGTCGGCGGTTGCGGTCGCACGCGTCCGAAAACGTGGACTGGGCGTGCCGCGCTGCAGCCAATCCACGACCATCTCCGTGCACAGCGTTGCGGCGTGCATCGGCGCCGCCACTGCGTAGGGCGTGAACCCCAAGCAGCCGACGAACTTTCGGATCGGTTCATCCTTCAGCAACTTGAAGCGTTCCTCACGGTAGTTCTTGTGTTCGGCCAAGCGCAGGCAACGGAAGCATCCGCCCGACCGTTTCTGAGTCCAGAGGGCCTGTACGGCCTGCCCATTGCCTTTGATCCAGACGTGGAGCAACGGTGTCTCGACGTCCTTTCCGATCCGGACCGCATTCAAGAATTCACTGACCGACTCCTCGCCGGTGGCGTCGATCACCAGGGTCGCTGAAAAGAGGTCCGGGACATCTTGCACATTCGCGGGTCTGGATTCGATGTTTGAGAATGGGAACTGGCGCGACAACTCATCGCAAAGCGCCTGCGCTTTTGGCTTGAACAGCGCAGGATAGCCAAGGACGTGACGGCCGAGGTTCGCTGGATTCACGGTGTCTGGATCGATCAGCGTCAGCCTTCCGCGGCCGATTCCAGCACCCAGCCGAACAAGGGCCTGCGCGACGTACGAGCCAATGGCGCCGCAACCCACCAGCGTGATGCGCTTGTCCTTCAGGTCCTTGAAGTGCAGGTTTCGGCTGTGAACGAAGTCGGGACCGAATTCGGTGATGGACAGCCGCAGGATGCCACGCGATCCGCCCTTTCCGTGCAAGTGCTGACGGTAAAGCACAGGCCTGCGCTGGCAGGCAATCCGTGTGTACGGGTCGAGGTCAAATCCAAATCCAAGCCAGCCGATGGGGGTGTGCACTGCAAACGTCGCGTGGTTGAACTTGAGATAGCTTTTCTCCCGTTCCAGAACGCGCTGGACACGGTTGTAGAGCTTCGAATCCCATTGCTTCAGCCACGCAAACAGCGCCTTGACGGTCGATGGCATGACGTCGGGAACCGACGGCAGAACATCGGTGCGAAACAGCCAGCAGGGACAACTTGTTTTTTCAGGCGGCTTGGATCCAAGCGCCGTCGCCAATGCCGCAACTTCGTTCAGGTTGTCGGCGATCACTGCGATCCGCGTGTCGCCCACATCAACGAAGCAGTATTTTGAAGACGTCTGTGAATGTGGATCAACGGCACCCACCAGCACGCGCCAGATGCTCGAGGACTGCCCGGCGAGCCAATGCGCCATGAATTCGTCCTGCACGTCGCCGAGTCGGTAGCTGGCATCGTGCCTGATCCGGTCGAGCACAGCTTGTGCTTGATCGAGGCACTGCGCGATCGACTGCGCCGGGTCGTAGCGGTCCAGGACAACAGAGCCGTTGGCGAAATAGCACAATCCACCCGCACTCACATGAGGAAGCAGTGCAGGCAGGTCTTGAATGCCATCCAAGACCGTGATGGTCGGGTAGGACATGAAGTCCCAATCCGACACGCTCAGCCTGACGCGAACCGCGCCGTTGCGACAGGGAAGCAAACCCTCGAAATGACGAACGCCGTGGCGATGGCCTGCGGGCTCAAACCCTCGGCCTCTCAAGAGCCGAAGGGCTTGCGCCAAGCGCGCGTCAGACGGGTCCATCAGCCGGCCGTGGTCGCCCTCACCACGGGACGTGACACCTCTTGGGCACCCACAACGCGCACGGCATCGGCACCGCTGTCGGGATCCACCAGTTCAACGCGATGGGGCACCCGCGAACCCAGGTGGGCGCGCACGATGTCGATGGCTTCGGCTGCCAGATGACTCGATTTCAAGCGCGCCGAAAGCATCTGCTCGGCGAGGGCATCGGCTTTGGCGCCAGCTCGCTCACGTTGGTCGGCATCCATGCGCTTGTTGAAGTCCTCAGCGCCGCCGTCGATCCCCAACTCTCGAACCTCACCCTTCAATGCGGCACCAAGCACGCGGGCAGCCTTTTCCAATGCAATGTCATCGCGGCCTCGGTAGAGCTCGAACTTCTGGGCCACAGCGACCATGATGCAGACAGAGGTCGGACCGTCACCGGCCGTCCAATGGTGATCCCGCCACGCCTTGAGATAGCGACAGACCCGGCGCAACTGATCGGTGTGCTCCAGCACGCGGTCCTTGAACCACTTCGACACCATCTCTGGGTCGGAAGACTTCCACTCACCCCTGCGGGTGGCCATCACGATGTGGTCGAGGTCTTCCCACTGCTGCGCCGGCATGTCACCCAGATCAGCGCTGTCCATCGCGTTCGCACGCGCTTCGGCAAATGACAGGCTCGCTGACTTCTCGATGATCTGAGCGAACTCGGTCTCGGGCGCAGCGTACAGCGGAAGATCGATGTGCGCCCACGCGTTGATCTGAACGCGAATGCAGGTGTCTTTGCCCGGTTGCAGCTTCCATCTCTTTGCCCTGCAGAGGTCTTCGAGCAGGCCTTCCACCAACGTGAAGTACATCTGCGCCATCTTGTGGGGCGGACCGTTGTCCTCCCACACGGTCACGGGCAAGTAGACGCCGTAGTCCCAGTCCATCTCTTGGGGCGGATGCCAGGCCGGCTGCACGCAGGTCTGGTAGGACCAAGACCCCTGCGTCCGGAATCGGGGGGTGACCGCCCGATCCATGCCCAGCGTCTTGACCGTCGCTTCCTGAATTCTGGGGCGAAGGTGATCTCGGATGTCGTTCGTGGCGGCGACGAGAACGGCACGCTGTGGACCCGTCGGTGTGATTCGGTCGATGAAGACGTCGGTTTCACTGGACGCGAAAAGCAAGCGATTGAGTTTGATCATTGCAGTGCCGTCATCGACGGGCGTGCTCGCCATAGTAGAAGACCGGCTTGGCGGGCGAGTGCGCCAAGAAAGTCTGGAACGCTGGATCACTGATGCAGTTCTTCGACCGCTCCACCGCGGCGCCGAGCAGCACGTCCTGAGCGGGCCGATCGGTCTTGTCCAGGGCGACAGCGCCGGCGCGTGCGTCGTTCAATTCGTCGTCAATGTGCAGGTACCGCTCACCAAGGCGGTGGCCCAGCATCTTGAGAGACAAGACCTCCTGCACTGAGATGGACAAGCCAAACAGGCGCCGAGACATGCCCATGGGCGACCACCCGCCCCAGTCGCGGGCACCGCCTTGCCGATCCTGTCTCGGATCGGCAGTGAACTTCGATGACATCGTGTCGATGGCCAACAGCCGGACCTGATCAAGCTCTTGACCAAACACCGTCAACGCTTCATGCAGGCCCAACATGCCAGGCGCATTGGCAAACAATCCGCCGTCGACGTATTGACCGTTGTTGAACTGATGCCGAGGGAAGTAGGCTGGGGCTGCGCTGGTGGCGAGCGCGATGTCCACCAGTCTGTGATGGTGATCGCGCTTGAACTTCGGGTGATGAGGGGTCTTGAACAAGACCGGCTCACCGGTCGTGTAGTTGATAGACGGGACCACGACCGGATGTCGGCATGCGCCGAGCAAACGCTGACCGAATCGAGCGTCGTCGGACAGTAAATTCTGAAGCGGTTCTTGCGAGTAAGGCGCCCTCAAGAAGCCACGGAGGGACCAGCGCCGCTTGAAGATGTCGGGCCCGTGCTCGACGAACAAGTCCACCATTTGTTGAGCAGGGATCTCCAGCGCCAGCGCCAACGCCAAGATGCCGCCGATCGACGTGCCAATGATCAAGTCAAAGCGCGACGCGATGGGCGCCTTGATTTCGGCCTCGACATCGGCGAGCAATTTCGCGGTGTACAGGCCCCGAAATCCACCACCCGAGAGCGCGAGGATTTGGAAGGACTTCGACGGTGTGGTGGGTTCGATGATGTTGGCCATCTTACACAGGCAGCGTGGCGTGAACACTCCATATAGTGTCGGCAAGCATGCTGGACCACTACAGGTAGTGTCTTGCTCCACAAACCATGTATGGGCATCCAGTATACCAAAAAGTGCCCTGTTCCGCACGGCTAACGGCCAAACAACTCGCCAGTCCTACCCTCCCGCAATCGCCGTCAAGCATGGCAGATGACAGTGAACGGAACTTGGTACGTCTCGAACAAATACCTCTCCGTCACCCCGAGAAGTGCAAGCTGGCCTTCCTTCGCCTTTGATTTGGCCAAGCCGGGTTGCACGACAAAGACGCTCAGTCGAACCTCGGATTGCCGACTCAGGTCTCGCACATGGGCCAGCCCGCGGATGTCGCCCACCTCGAATCTGGTGGGCCGACCGCTGTCAATGTGCTGCGCCTCACGTTTGAGCAAATGGGCAAACAGGTCCGTTCGGCGATCCTTGTTGTGCAGCCACACCACGCTCCGCTGCGCCTGCCCACACACGACGTAGAGGTCGTCGACCCTTCCGCCCGCAGCGTTGCCGCCGGCAAACTTGCAGTGGTAGAACTCCACATCGATGCGCCGCGGTCTGACTTCCTCATCGACCCGCACTGCAACGATGTCGGCAGCTTCACCCGCGCCGTCGTCGTCGAAAATGATGGCGTAGCCACCGTTCTGCTTCAGCCACTCGATCATCCTGAACTGGATGGTGTTCGACGCCCGCGTCAGTCCCTGAGACTCCTTTCGAATGTCAACGCCTGACCAGCTCGGCGTCTGCAACTTCTCGATGTCGAACGGTTCGTGCTTCGCCGTGAGTTCAACGTGCAGATTGCCTTCCAGGCAAGAGCCATCGGCGAACCAAATCGTCGGAGCGTTTTCGGTGAGATACGCGCAAAGGTCAACGGTCGCTCCACGCCTGATCTGCCCGGTATCGGAACCTGTGTAAACGAATCGGAAATCAGAAATGTCGCCGGTACACGTGAACTCGAGCCTCACGGTGACCTCGCGGCTTTCGGTGAAGAACCGGATGACGAGCGGTTCCTCGACCGGCCCATCGACGACCTCGACGCTCACCCACGTCTGGTGGACTTCAGCCGCGCCGGGGAAAGTGATGGCTGTGGCCGATTCGATGTGATCAAGCACTGCCGAAGGCCAGTCCACGCCGATGGCAACGACAGCCGGGCGCTCCTTGATGACCCTTGGAATCCGCGTTCCCTTGAGCACGGCTTCGGGATCGATCGTGCGGTCGACGATCTTCTTCCCGATGTGTCGGCACCACTTGGCAAATGTATTCACGCGCAGGCGCTGGCTCGACCACACTCTCCCGCGCTTTGCTGCGCTAACCGACGCCCGCTCGCCATTTTCATACCCCACACCGGCCAGGACGGCCTTCCGAGAACTTTGTTTCGTGGCGTCGGAAAGCCGCGAACCAACGTCGGCGCCCATGCGACCTGTGTACCGGATTTGCCTTCCAAAGTGCTCGTCCAGGCCGACGTTGTTGAGCACCAAGCGATTGATGCCATGAAACGCGCGGTATACGACGGGGTCCACGACGATTGCAACGTCTTCGCCGCACAGCGCCTTGGCCAAGTCCTTGAACTCGCTTCCATTGCTCGACCCATGGACGAACAAAAGGGCCAGATCCCTGTCCCAGACGGCGATGAAAAGCTCCCAAACGAACTCTTGAACCGACGCCACATCGGTCCACGGCACCCCCCGCTTGGTCGCAGTGACCACCACGAGTGTGTTTTCCCGTTCATTCAGAACGTGATGAACGTGCTCCTTTCGCGTCAGCCCCTTGAAACCTGCTCGGAAGCGCTCTGGTTTCCAGTTGGCGCATTTGGTTTCATACACGACCATGCTTGCTGCTGGTCGCAATTCGACCAACGGCAGATCTTCGATGGCGCCATCGAATCCCGCCAGATACTCTTGGGCCTCAATCTCATTGGCAATAGCGTTGTCACTGAGGTCCGGAAGAAGATCGTTCCAATCGGGATCTTGAACGTAGAGCTTGCGAAGTTCGTCTGCCAGATTCAGGTCGGCGGTGTTGGCGATGAAAACGGGATCGCCAAGGTCGGCCCTTGATCTCGTGAAACGCCCCGCAAGTTGGAGCGTGACAGCCAGACTCTTGCGAACATCATGGAAGGCTGCGATTTTCAGCTCTGGCTGAGTGTGATCACCCAATTCGATGGACCGCTGATCGAGTTTGATGATGGAGTGCGAAGCCATCGTTGATCGTGATCGGCAGCGGCATGCCGGCGAACGGCAACATCGCGATCAAGATCAACGGTGTCCATCAAGACCTTG
>JANNZD010000061.1:0-12632 GCA_031410435.1 Betaproteobacteria bacterium | reverse complement strand
GATGTAGCTGGCTTCGTCGCTGGCCAGAAAGACGGCCGCGCCGGTGATGTCCTCGGGCGACCCCATATAGCCCAGCGGCACCGCCAGGCCCACTTGCCGCTTCTTCTCGCCCAACGGCAGGTTCTCGTAGCGGGCAAACAGTGAATCGACATGGGCCCACATCGGCGTGTCGATCACGCCGGGTGAGATCGCATTAACGCGAATTTTATGCGGCGCCATCGCCAGCGCCGCGCTCTGGGTGTAGCTGATCACTGCGGCCTTGGTGGCGCAGTAGTGCGACACCAGCGCCTCGCCGCGCCGGCCGGCCTGGCTGGCCATGTTGATCACCGCGCCGCGCGTGCCCTGGGCCACCATGCGCGCCAGCACCTGCTGCATCGTGAAGAACAGGCCCTTGACGTTGACTGCGAACAGCCTGTCGAAGCTGGCCTCGCTGCTGTCGAGCAGCGGTGCCATGTCGAAGACCGCAGCATTGTTGTACAGCACGTGGACCGGGCCGAAACGCGCCTCGGCGGCACCGATCAGGGCTTCGATCTGCGGCAACTGGGTGATGTCGGCCGACAGGTACTGCGCCTGCGCCTCGAAGCCGGCAATGGCCTCGGCATAGACACTGGACGGCGCCGGCGCCAGGTCCACCACGGTGCAGCGCGCGCCTTGGGCCAGGTAGGCGCGGGCCACCGCCAGGCCGATGCCGCCGCCGGCACCGGTCAACAGCGCATGTTTGCCGGCCAGGCGGCCGGCGGCTTGGGGAGTGCTCATGGTGCAGGATGTCCTTGGATGAAGTGTTCGACCCGGCCCGCTGCGGCCCGCAGCGCCGCCAGCAGCCGCCCATCGTTGGCCAGCGGCCCCCACAGCGACGGGTCGGCAACAAAGGCGGCCACCGGGTCAGGCGCCGCACAGATCGCATGCGTCGCCGCCGGGTCCATGGCCTGGTCCTGGTAGATGTAGGGGATGCGGCCCTGGTGCCAGCGCTGCAGGTAGGCCAGGAACAGCGCCGGCAGCATCGCCACGCTGGCGATGGATTCACCGCGCGCCAGGCGCTCGCGGATCGTCGGCACGATGAAGCCGGGGATCTTGCTGAAGCCGTCCATCGCCACACGCTGGTTGGTGTCGGCCACGCCGGCATTGCCGAAGCGGTCCAGCACCACGTCGCGGTAGGCCGGCAGGTCGATGGGGCTGGGTGCGGCTGGCGGGCTCAGCACCGGGATCACGTCGTCAGTGACGTAGTCAAATGCCATTTGGCGGATCGCCGGGTGCAGGGTGCCCTCATGGATGTAGCGCAGGCCCAGCAGCGTGCCGGCCCAGGCGATGCAGCTGTGGGTGGCATTGAGCAGGCGGATCTTGGCCTCCTCGTAGGCATCGACCGAGTCCACCATCTGCACGCCCACCGCGTCCCAGGCCGGCCGGCCGGCGGCAAAACGGTCTTCGATCACCCATTGGATGAAGCGCTCGCCCATCAAGGCGGCCGGGTCATCGATGCCGGTGGCGGCCAACACCCGTGCCCGCACCTCAGGCGTGGGCCGCGGCGTGATGCGGTCGACCATCGCGTTCGGGCTGCGGGTGTGGGCCTGCACCCAGGCCAGCAGGTCGGTGTCGCCGATCAGGCTGATGAATTGCAGCAGGCCGCTGCGCGAGCGGTCGCCGTTGTGGCGCAGGTTGTCGCAGTTCAGCAGGGTCAGCGGCCCGGCGCCTGCGGCGCGGCGGGCGCGCAGGATGGCGGTGAGGGCGCCGTAGATGGTGGGCGTCAGCGGATGCGGCTGGCCGTCGCGGCTGGCGGCCACATCAGCGGCCAGGTCGGCAAGGTTCAAGTCGAGCAGGTCCTGCGCATCCAGGTAATAGCCGGCCTCGGTGACGGTGAAGGACACGATGCGGGTGGCAGCGCTGGCCCCGCAGGCGACCAGGCCCGACAGCTCGGCATCATGGCGGATCACCTGGCGGATCGATTGGATGCGCTGGTACTGGCGCTGGCCGTCGGGGCTGACCGTCTCCAGCGTGTAGGCGCCGCCGCTGGCATGCAGGGCGTCGACGGTCTCGGCCATGTCGGCCCGGATGTTGCCACCGGCCAGCACCCAGCGCACATCGCCGGCATCGTGCAGGGCCTGCTGGTAAACCGCCTGGTGGGCCCGGTGGAAGGAACCCAGGCCCAGGTGCAGCATCACCCGCGGCGCGGTGTCGGTTTCGCTAGGGTCGGCCATCGTCAAGGTCTCAAGGTCTTCAAGGTGCTCAGGCTGCCGCCGCGCCGGTGCGGGTGACCCGGCCACCCGCATCGAACAGATGCGCGGCATCGGCGTCCAACGACAGGCCCACCGCCTGGCCGATCTGCAGCCGGGTGCGTTGGCTCTGCCGCGCCACCAACTGCGCACCGCCGGGCAGCGCCACATAGACCAGGGTCTCGGCGCCCAGCGCCTCGACCAGCTCCACCTGGCCCTGCAGCGCGCCCTGCCCTGCCGCCTGCAGGTGCAGGTTCTCGGGCCGCAGGCCGACGAAGCCGCCCACAGGCACCGGCAAATCGGGCAGGCTGGGCAGCTTGTCGGCGGCCAGCACGTTCATCTGCGGCGTGCCGATGAACTGGGCCACGAACTGGTTGGCCGGCCGGTCGTACAGGTCCAGCGGCGAGCCGACCTGCTCGATCTGGCCATCGCGCAGCACCACCACCCGGTCAGCCAGGGTCATGGCCTCGACCTGGTCATGCGTCACATAGATGGTGGTGGCGCCCAGCTCGCGGTGCAGCTTGGCGATCTCCACCCGGGTCTGGCCGCGCAGCGCGGCGTCCAGGTTGGACAGCGGCTCGTCGAACAAGAACACCTTGGGCGCACGCACGATGGCCCGGCCGATGGCCACGCGCTGGCGCTGGCCGCCCGACAGCGCCTTGGGGGTGCGCTGAAGATAGGGCGTCAGGTCCAGCACCTGGGCGGCCTTCTCCACCTTCTCGCGGATCACCACCGGTGCCACGCCGGCCAGCTTGAGCGCAAAGCTCATGTTCTCGAACACGCTCATGTGCGGGTAAAGCGCATAACTCTGGAAAACCATGGCCAGGTCGCGCTGGCTGGACGGCAGGTCGGTGATGTCGCGGCCGTCCAGCTGCAGGCTGCCAGCGTCGATGCGCTCCAGCCCGGCGATCAGGCGCAGCAGTGTGGACTTGCCGCAGCCCGAGGGGCCGACGAAGACCACGAACTCACCGCGCTCGATGGTCAGGTCGATGCCCTTGATGGCGCGGTGCTGGGCGAAGTACTTCTCGATGCCCTTGAGTTGCAAATAGGCCATGTGAGGCTCCGGTACGGTGTTACTTGACGGCACCAAAGGTCAAGCCTTGGACCAGCTGTTTCTGGCTGAACCAGCCGAAGACCACGATGGGCGCAATGGCCATCAGCGAGGCCGCCGACAACTTGGCCCAGAACAGGCCTTCGGGGCTGGAATAGCTGGCGATCAGCGTGGCCAGGGTGCCGGCCTTGGCCGAGCTGAGGTTGAGCGACCAGAAGGCCTCGTTCCAGCTCAGCACCAGGCACAGCAGTCCGGTCGACGCCAGGCTGCCCCAGGTCAGCGGCAGCAGCACCTGGCGGAACTCCTGCCACAGCGTCGCGCCGTCCATGCGGGCGGCCTCCAGGATGTCGGTGGGGATGTCCTTGTAGTTGGAATACAGCATCCACACCATGATCGGCAGGTTGGAGAGCGTGAAGACGATGATCAGCGCCAGCCGCGTGTCCAGCAGCCCCGCCGTCTGGGCGATCACATAGATCGGCACCAGCGCACCCACCGCCGGCATCATCTTGGTCGACAGCATCCACATCAGGATGTCCTTGGTCCGCGCGCTGCGGAAGAAGGCCATCGAATACGCCGCCGGCGCCGCCAGCGCCAGGCCCAGCAGGGTGCTGGCCAGGCTGGTGATCAGCGAGTTGCCGGCATACAGCAGGTAGTCGCTGCGTTCCTGCACCTCGACAAAGTTGTCCAGCGTGGGCATGAAGAACACCAGCGGCGGCTGGGCAATCGCCTGCAGCTCGGTCTTGAAGGCCGTGAGCATCAGCCAGCCCAGCGGGAAGAATAGCAGCAGCGTGGCGGCCCAGGCGGCCCCGCTGCGCAGCAGCAAGGCCCAGTCAAAGGGGCGGACGCGCCGGGGCGATACGGGCACAGCAGCAAGGTTCGAGGCCATCATTTGTCCAGGTTCTTGCCGACCAGGCGGATCAAAAACACCGCCGCGATATTCGCCAGCACCACCGCAAACAGCGCACCGGCCGAGGCCACACCGGCATCAAAGTTCAGCAGCGCCTGCTTGAAGATCAGGAAGGCCACATTGGTACTGGCATCGCCCGGCCCGCCGCCGGTGGTGGTAAAGATCTCGGCAAACACGCTGAGCAAAAAAATCATCTCGATCATCACCACCACCGCCACGCTGCGGCCCAGATGCGGGATGTAGAGGTAGCGCAGCTGCTGCAGGTAAGTGGCGCCGTCCATGCGCGCGGCCTCCAGCTGCTCGCGGTTCATCGACTGCAGGGCGGTCATGAAGATCAGCGCGGCAAACGGCAGCCACTGCCAGGCCACCATCACGATCACGCTGGCCAGCGGAAAGTCGGTCAGCCAGTCCACCGGCTGGGCGCCGAAGAACAGCCACACCTGGGCCAGCACGCCATAGAGCGGGTTCATCATCATGTGCTTCCACAGCAGCGCATTGACCGTGGGCATCACGAAGAAGGGCGAGATCAGCAACACCCGCACGATGCCCCGGCCCGGGAAGGGCTCGTCGATCAGCAGCGCCAACGCGATGCCCAGGCCCACGGTGATGATGATCACGCTGCCCAGCAGCAGCAGGGTATTGACCACCGCCGTGCCGAAAGACGGGTCGGTGATGAAGTACTCGAAGTTCTCCAGCCCGACGAAACCCACCTGCTCGGGCTGCATCAGGTTGTAGCGGATGACCGAGAAGTACAGGGTCATCACCAGCGGCACGATCATCCACAGGAAGAGCGTGAGCACCGCCGGGGCGAGAAGCAAGCGCGGGATCAGGCGCGGGGCGGTGCTTTGCATGGGGGCCTTGAGTGAGCGCAGAGCCGAGCGCAAGCCCAGCGACGCGCCGAAGCGAGGTTGGAAATAAGCGTTCAGGCGGCGTAGCGAGCGACCCAAGGTGGTTGCACAGCGGCGCAGCCTTACCTGTTTGTCAGGCGACAACGAAGTTGCGGCGCAGGCTCAGCAAGCGCAAAGCGCTTGTGCGCCGTAGCCAACAGATCCGCACCCAAATCGGGGCGCGCGGTAGCCGAATGAGCACTTATTTGTAGTAGCCCGCCTTGCGCATTTCCCTGTCAGCAGCGGCCTGGCCGGCCTTCAGCGCCTTGTCCACCGTGGTCTTGCCGGCCAGCGCCGCGCTCATCTGCTGGCCCACCGCCAAGCCGATGCTCTGGAACTCGGGAATGGCCGCGAACTGCACGCCCACATAGGGGCTCTTGGGCAGGGTGCTGTCGGCCGGGTTGGCGCTGTCGATGGCGGCCTTCTCGGCCGACGCAAACTTGGCCGCCTTCTGGAACTCGGCATTCGCATAGGTGCTCTTGCGGGTGCCGGTGGGCACGCTGGCCCAGCCATTGGTCTTGGCCACCAGCTCGATGTATTCCTTGCTGGTCGCCCAGGCGATGAACTTCTGCGCCTCGGCCGATTTCTTGGTGCCGTTGGGGATGGCCAGGGCCCAGGCCCACAGCCAGTTGGCGCCCTTGGGCGTGGCCTGCGTGGGCGCCTGGGCGAACGCCACCTTGTCGGCCACCTTGCTCTGCTTGGGGTCGCTGATGAAGCTGGCGGCGATGGTGGCATCGATCCACATGCCGCACTTGCCCTCGTTGTAGAGCGCCAGGATCTCGTTGAAGCTGTTGCCGGCCGAGCCCGGGGGGCCGTAGTTCTTCAGCAGATCCACATAGAAGTTCACCGCCTCATGCCAGGGCTTGCTGTCGACCTGGGGCTTCCACTTCATGTCGAACCACTGGCCGCCGAAGGTGTTGACCAGGGTGGACAGGAAGGCCATGTTGTCGCCCCAGCCCGGCTTGCCGCGCAGGCAGATGCCATACACATTGGGCGGGTTGTGGATCTTCGCGGCCAGGGCCTTGATGTCGGTCCAGGTGGGCTTGTCGGCCACCGTGATGCCGGCCTTGTCGGCCAGATCCTTGCGGTACATCAGCATCGAGCTTTCGCCATAGAAGGGCGCGGCAAACAACTTGCCGTCCACGCTCAGGCCATTGCGCATGGCCGGCAGCAGGTCCTCCACGTCATAGGTGGCGGTGGCTTGAGCTCTTGCAGCCAGCCCTTCTTGCCCCAGATCGGCGTCTCGTACATGCCGATGGTCATGATGTCGAACTGGCCGCCCTTGGTGGCGATGTCGGTGGTCACGCGCTGGCGCAGCGTGCCCTCCTCCAGCGTCACCCACTTGACCTTGATCTCAGGGTTGGCGGTCTCGAAATGCTTGGTCAGCTTCTGCATCTCGATCATGTGACCGTTGTTGACGGTGGCGACGACCAGTTCGGTGGCGGCCGACGCGGTGCTGGCGATCAGGCCGGTGGCCATTGCGGCGGCCAGGGCCAGTGCGGTCTTCAAGGTTTTCATGGGGTGTCTCCTCGCGGGTTCAGCGGTGGGCGGTATTGCGATGCAGCGGGGCACCGACGGGCTGAATTCTGGGCGCGAGGTGATGCGGGTTTTGATACCCGGCCGGCCACCTTTGATACTCAATTTCGCTGGGCTATCGGTGTTTTCATCAGGGTGGTGTGATTGGGTATCAGCCGTGGCCGCCGATCTAACGGTCCATTGCAGCGGTCGGTGAACCCGGGTCGGAGTCCGCCGCCGGCGCCGGCGCTGCCTGTGCTGCCGGCGCGGCAGGGTCTTGCGCGCTGTCGGCTTCGGGCCCGGCGGGGCCGGCCACGGCAATCACGGCGATGGCCGCGGCAGCGGCCGGTGCACCCCCGGACGGGCCCGGCGGTGGCGGGTCGGCTTCGTCCCGCCCGGTGCGCAACGCCGCCAAGGCATTGGTCATGTTCTGGGCCCAGCTGTCCTGCTCGTCGGCCAGCACTTTCTCGGCAGTGGTCACCAGCATGTCGACATTGTCCGGCTGTGCCTGCTCGTCGGGCAGCAGGGCCGTCCACCAGGCCAGCAGGTTCTTCAGGTCGGCGGCGGTCTGGTTGTAGCTGGTGAGCTGGGTCTCGAACTGCTTGTAGCCCACGAAGGCCAGTGCGGCGCTGGCCAGCGCGCTGGTCAGCGCAACCCAGCTGACCCAGTCGCCGCCCAATGCGGCCAGCAGCGTACCCAGGGCGCCCACCACGATGGCCACCATCTGCCAGCCGCTGGCCCGCCGCTCCAGCCGGGTGGTGCGGTTGCCGTAGAAGGCCAGCTGATCGATCAGGCGCAGCCGCACATAGCGGTCGGGGCCCAGCAGGCTCAGGCCATCGTCACCCGTGGCCACCGCGCCGGCCGGGGGGATGGCGCCGACATAGAGCGGGTTGGCCATCGAGTTGACCTCGGTGCGGGCCAGCCGCCGGGTGATGTCTTCCATCGCGCGCTGCAGGCGCTTCTCGGGTGCGCCATCAGCCGGCGCCTGGTTGGGCCGCACCCGGTAGCGGTAGATCTCGCGCTTGAGCGCCTCGGCCGCCGCGCGCAACAGCACCCAGCGCTTGCCGGGCGAGAAGCGGTTGCTGACCGCAATCAGTGCCGAAACGCTGATCGGCGCCACGATCAGGCCGTAGTGCAGGCTGTCGACCGCCCCATGCCAGCCCTTGCTCTGGGCCAGGGAATGGGCCACCGACATCGCCACCACCACCAGGCCCAGCACCAGGATCCAGCCCTGCACATTGTCAAAATCCTTCTGCTGCTGGCCAGCGGCGCGATCGAGCGCGCCAAAGGTCTCCCAAGCCAGTCGCAGCACGCTGGCCCCGCCCGATTCGCGGCGCAGCGCGGCCGCCAGGGCGTCCACCGCGCCGGCGGCCTTGGCGCCCAGGGTGATGCAGCAGAGGTGGCCGTCGGCCAGGATGTCGGTGACCAGCGGGTCGCCGTTGTCGGCCTCGCCGGCCTTGAACTGGCGCGCCAGCGCCTCGGCCGCGCCACCGCTGCCCTCGACCAGCAGCACCGGCCAGCGCCGGGTCACCGCCTGCTTGACCTCGGCCAGCGTGCCCGGCCCGCCGCCGATCACCAACAGCATCGGCCGCGCCCCGCCTGCGGCATTGCCAGTTGCTGGCCGGGCATCTGCCAGGGCCTGCACTGCGTCGACCTTGGCGCGCAGTTCACTGCCCCAGGCCAGGCCCGGCGTGCCCAGCAGGTGGGTCAGGCCCGACACCGGCGGCTCGGCCGCAGCCGGGGCCACCACACCCGGCAAGGCCAGCAGGGCCTCGGGTGCCACACCCAGCAATTGCACCGGCCCGCCCGCATCGGCCACGGCCTGGCCCAGCAGGGCCGGCACGCCCGGGCCGCAGGCGCGCACCACACACAAGGCCTGGCCGGCACCGCCCTGCTGCGCGGCCAGGTCGCCCAGGGTGCGCACCAGCCCGCGTGCCAGCAACTGGGTCAGGCGGGGGCGCAGTGCCTCATCGACCGCATCGTCGCCGCCTGCCAGCACCACCACCGCCGCCATCGGCCCCAAGCCCAGCGTGCTGGCCCATTCGCTGGGTTTTCGGCCAGCGTCGGCCAGCACCAAATTTAGTTGCGCGCCATCGGGCAGGGTGACAGTGCTGGCGTTCGGCATCGGGGCAACTCCTGCGGTGGGGGCAAGGGTGTTAAAGCTTCACCCTGCGGCATCCTGCGACAGCGCCGGGATTTTGACCAGACCTAAGTGCCCTGTCGGGCTTGGGGCGTGGAAGCGAAAGTTGGCCCCCCGTCAGGACCCCTTTTTGCCGGGTTTGCCGGCCCGTATCACCAGTTATGGGACAAAAAACCGTTGAAGAATGGACCGCGGCGGCCAGATGACAGCCGGCACTCCCCAAGTCCGACAGACGCCCTGACTGACAAGTACCCGGCGGTCAACTGCAATCCAGTCGGCCCAAGCACAGACAAATGACGGGTTAGCATCTTCGGCCTTCTCGTTGTGATGATCAGGTCCGCTTCAATGCCAAACTCCAAGTTAAAAGTCTTCCTCGCGTCGTCCAATGAGTTGAAAGCCGACCGTGACGCCTTCGAGATCCTGATCAACCGCAGAAACAAGGCCTGGCATTCATGTGGCGTTTTCCTTGAGCTGGTCCTCTGGGAAGACTTTCTGGATGCCGTCTCACCGACCCGCACACAGGCCGACTACAACCACGCCATCCTGGGCTGCGACCTGTTTGTGCTGCTGGTGGCCACCAAGGTGGGCCGCTATACCGAGGAAGAGTTCGACACTGCCATCGGCCAGTTTCAGGCCACCCGGCGACCCTTCGTGTTCACCTACTTTCGGCAGCTGACGACGCGCCGTGCCGCAGCGGCCGCGCCCAGCTTGCAAGCCTTCAAAGACAAACTCGACAGGCTCGGCCATTTCTACACCCCCTACGCCAGCGTCGATGCACTGAAGGCGCACTTCGGCCAGCAGCTGGACAAGCTGGCGCAGGCGGGTTTTGTGCAATGGGTGCGCGATGACGACAGGCCGGCCCTCACCGTGGCTGCCGGCGGCATCGCCGTGGGTGGCAACAACTCAGGCGCCCTGAGCACCGGCCCGCAAACCCATGTTCACGTCACGGGGGGCAGCTATGTGGGCGGCAACGTCAACACCCAGGGCGGTACCTTCGTTGGCGGCAACCAGACCACGCTGACCGCCGCCGCACCCACCCGCAGGCTGCCCGCCCGCAAGAGCCCGAGCCGTTGATCCATGGCCAGCCGCAAGAAGCCCACTGCCGACCCGGATGCCGAGTTGCAAGCCCTGCAACGCCAGGTTGCCAGGTTGCAGGCGCAAATGGCAGCCCGCCAGCAGGCCGCCGGCGCAGTACCACCGGCCGCCACTGTCAAGGTCGATGGCGGCACGGCCGTAGCCGGCTCGGTACAAACCGATGGCGGCCACTTCATCGGCCACGACCTGGTGATGATCATCCAGCACGGCCTGCCTGCCAGCGCGGATGCTGCGCAGGCCCAAAGCATCTTCGGCCACTACCTGCACGTGCTGGTGGCCGACCTGGCCGGCCTGCCGCTGGGCGCCTTCAATGCTGGCGTCGACAAGTCCCGCAACACGCCGCTGCAACTGGGCGACATCTATGTGCCGCTCGACACCACGGCGCAACGGCCCGGCGGCGTTTCGCTGCAGCGCTGGCTGGCACGGGCGCAGCCACGTGCCGGCAGCCACCCCGGCGCGCCCGACAAGGCGCGCCCGATCACCGCGCTGGAGGCCCTGGCCCACCACCGCCAGTTGACACTGCTGGGCCAGCCCGGCAGCGGCAAGAGCACCTTTGGCGCCCATGTGCTGCTGGCGCTGGCGCAAACCCTGCAGGGCCACGCCGCTGAACTCAAGCAGCTGGGCCCGCGCTGGCCGCACGGCGCACTGTTGCCAGTGCGCATCAAGCTGCGGGGGTTGTCCCAGTACCTGAACCAATGCGATGCCAGGCAGCAGCCAGGCACCTTGTGGGCCTACATCGGGCAGGACTTGCAGGCCAGCAACCTGTGCGATGAGACGGCGCAACACCTGCAGCGCATTACCCGCGAGCACGGCGCCTTGTTCCTGTTCGACGGGCTGGACGAGTGCGGCGACGCCGCTGCCCAGCAGCGGGTGCGCGATCTGCTGGCGGCCTTCATGCGGCAGGCGCCGGCAACTTGCCGCTTTTTGCTCACCGCCAGGCCCTATGCCTGGCCCGAGGGCGCGCACCCTGCCAGCGGGGTGTACCAACTGGCCGGCCTCAGCGACACCCTGGTGGAGCAGTTCATCGCGCGCTGGTATGCCGCACTGCAACGGCACCGTTGGTGCCTGGCGGCCGAGGCCGATGCCAAGCGCGACGACCTGTTGCGGGCCTACCAGCGGGCCGACATCCGGCCGCTGGCCGCCAACCCGCTGCTGCTGACGCAGATGGCCATGCTGCACAGCAACAAGGGCAGGATGCCCGACGACCGGGCCGACTTGTACGACGAATCCGTGGCATTGCTGCTGCAGCGCTGGTCCGGCCAGATCGGTGCCGACCAGGCCCTGCTGCAGGCACTGGGCATGCCGCACCTGCGAATGGCCGACCTGCGCGATACGCTGGAAGAACTGGCCTACGACGTGCACGCCGCCAGCCTGGGCCGTGATGGCACCGCAGACATCGGCGAAGGCCGGCTGCAGCGCGCCTTCAGCCCCTGGCTGGGCCACAGCCTGGACAAGGCCCAGCTGGTGGTGGACCACATCGACCAGCGCGCCGGGCTGTTGACGGGCCTGGACCCGCGCGATGGCGAGCGGCAGTTCAGCTTTCCACACCGCAGTTTTCAGGAGTTCTTGGCCGCCTGCCACCTGGCCAAGCTGACCGATTTCGAAAGCCGATGCGTCGACCTGGCCCGGCAGGCGGCGGGCCACTGGCAGGTGGTGCTGCCCTTGGCCGCCAGGCGGGCCGGGGCCGACCGCGGTGTCAGCGCTGCCCATCAGTTGATCGGCTGCCAGTCGGTGGCTGACGCAGGCCACGCGCGGGCACTGGTCCCCGTCGACTGGAACTGCGCCCTGCTGGCCGGCTTGCTGTTGCAGGAGATCGGACTGGGCGCCGTGCAGGCACGCGAGACACGCCAGCGCATCGCCGGCCAGGTGGCGCAGTGGCTGGTGGCGGCGCTGCCGCTGCATCCCGATCAAGGCGGCCTGCCGGTGCGCCAACGCGCTTTTGCGGGCGAGGTGCTGGCCCAGCTGGGCGACCCGCGCTTTGATTCCACGCTGCACCACCTGCCCGCTGACGCCACCCTGGGCTTTGTGCGCATCGAGGCGGATGAAGACTTCGTCATCGGCACCCGCACCACCGATGCACGGCGGGTGGCCGAGGTCATCGGCGACTCGGTGCCCACCGATGAACTCAATGACCGCGCGACCCCGACAGCGGCGTTCTACATCGGCAAGTACCCGGTGACGGTGGCGCAGTTTGGCGCCTTCGTCGACGCCAGCGGCCAGCGGCCGGCAGACCCGGATGCGCTGCGCGCACCCGGCAACCAGCCCGTGGCGTGGGTCAGCTGGCAGGAGGCGCGGGCCTATTGCGATTGGCTCACCGGCCAGTTGCTCAGGTCGCCGGCCTTGACGGGCCATCCCTTCGGCAGCCCATTGCACCACCCGGGCTGGCAGGCCGACCTGCCCAGCGAACTGGAATGGGAAGCCGCTGCCCGCGCCGGCGTGCCGGGCGCCATCTTCCCCTGGGGTGATGTGCCAGACCCGGAACGTGCCAATACCAGTAACAGCGGCATCGACCGCATCTGCGCCGTGGGCTGCTTTCCGGCCACGGGGCGGGGTCTGCACGACATGGTGGGCAACGTCCTGCAATGGACCGGCAGCGCCTGGACACCAGCCCACTCAGTGCCTCACGACGAATTGACGGCTGACGACGCCGGCAAGGTCGTGCGCGGCGGTGCCTTCTACGGGGGCCCCGGCTTCGCGCGCTGTGCCTGGCGCGGCAGGCTTCTCCCCGGCGCCCGCAACTACTATCTGGGCTTCCGTGTGGTGTTGCGTTGGGCCCCTGTTGTCGGTGCCCAGGCCGCCGGCCCCTCTGATCTCTGAGGTTCAGAGATCA
>JANNZD010000060.1:0-6333 GCA_031410435.1 Betaproteobacteria bacterium | reverse complement strand
AGACATAAGCCACGCCTTGCGGGCTGGGGGCGTTGCTGTAATAGGTGAAGTTGACGTCGTTGGACAGGCCGGACACGCCGACAAAGCCCACGCCCAGGTTGGTGCCGGAGGTGCCGTCGGCAGCAGTGCCGCCGTTGTAGTAGCCGTCAACGCCACCGTTGGTGTAGTCCCAGGTCTTTTCGAAGTCCACCCGGAACGCCGGCCCAGCAAAGGCGGGCGCGGCAGACAGCAGGGCAAGGGCGGCGAGGGTGGACAGTTTCATGCAAAGCTCCGAAGGGTTTGTAGGGTTCAGCGCGGGCCAGGCCTCGTCGCTGTTGGGGGTGCCATGGCAGTGTGCCGACCGTCTGCGACAACGGCGTGACCGTGCACCCTGCACATCGGCCTGCGGCTTGTCGTTCCTTGTCGTTGAGCTTTCACACACGCGGTCTAAGCTCGGCCAGCACAGGTCTGCTTCGCAGATCTGGCGACCTGTTCAAGGTCTTCTGATTACCACCCCAATGCCGGAGTTGCCCGCCATGAACCTAGCCCTGCAGCGCCGCCATTTTTTGCGTTTCGGCCTGGCTGGCGTCGGCCTGTGGGTCGGGTCGCAGGCCCAGGCCTGCGAGTTCTTTGCGGCCCACCTGCGCATCACCCACCCCTGGACACGTGCCACTGCGCCGGGTGAGACCAGCGCCCTGGTGTGCCTGCGCATCGACGAGGTGACCTTGTCGGACCGCCTGATCCAGGTCGTGACGCCGGTGGCTGATGCCGCCGAGATGGGCGGCGTGCTGCTGCCTGGGCCGGTGAATGTGGCCATCCCTGTGGACGAGGTGACGCAGCTCTCCGAGGCCGGCCCGCACATCCGCCTGCTCGGCTTGCGCCATCCGCTGGAGGTGGCCCGGGAATACCCGATGGACCTGATCTTCGAGCGGGCCGGTGTGGTGCAGGCGCGACTGTCAGTGGACTACGCGCGCTTTGGCTGAAGGCCTCGTCGAGGTGGCCGACCGCGCGCTTGGTCTGTTTGGCTGTGGGGTCCGTCACGGACAGGTCACGCGGGCTGCCTAGCATTTCACGAGCACTGACCGGCCCGGCCAGGTTTGCAGCCCGCAAACCGGCATGCCCAAAAACCCCACAGGAGCAGTCAAGATGAACCCAGGATTCAGCAAGCGCACCATCGCCCTCGCGGCAGTGGCCGCCATCGGCAGCTTCGTGCTGATTGCCGCGCCCACCATCGCCCAGGCTGGCAAGGTGGCCGGCAAGTACGTGGCTGGCGACTTCCACAACCACACCACCTGCTCGGACGGCTCGATCTCGATGCAGAAGCTGGTGAAGAAATCGACCGACAGCACCGACGGCAACTTCGGGCTGGACTGGTTTGTGCAGGCCGGCCACGGTGGCACCGGCAACCGCAACTGCACGCTGACCGAGGATGCGTCGCTCGACACGCCGGTCTTCCCGTACACCGGTCAAGGCCCCACCACCACCTGGCAGAGCACCGCCACGCCAGGGCCTGTGGTGCCCAAGGGCATCGCGACTGGTGCTGCCTCACCCAATGCCAACCTGTGGCGCTGGCAGTCGCTGCAAGAGTTTCAGTACCCCCTCATGGAATACCTGGCCACCCTGCGTGACCGGCCGCTGTTCCTGGGCCTGGAGTCGGTGGTTGCCGGCCATGAGCACACGTCGATGAGCGTGATCACCGGCCAATTGCCGCTGAACTTGAATGCCGCGTCGCTGCCCACGGCCGCCAACACTGTGGCCGGCGCCAGCCGCTACACCGCCGTGGGCAATGCCAACGCGCTGGCCCAGTGGTCGTATTGCTTCGACCGGGGCGACACCGACACCAGCCGCGGTGTGGCCAACCAGTGGGATTGCTCGTTTGCCGGCGGCTTGAACAACGGCGTGGCCGAGTGGAACAACACCGCCAAGAAGCTGGGCCAGGGCTCGGGCACGGGCACCGGCACCAAGGGCCAGGTCAAGACCGTCGAGTCCGTGAAGTGGATGGCCGCCTACGACCATGACGGCAGCTACTACGTGCCGGCCCACCTGGAACGTGCCGGCCGCTTCAACCCGGACGGCAACAACGGCTTCAACGTCGAGCACCTGCGCAACTTCAACAACGCCGCACCGCGCGTGGCCTTCGGCATGGAAACCCAGCCGGGCCATGGCGCCTCGCAGCACCGCGGCGAGTACCAGCCCAACCGCCAGACCATCCAGGGCGCACTGACCGACTCGGTCGGCACCACCACCTATGGCGGCACCGGTGTGTACGGCGCCCAGGTGGGCGGCTTGTGGGACGCCTTGCTGGGCGAAGGCCGCAACTTCTGGTTCTTTGCCAGCTCGGACTGGCACAACCGGGGCAGCTTCGGCCCGGATGACCGCCGGACCACGCAGGACTTCCTGCCCGGTGAATACCAGCGCAACTACACGATGGTGCGCAACGGCGGCAGCAAGATGACGCCGCAGCACATCGTGGACGGCCTGCGCACCGGCAACAACTTTGCTGCCAGCGGCCAGCTGATCGACCGCCTGGCCTTTGTGGCTTGCGCGTCCTACGCCGGCCCCGCCGCCCGCAGCAATTTGGCGGTGGAAGCCCTGGCCCTGGCCGCTGCGCAGAACAACACCGACATCGACCAGGCCGGCTGCGCCACCATGGGCGAGAAGCTGGTGGTGCGCCCAGGCGCCGAGATCGTGGTGGCCATCGTGGTGCGCGACCCGTCGGGCAAGAACAACTCGCCCTACACCTTTGCCAACCCGTCGCTGCTGCAGATCGGCGTGACCCAGCCGCTGGACATGCCCGTGCTGGACCACATCGATGTGGTGCGCGGCATGGTCACCGGCTACAAGACGCCGGGCACGGCCGATTACTCGGGCGCCTGGCCGTCCAACGCCAGCTGGCTGGACAGCAACCCGGCCTCAGTCACCTTTGGCCAGACCCAGCCCTTGAGCAGCGTGCCCGCGGCCACCCGCAACGACAGCGCTGCGGTGATCCGCACCTTCAACAAGACGGGCTGGACAGCCGCTGGCGGTGACCTGCTGAAGATGAGCTTCCGCATCCCGGCGGTGACGGCGTCGCAGTATGTGCGTCTGCGCGGCACCAACCTGCCGGCCAACGTGCCCTACGAGACTGACGCGTCGGGCAACCCCATCTCCGACATCGTCACCAATGCCGGCAATACGGCCAACCTGCGCATCCCCTGTGAAGTGGCGGCGCCGGCAGGTCAAACGCCCACCGAGTTCAACCGCTGCCCGTCGCACATGGCCACGTCCACCAGCACACTGGCCAATGTCAACGGCCCCATGGCCGGGCGCAAGGCGGTGAGCTATGACGTGGCCGCCTGGGCCGACCTGTGGTTCTACAGCAACCCGATCTACGTGCAAGTCAATGGCAGCACGGCAGTGGCGGGCGTGAACTGACCCTGAGCGAGCTTGGATGCGCTGGGCGCCGTGCCGGCAGGTGCGGCGCCTTCTCAGCGGGAGAAGTCCCCGCCTTGACCTGACCGCCTTGACCTTGACGCACCGACCTGGATTCCCTGCATGCCGAGCCCCTTGAGCGCGACCCCGACCCCGACACCGACCGACACCGCCCTGAGCCAATGGGGGTCGCGCAAGCTACCCGCCTGGGCCCGCGAGCCCCTGTTGCACTTTGTCTTGCTGGGCGCTGTGGTCTTTGGTGTGGACCCTGCGCTGCAGGGCCAGGCCGACGATCCACGCGTCATCGTGGTGGGCGCGGCGGTCGACAGCGAGGCGCGTCAGACCTTCAAGGCCGCGCGGGGGCGCGAGCCCGATGCCAAGGAACTGGCGGCCCTGCGCCAGATCTGGCTGGACAACGAGGTCTTGTACCGCGAGGGCCTGGCCTTGGGCGTAGACAAGGGCGACACCGCCATCCGCGAGCGGGTGATCTTCAAATCCCTGAGCATCGTCGATGCCAACACCCGCCGCCCGCCCCTGGACGCTGCGGTGTTGCGGGCCTGGTTCGAGAAGAACCGCTTCCGCTATGACGAGCCGGCCCGCTACGATTTTCAAGAAGCGGTGCTGGCCGGCGACAACGCCGAGCCCGCCGTGCGGGCCTTTGTCGACGCCCTGAATGCGGGCTCGCCAGGCGATGCCAAAGCCGGCTTGCGGGTCTACAAGGGCCGGCCGCATGTCAATCTGGTGGAGGGCTACGGGCCCGACTTTGCCAAGTTGCTGGAGGCCTCACCGGTGGGTGAGTGGCGTGCGCTGCCGACCAAGGACGGGCTGCGCGTGATGCGCCTGGAGGCGGTGACACCCGCCCGGGCCGTGCCCCTGGAGGCCGTGCAAACGGCGGTGCTGCAGGACTGGACCGACGCGGTCATGGCCGAGCAGCGCACCGCGGCCGTGCGGGCACTGGCGGGCAAGTACAAGATCAAGACCGAAGCAGCCGCCCGATGAGCGACACCCTGAGCACCCTGGGCACGGTGAACACTGCGATGCGCCCCTGGCGACGGCGCCTGTGGCACTGGCTGTGGGCCCTGGGCCTGGCCGGGTTGGGCTTGGCGGCGGCGGCGCATGAGATGAGCATGGCCGAGATGGACGTGCGCGAGCTGGCCCCAGGCCAGTTCTTCTGGCAATGGACCGCCAGCAACGAGCGCCAGGCCGGTGCGATGGACCTGGTGCCGCAATGGCCCAGCGGCTGCCAGGCCGATGGCAACCGGCTGCAATGCGGGTCGGGCGGTTTGCAGGGCACATTGGCGGTGGACGGCGTGGGCCAGCGCTACTCGGCCGCCATGATCAAGGTGCATTGGTTGGACGGCGGGGCTCGGGTCTACACCCTCACCGCCTCACAGCCCACCGTGCAGTTGTTCGGCGCAGCCGACGATCCACGCGGCCTGGGCGAGATCGTCTCGGCCTACACCATGCTGGGCATCGAGCACATCCTCGGCGGCATCGACCACTTGCTGTTCGTGGCGGGCCTGTTGTTCCTGGTGGGCTTCCAGCGCCGGCTCTTGTGGACGATCACCGCCTTCACGGTGGCGCACAGCCTGACGCTGGCCAGCGCCGCCCTGGGCTGGCTCACGCTGCGGTCGGCGCCGGTGGAGGCCTGCATCGCCTTGTCCATCGTGCTGGTCGCGTCCGAGGCGCTGCGCGAGCGGCAGACCCTGGCGCGTCGCTGGCCGGCGCTGGTGGCGTTTGTCTTTGGCCTGGTGCATGGCCTGGGCTTTGCCGGCGCCTTGCAGGCCATCGGCCTGCCGCAGAAGCACCTGGTCACGGCCCTGCTCAGCTTCAACCTGGGGGTGGAAATCGGCCAGTTGCTGGCCGTGGCCGCGGTCTGGGCGCTGGTGCTGGTGGTGCGCCGACAACCCTGGGCGCCCCGCCTGCGCGTGCCCTTGCTCTACACCATTGGCGTGCTGGCAGCCTATTGGTCGTGGCTGCGCCTGGCGGCGGTGGTGGCCTGAGTCAGCGCCTGCCGGTCAGGCCCGGCCAGGGGCTGACCGACGCGCCGCTGTCAATCGGCATGGGTCCGGCGCCAGCCGGCCCGCTGATCCAAGGCATGGGCCTTGCGCACCACCGGGTTGTAGGCCATGTCGCCAAAATCCGAGGCGTCCACACGCTGGAAGTCGTCCAAGCCGGCGCCGGCCTGAGGCCAGGCGGCAGGGGCCTGGACGTGCAGGGCGATGCGCTCGAACAGCACCTGCCCCTGGGGGCCGCTGCGGGCCAGGCGCACTGGCAACTGGGCCGCGGGGTCCCACAGCAGATCCACCTGCTCCTGGCCGATGTGGCCGCGCAGGTGCAGCACGGGGCCCGCACGGGCCGGGCTGGCCAGCGGCCGCAGCCCCTTGAGCTGGTCGGCCGGGAACAAGGTGGCCAGTGCGCCCCAGTCCAGCACCACGTCCAGTGCCCGCAGCTCGCCTGCGCTGTACTCGATCACATGGCGGTCACTGCGCATCACCCGTTCCAGGCGGATGCCGCTGCGGTCGCGCCGCCACAGCTCTTCGGTGCCCGGGCCTTTCAGCCAGGTGATCAGGCTGTGGCTGCGGGTGATTTGCCAGGTCTGGGTTTGGCAGGCCTGCCCGGGCCGCGACAGCGTCACCCGGAACTGGGCGGCCAATGCCGGCAGGCTGCTGCCCGGGGGGTCGGCCGCGGCTGCGGCGGCGTCGTTGCCCCAGGCCCACGGGCTGGCCGTCAGCCCCGCAGCCAGCCAGGCTGCCGCCAGCGCAGCCCGACGGCCCAGCCGAGGGGGCAGGTCGGCCGGCATCAGAAGCCGAAGGCCTCGCGCATCACATGGAAGATCCAGTTCTGTTCCATGCTGCCGCGCACCAGGTAGGCCTTGGGGCCGCGCGCCCAGATGCCCACGTCCTCGCCGCCATGAGTCTCGCTCTCCAGCGGCACACTGGC